>JAKLDU010000099.1 GCA_022703355.1 Deltaproteobacteria bacterium | reverse complement strand
GAATTTTATTTCCCACGGAATGGAACTTCCTTCTCCCCGGACCCGTCCGGCACCACAAACGGTGCCGCAACTGGGTGGAATGTTGATGTGTTACACATGGCATTGAATTTGCTGTGACATTTACCGGATTCGTCCCCTTGCGGGAAAGCCGGGGCAGGGTGAACGACACACGGGGGTCATTGCCATGGACAGGAAGCCCATCCCTCACGAGAGAAGAAGCGAGGAGCGCAAAGCGGTCAACATCCACTTCCTCGTCAGGATAGGGAGTATATTCAAGGCCCGGGGCGTCATCAAGGACATGAACCGCCAGGGAATGGCGCTCAAATGCCCGCAGCTCTTCAAGCCGAGACTCTCCATCGGTGTCCAGAACTTCATCGGGAACCCGCTCAAGATAAGCATTCCGTCCAGGGGCCTCACCGTCGACGGCAGGATTGCCTGGGTGAACCTGAAAAATGGCGAGGGCGCCATCAGCGTCACGAACACTTCCGACAAGGGCCGCTGGTCCGAAATGTACGATCAGGAGGCATGAGGAAGCCGGCACACCCCGAAAACGGGGGCATGGCCGGCAGCCTCAGCGGTGAGGGTTCAGTCGAACGGGACGAAGCGCTCTTTTTTCGCGGCGCAGATGGGGCACTCTTCCGGAAGCACGCCGTCGGACACGTAGCCGCACACGTCGCAGACGTAGTAGGTGGTCTGCCTCTCCTCCAGGACGTGGTCCATGGCCTCCTTGTAGAGCTTGGCATGGATCTCCTCGACGTCCCTCGACTGGCTGAAGTACAGCGAGGCGGGCTTGTTTCCCGTCTCTTCCGCAAGCTTGATGAAATCGTCGTAGGCCACGCCCGCCACCTTCGTTTCCGACTCGAAGCTCGCCGCGAGGTTTTCTTCCGTGCTCCTGATTTCCTTCAGGAGCCTCAACGCCCGCTTGCCGTGGAGCTCCTCCGAGAAGGAAATGACCCGGAACAGCTTCGCAAGCTGAGGGTAGCCCTCCTGCTCGGCCTTCTCCGCATAGACCTTGAGCCTCAGGGTCGCCTTCGACTCTCCCGTGTACGCCTGGTGCAGAACATCCAGCAGCCTCTCATCCATGAACAATCCTCCTTTGAGCTATCTCTGCCGTGCGCCCGGACACGTCGTGTCCCGGACATCCTCCCCCCTCATGCCCATGCGGGTGAGCGAGAAGTCGTACCTCACGGGGTCCCGGGGGGCAATGGCCCTGAACCTCCCGGTGATCTCCCGGGCGGCCTTTTCATCCGCCTGGGCCCTCGCCGTCATCCCCAGAAACGAGCAGATGCGGTGCATGTGCGTGTCCAGGGGAACCACGAGCTGTGCGGGGGACACACCGGTCCACGGGCCGGGGTCGATCTCGTCGGCGCGGACCATCCACCGGAGAAAGAGATGGAGCCTCTTGCAGGCGCTCCCTTTCCCCGGGTCCGGCAGGAGACTGCTCGGACGCTCATGCACACGGGGGTCGAGCTTTCCGACAAAGGCGGCCAGGGCCGGCCGCGTGGTGTCGTCGCTCCCCGAAAGCCCGGCAAGAAAACACGCCTCCAGGGAGCCGTACCCGCCCACCGCCCGGCGAACACCCGCCAGGAGCTCCGTCAGCTCCCCTTCCGTGGTGAACCGGTGCCTGAACCCCCGGTAGATCTCCCGGAGATCCTCCTCCCGGGTTTCCTCGAGAAAGGCCCGGGGCGAAGCCCCCATGGGTTCGAGCACGCTTCTCGCACTCCGGACGATCATCCCCACCCTGCCGTAGGCAAGGCTCGAGGCGATGAGGCCCGCGATCTCCCGGTCGAGGGGGTCGTGGTAGAGATACACGAGCTCGAGGGGATCGGGAGAGATGAACCGGGCGTGATGATACTGCCGGAAGACCTCCTGGAGGAATGCCGGCGTGCCGGGCCTCAGCCCACCGCACCCGGAGCCCCCCCTGCCCCGTTTCCCCCCGGTCCGCTTCTGAACCTTTGCCGGAACCGTCCCGGACACCGGCAGGGGGAGGGGCGATGACCTCTCTTTCGTGGCCCGCCCGTGAACCGTTGCCGGGGCGTCGCCTGAACGGGCAAGCATGCGGCCTCAGAGAGCCCCTTTTCCCCCGTGCGGGGTCATTCGGGGGAAAACTCGCTCTTGTCCGCCCCGCACACCGGGCAGGACCAGTCGTCGGGCAGCTTGTCGAAGGCGGTCCCGGCGGGGATGCCGCCCTCGGAGTCCCCCTTCTCGGGGTCGTATATGTATCCGCATACTCCACACACGTATTTCTGCATTCTCTCCTCCGTAGGGTCTGGTCGCTGTTCGATCACGCCACGCCGGCGAGCTTTGCCGAGATGGCCCTGCCCAGGTCGAAGCACCTTTTGAGGTCCGCCTCGCCGGGGACGTACATGGCCCTGAGGGGCTCGCTCACGAGGTCCACCTTCATGGCGGACAGGTATTCCTGGACGTGGCCGGCGGACTCCCCGCTCCAGCCGTAGGAGCCGAAGGCGGCGCCGATCTTGTTTTTGGGTTTGAGGCCCTTGAGATACGTGAGCACGTCCGCCATGGCCGGGAGCATGTTGTTGTTCAGGGTCGAAGACCCCGCCACAAGGGCGCCGGCGTCGAGGAGCTCGTAGGCCACGTCGCTGCGGTGGAACGGCCCGATGGTCATCATCTTCACGTCCGTGCCGCCTTCACGCAGGCCTTCCTCGATGGCCCTGGCCATCATCTCGGTGCTGTGCCACATGGTCTGGTACAGCACCACGGCCTTGTTCGCGGGCTTCTGCTCCGCCCATTTCCGGTAGAGGGAAACGATCCTGCCCAGGTCCTTGCGCCACACCGGGCCGTGGTCCGGGGCGATGATGTCGATGGGAAGGCCCGACTTGGCCACCTTGTCCAGGAGGTTGAGGATGAGCGGGGAATACGGCAGGAGAATGTTGGCGTAGTAGGTGGCTGCCTCGTAGTCGACGACCGGCCCGGGCACCTCGTCGATGAACCGCTCGGAGGTGGCGAGGTGCATCCCGAAGGCATCCTGGGAAAACAGGAACTTTTCTTCCTTGAGATAGCTGAACATGCTGTCGGGCCAGTGGAGCATCCGCGTCTCGGTGAAGGCCAGCGTGAGGTTTCCGAGGCTGAGCTCGTCGCCGTCTTTCACCGGGGTGAGCTCAGCGTCGATCTTGAAGTGCTCCTTGAGGGCCTTGCACCCCATGACCGAGGCGAAGACCTTCTCGGGCCGCGTCACCTGGATGACGTCGTTCAGGCAGCCCGAATGGTCCATCTCCGAGTGGTTCGAGACGATATAGTCGATGCGCTTCGGGTCCACCAGGGCCGAGATCCGGGCGAGAAGCTCCTCCTTGAAGGGCGCCTTGACCGTGTCCACCAGCGTGATCTTGTCGGCCATGATGAGGTAGGCGTTGTAGGTGCTGCCGCGCTTGGTCGTGTAGCCGTGGAAATCCCGGATGGTCCAGTCGATGGCGCCCACCCACCAGACGTGCTCGGAAAGTTTGATCGGTAAAAAAGCAGACATTGCTTCCCCCCTGGCCTAAAGGTTCGACATCTTCTCCACGAGCACGACGATGTGCTTCATCTCTTCGGCGATGATCTTGTCGATGGCGTCTTTGCCGAAGTTTTCCGGCACGATCTTCTTGATGCCGGTGTAGAAAACGATGGAGTTCTTTTCCGCATCGAGGCCCATCTTCAGGACGTCCGAGACCGTGGACCTTTCCGTGACCAGGTCGGCCATGTTCTTCCTGAAGTCGAAGACCTTGCCGTCGGTGAAAGATTTTATGTAGGCCGCCGCCATCTCGTCGGGGTCATAGCCCTTGAACGCGTCGCTCAGGATCGTGGAGCGCATGTTCGCGAAGATCTTTTCATGGCCGACCTCCATGGTCGCCAGGTCCTTGAACATCCCCTTCACGCCGGGGTCTGCGAACATGCCCGCCGCCTTGTCGTAAAAACGGGCGCCCTGCCTCTCTATCTCTTCCGCCATCTCGAAAATCTCGTCAGCATTGAAGTATAATTTCATGACCACCATCTCCCCTTTGGATATTTTCCGTTCATTATATCATGGTTGCGCCTGAATGGGAGGTACAAAAACACGGGCAGAGAGCTCCTTGTCCATCAGGTACAGGCCGTGGCCGCTGTCGCCCATGAGTCTGAGCTGGCCGACGAGGCTGTCCGCATTGGACTCCTCTTCCACCTGCTCGTCCACGAACCACGTGAGCATGCTGCCCGTGGCGTGGTCCTTCTCCTTGAGCGACAGGTCCACGAGTCCGTTGATGAGGGCCGTGACCTTCTGCTCGTGCTTGAGCACCTCTTCGAAGGCGTTCAGCGGCGACTTCCATGCCGAAGGCGGTGCAGCGACGGCCGCGAGCTTCACCCTCCCGCCCCGGGAAACGAGGTAGCCGTAGAATTTGTCGGCATGGGTGAACTCTTCGAGCGCCTGCACGCGCATCCAGTTCGCGAACCCCGCGAGGCTGACCGAATGGAAATACGCGTTCATGGAAAGGTAGAGGTACGCCGAGTACAGCTCGGCATTGATCTGCCTGTTTATCGCTTCTTCGACCTTCTTCCCGATCATGTCTTACCCCTTGCGAACTTTACAGCTCGGCCTTCCACAAGCCATGCAGGTTGCAGTATTCCCGCGCCGTGACCCGGGAAGCCGCGACGCAGAACGAGGCCTCGGGGGCATCTCCCGGCTTGAGGAACTGGCGGTACGACCTGCCGTCGGCGATGAGCTCGATCCACTCGATGTAATGCTTCTCCTCCATGGGGTGCGCCACGCTCCCCACCCTGACCCGGTACCCGTCAGCAGTCTTCTCGATGACCGGGACGTGCTTCTCTTTCGCCGCGTCCACGGAGTTCTCCTTCAAAAGCGTCATGGGCTGGCCGCAGCAGACAAGCTCGCCGTCGCTGCCGTGGACCACCTCGACCATGTTCCCGCACTTCTCGCACTTGTAGATCTCAAGCTTCGTCGTCATGCCACGCATCCTCCTTGGATATTTTGATAATGATAATCATTCCTGATAACTGATCTCTCACCAGCTGTCAAGATCGTACTCGTTATAATGTTTCAGTATTTTAATAGCGGACAAGAGGGAATAATCAATCGTCCTTTCACCGGACTTTGAAATAACCCCGGGCGGGTCGTCCATCATCCCCGACGCCCCCCTCGCCCCGCCCCATTTTCGATATTGACAGTCACGGTTTTCGTTGTTATGAACACACTCCAGACTGCGCCGAAGTGGTGGAATTTGGCAGACACGCCATCTTGAGGGGGTGGTGGGCTACGCCCGTCCGGGTTCAAATCCCGGCTTCGGCACCACACGCTTCACATTACACGAAAGAGAGATCCTTCATCCATGGCGAGAAAATGCGACATATGCGGAAAGGGCCCACAGTCAGGTCATAACGTGTCTCACGCGATGAACAAGACCAAACGGGTCTGGCTTCCCAACCTGCAGAGGGTTCGGGTGGATTCGTCCCAGGGGGCCAGAAGAATGACCGTGTGCACCCAGTGCATCAAGTCCGGCAGAGTCCAGAAACACACCGTCTGATTCTCCCCTGCTCCCGTCCGCCTGATCCCTGAAGAAGTCCTGCGCAAGACGATGCCCCCGGGCATCGTCCCGTGAACTCCTCCCCTGTTCTCCCGTCACCCCGGAGCGAGAGGCCCTTCAGTGCCGCTCGATCTTCTCCACGCCCTTGAGCTTGCGGATGTCGCCGAAGAGATCCTTGAGCTCGGAGAGGTTCCTGACCATGACCCGGAAGACGCACATCGAGGTCCCCTGGGGCTGGGAGTAGGCCTTCATGGTGTTGATGTTGATCTTGCGCTCGCCGATGGCCGCGGTGATGAGACCGAGCATGCCGGGCTTGTCCAGGCACGTCACAGTGAACTCGATCTCGTGGTGATCGAGCGCCTCCTTGTCCCACTCCACGGGGATCAGGCGCTGGAGGTCGGTTTCCTCCACGTAGGGGCAGCCCGACCGGTGGACGGTGATTCCCCGGCCCCGGGTAATGAACCCGATGACGTCGTCCCCGGGGATGGGCCTGCAGCACTTTGCGTACCGCACCAGGAGGTTGTCCACGCCCTTGACCACGATGCTCGACGAGTCCTGCTTCTTCCTGGCCTCCGGCGCCGCCTTGGGCTTCTTCTGATCCTCGACAGGGATGTACCGGTGGAGCACCTGGTTCGCCGAGAGCCTGCCGAACCCCAGGGCCATGAAGAGGTCGTCCACGTTCTTGAAGGAAAACTCCCGGGCGAGCTCCTCGTAGTCGATGTCCCTGCCCACGTGCAGGCCCTTGATCTTCTTTTCGAGGATCTCCCGGCCCAGCGCGATGCTCTGCTCGTTTTCCTGCGTCCTCAGCCAGGCCTTTATCTTGGTCCTGGCCCGGGAGGTCTTGGCGATGCGGAGCCAGTCCTTGCTGGGGTGCTGCTTCGAAGACCGCAGGATCTCGATGACGTCCCCGCTGTTGAGCTTGTAGCGCAACGGCACGATCTTGCCGTTGATCTTGGCGCCCATGCACTGGTTGCCCAGCTGGGTGTGAACGCTGTAGGCGAAGTCCAGGGGCGTGGCCCCCACGGGAAAGCGCTTCACGTCGCCCCGGGGGGTGAAGACGTAGACGTCTTCGGGGTAGAGGTCGATCTTCACGCTCTGGAGGAACTCCCGGGGGTCCTTGAGCTCCTTCTGCCATTCCAGGAGCTGCCTGAGCCACGAGAGCTTTTCCCCGTCCTGGGAGGAGATCTCCGCCCCGTCCTTGTAGCGCCAGTGCGCCGCAATGCCCTCGTTGGCGATGAAGTCCATCTCCCGGGTCCTGATCTGGATCTCGATCCTCTCGCCCTCGGGGCCGAAGACCGTGGTGTGCAGCGACTGGTACATGTTGGCCTTGGGCATGGCGATGAAGTCCTTGATCCTCGCCTGGATGGGCTTCCAGATGGAGTGGATGAGGCCTAAGGCCTCGTAGCACTCGGCCACGCTGCCCACCAGCACCCGGCACCCGAGCACATCGTAGACGTCCTCGAAGGGGATCCCCTGCTTCCTGAGCTTCTGGTAGACGCTGTAGATGTGCTTGATCCTGCC
>JAKLDU010000098.1 GCA_022703355.1 Deltaproteobacteria bacterium | reverse complement strand
TACACCGAGCCCAACGCGGGGACGGACGTAGCGGGTTACAAGACCAGGGCGGTGGAAGACGGCGACAGTTACGTGATCAACGGCAACAAGATGTTCATCACGAACGGGACCGTGTGCGACTGGATGGTGGTTCAGGCGATCACCGACCCGTCTGAGAAGGTGCACAAGAGCTTTTCCCAGTTCATCGTGGAGGCGAACACCCCCGGTGTGACGCGGACCAAGCTTCACGGGAAGCTGGGCATCCGCACGAGCGACACGGCGGAGATCGCGTTCGAGGATGTCAGGGTGCCCAAGGCGAACATGGTGGGCTCCAGGGGCAACGGGTTCTACCAGCTCATGAACTTTTTCAACACGACTCGGGTGATGATTGCGGCGCAGGCGCTGGGTCTGTGCCAGGCGTGCCTGGACGAGTCGGTGAAGTACGCGAAGGAGAGGCACGTGTTCGGCAAGCCGCTGGGGAGCTACCAGATCACCATGCAGAAGCTCACGGACATGGCGATCCGGGTGGAGGCGCTGCGGAACATGACGTACAAGGCGTCGTGGCTGCTGGACATTGGCAAGCCGGACCATCACCTGGCGGCCATGGCGAAGTTTTTCGGCGGCCAGTCCGCGGTGTTCTGTGCGAACGCGGCGGTGGAGATCCACGGCGGCTACGGCTACATGGAAGAGTACAAGGTGTCCAAGTGGTACCGCGACGCCAAGATCCTCGAGCTCTACGAAGGCACCAAGGAAGCGGAGATCATGACCCTGGGCAAGGCCCTCATGGCCTGAGAGCCTGACCGGGAGTCATGCGAAAGATTGTGCTACGTATGTAAAGTATCATCATCAGCCAGCTTCACCAACGCCACACGAGGGATGAGGTTGCCCGCCTCATCCCTCCCCCCCTTTCAAGAAATTCCTCAACAAAGCGCCTGCTCCCCGCGACAGGGGGGCAGGCGCACCTGTCTGAAGCAGTGGGGGGACCCCTCGAGAAAGATCCGCATTCCCCGCCGGTGCCCCGCTTTGTTTCCTTCCCGTTTCCCGCCCCGGTCACGCTCCCGGAGCAGGTTTTCACAGCCGCTGACTGTCACCCCGCGAAGAACCCGGAGCTCACCGCCACCCTCTTGAGAAATTCCGACAGCACGTTACATATATTATTGAAAAGAATGCATTCATTCCCGACACCGCACCGGACGAGCACTCGACACGGTGGATGGGCTTGGCTTTCATGATATTTTATGAGGGAGGGGCTGACGCATGGGAGACGGAATGCGGGAACCGACCTGGTGGGATGACGCCGAACTGGTCAAGCTCATCGTGAAAGCGTCGAAAGCGGGCAAGCTGGACATCGTGAACAGGAAGCTCGTGAAGATTCGCCGCGCGGTGGAAAACGGCGCCGATATCGGAAAGATCAACGAGTTTGTCTCGAGAGGCCGGTTCAACGGGAGCAATGTCGACGAGCTCATCGAAGAAGCGAAGTAGGATCGTGCCGTACCTGGCCGCTTTCGGCTGACCACCCGTGCAGTGATCGTGCCCCGAATGTATGGGGAATGTCTCCGAAATACGAACAGGCGGAGAACGATGCACGATCCCGTCCCGAACGCAGGAAAGTTTCCGGGGCGACCGACCCGTTCCCCTGCGACAGAGCTTCAGCTGCCCCGCGGCCTTGCCGGCCATGAGATGGCCCTTGCCACGCCCCCTTTGTGCAGGATAATACGGGAGATGGCGGTCCCGGCATGGCGCTTCCTGCAGGAAAGTGGTGGACCTTTGGCCCGAAATCGTCAACAATGCACCTGGGGCAGCCCGGTGCGAAACCCGTGGCAGCGCGGGCGTCGCCAGCCGCATTCCTGAAACGGGAGGACTGGACCATGGAAAACGGATCGGAGGAGAAGAACGAAGGCGTCGTGTACTATTTCACGTGCGAAGGGTGCCAGAGCGAGATCTTCTGGTCCGAGATCAAGCCTTCGGTGGAGAGGGCGGCGCGGGTATTCAAGTGGGTGAGGGCAGGCTGCCCCAACGAAGCGTGCGGAAACTTTCTCATCCTGAGCTCGCCGGAGCGGATCTACACCCGCGAAGAGGCGAGGGAGGCATACGAGGACATGATCGGGCAGGGGAAAAAGGTCTACTGGATCTGACCCGCCCGGCTGGCGGGCGTTTCACGTTCTGCTCCTGGGGGTGCGGATGACAGAGTTCGCGAGGAAGGTCCCTCTCCGGGCGGGACTCCTGACCGGGGCCATGGCCAGGGGGCGCGGGGAGGAAGGGACACGGATCACGGTCATGGACTACAATGGTGACCGCTTCGAGGAGACCTCCGCCACCAGCATCGACGAGTGCCTTGCGTTTAAGGACAGCGGGGGCGTGACCTGGATCAACGTCGAGGGCCTCGACGACCCCGGGCTCATCGAGTCCTTCGGCGAGCGCTTCGGGCTCCACGAGCTGCACCTGGAGGACATCGTCGACACCTCGGGGAGGCCGAAGCTCGAAGACTACGGGGACTACATCCTGGTGATCCTCAAGATGCTCTACCCCTGGGGCGAGGGCGCGCAGATCGTCTCCGAGCACGTGAGCCTGGTGATTGGCGGGAACTACCTCATCTCGTTCCAGGAAGGCAGGGGGGATGTGTTCGACGCCGTCCGGAAGCTTATCCGGAAGAACAAGGGCAGGGTGCGCGGGGAAGGGGCGGACTACCTGGCCTACCTGCTCGTCGACGCCGTTGTGGACGGCTATTTCACGGTCATGGAGGGCCTGGGGGAGTTCGTGGAGGAGACCGAGGAGGCCGTGCTCGACCGGCCCGACCGCACAGCCATCGGGGACATCCACGAGCTCAAGACGGACATGCTCTACCTGCGCAAGGCCGTCATGCCCCTGCGGGAGGTCGTGGGGGAGCTCGTGCGGGGCGACTCCGAGCTTGTCACCGACTCCACCGGGGTGCACTTCCGGGACGTCTACGACCACATCATCCAGATCATGGACATCCTCGACACCTACCGGGACATCGTTTCGAACATGCTCGACACCTACCTCTCGAGCCTGAGCAACCGGATGAACGAGATCATGAAGTTTCTGACCATGTTCTCCACCATCTTCATCCCCCTGACCTTTCTCTCCGGCGTGTTCGGGATGAACTTCACCTATCTGTTCGGGAAGGACTGGTACTGGTCCTACCCCCTGTTCTGGCTCGGGGCCGTGCTCATCGCCCTGGGCATGCTGCTCATGTTCAAGAAAAAGCAGTGGCTGTGAGGGGAGGGGAGCCGCGTGCGGGAACAGGGTCCTGAGCAGGGCTCCCGGCCGCCCGGAGGGGAGGGCGGAACGGGCGCGGGCGAGCGTGCGGCGAGCCTTTCGAAGCTCCTTGGGGTGGCCGCCCTTCTCGTGTTCTGCCTCGGCGCTTTTGCCGTCGCACTCCATGTCTTCCTCGCCACCGGCACGGGCGAAAGGCTCACGCTTCGTGTGGTGAACTCCCTCATCCCCGGCACCATCGCCCTCGAGGACGTCTCCCTGTCCCTGTTCGGGGGGTCTGTGGAGATCGTGAACGGCCGGCTCGAGGGGCCCGACGGCACGGAGATCGTCCGCGTGGACCGGGTGAAGGCCGTCATCGAGCTTTCCGCCCTGCTGCGCAGGCGCGTCGTCCTCTCCTCGGTAAACGCAGACCGGCCGGTGGTCCGCCTGGTCAGGCGCACAGACGGGACGCTCAATATCGTGGAGGCCCTCGTCACGGAAGAGGAGTCTGAAACGGAAGGCTTCGACGTCGTGCTCGGGCATTTCCGGGCCCGGGGCGGGGCGGTGTCCTACGATGACGAGGGGGTGAACCTCAGCGCCAGGCTCGAAGGGGTGGGGCTCGCGGGGGCTTTCGACTTCCCGGCGTCTGCGGGCTGGGCGTCCGCCTCGGTCGGGAACGCGCGCGCCGACATCGACGGCTTCGCCCTCGACCTTAAGGATTCCACCCTCAGGGCGCGGCTCGCCGGAGAGGTCCTCTCCCCCCTCTTCGTGGCCGTCAACCGGGGAAGGTACCGGGTCTGCGCATCGGGCTCCATCCGGGAACTCTTCACCAGGCCCGATTTCGACGTGGTCTTCGAAGCGGGGGGCGAGCTTGCGGACCTCTTCTCTCTCTTCGGACCCGGGCAGGGGTTCGCCGGGAACACCGCGGCCACGGTGAGGGTCAAAGGGGTTTTATCGGACCCGGAAGTGACGTGCAGGGTCTCCCAGGCTGGAGGCATGGTCGCGGGGGTGCCCGTGGAGGGCCTGAGCGTCGACGCCCGGATGAAGGGCCGGGTGGCGGTGGTGGAAGAGGCGAAGGCCGCCTTGCGTCCGGGCAAAGTCTCCCTGTCCGGGCAGGCCGATCTCCGGCAGGCCTTCCCCCGCGGCTTCTTCTCCCCCGGGGCTGACGCGCGAGCGCTCACCTATGCTTTCTCGGGGAAGGCCGAGGGCCTCTCACCGATGTCCTTCCTCCCGGAAGGCGAAACGCTGCCGGGCACCCTGTCGGGCACGATTTCCGCCAGGGGCCGGGGAGTCTCGCTTTCCGATCTGGCGGGCAGCGCCTCCTTCGACCTCAAGGTTGCCGGCCTGCCCCCGAACCTTCCCCTGTCGGGGGGCGAAGTCGGCATGAAGGGCACGGCGGACCTCGAGTACCCTGCCCTGAGGTTCGAGACGGCCGCTTTTACGGGCACAGGGGCGCGGGCAAACGGGACCGGCCGGCTCGACCTCGAGCGGGGCACGGTGGGGGCAAACGTGAATCTGAGGGTCGCCAGGCTCGCGGAGGTGCTCGCGGGGCTGGGCGTGCCGGCGGAGGGGACGCTCGACGCCAGGGCCCGGGTATCCGGCAGGGTGAAGGCGCCGCGCATCGAGGTCTCCGCCCGGGGCCGGGGCATCCGCTGGTCAGGGCGCCCCGTGGGCAGCGTGGCTGCGGAGGGTATGCTCGACGAGACGGGGAAGGTGACCGTTTTGAGATTTGACGTGGCCGACGGCGGGTCGACCCTCTCGGCCCGGGGGAGCGTGAAGGTGTTCCGGCCGGGGTTCGAGCCCGACCCGGCCATGCCCGTGGATCTTGAGGCCATGCTGAGGGCCGACCTTGCGGGGTTTTCGGGAGGAAGCGGGGCGAAAGGGGTCGTCGAAGGGCGCTTGAGCCTCGGGGGGAGCCTGTTCGATCCTGCCGGGGCCTTCAGCTTCACCGGAAAGGGCCTGTCCTTCAAAGGTGCGTCTCTGGGAGAAGCCGCCCTCGAGGGGGGGATTTCCCGGGGAGCGGTGGAGGTGGACCGCCTCGATCTCGTGAACCGGGGCTCCACCGTCCGGGCGTCCGGGAGGGCTGACCTCTTCGACACCCGCAAAATGCGCCTGAAGCCCGACCCGGCCATACAGTTCGCGGCATCGGGCGACCTGCGCGACCTCTCGGCCTTCACCCCTTCGGTTACCGGGAGCGCTTCGTTCGAAGCCGACATCCGGGGCACCCTCGGCGACCCGCGGGGCACTGTGCAGGCAACGGGCAGGGGCATCACCGTGTCGGGCCAGGAGATCCAGTCATGCTCCCTCTCCGCAAACCTCGCAAACAGGCGGGTGACCGTCGGGAGCTTCGAGGCGGTCGTGGCGCAAGGCCAGCGGGTCACCGGCGAGGGGTGGCTGGGCATCGGGAAGCCCGGACCCTACGAGCTCCGCCTGAAGTCCGAGGGGATCAGCCTCCTGTCACTCACCGCCCCAGGCAGATACGGGGTCACGGGGGGAACGCTCCAGCTCGACATTGCGGGCAGGGGCACCCTCGAAAACCCCCGGCTCACGGGCGACCTCCTTCTCACCTCGCTGACCGTGAACCGGGAGCCGCACAAGGACGTGTTCGTCCACCTCCGGCTGGCGGACGGCAGGGTGGGCATCTTGGGCGAGAGCACCTTCGGGTTCGACGGGACGTACGACCTCGAAAGCGAGGGTCTCGATCTGCACGCGATCTTCAAGGACACCGAGCTGGAACCCTATTTCAGGATAGCGGGCAGGCCCGAGCTCCACGGCGTGATCACCGGGGACGCGGTGCTGTCCGGCAGCGTCCGCAGCATGCGGGACATGGACCTCGACCTTAGCGTCGCACAGGTAGACATCCTCCTCAGGGAGGACAGGGTCCTGAGCGGGTCGGACCTCACGCTGGGCTACCACGACCGGCGGCTGAACATCCCGAGCTCGAGGCTGAAGCTCCTCGAGAAGGGGAGCTTGGACGTGCGGGCCGTCACGGACAGGAGGGGCAACCTGGACCTCGCCGCCCGGGGCCTCCTTCCTCTGGAGATCCTCCCGCTCCTTCTCCCCGACCTGGAGAACCTCATTGGGACCCTGCGCTTCGACCTGAATCTCCGCGGCCCGTCTGGCAACCCCGCCCTCACCGGCGATCTCTACCTTGAAGACGCCGGCTCCTCCCTCTCTTGCAACGACCAGGTGGTGCACGACGTGAACGGGCACCTCAGCCTCGAGGGGAACCGGGCGATCATCCGCGACCTCTCCGGCATGGTCGACACCGGCACCTTCACCGCAGGCGGGGAGGTGGTGCTCGAGGGGATCCGGCCAGTCGCGGTGGACCTGAACGTCCGCGCCCTGTCCCTGCCCTTCGCCCTGCCCGATGCCATGAACCTCGTCCTCGAGGCCGACGTCACCATGAGGGGGACGCCGGACGCCACCCTGCTCTCCGGCAAGGCGGTCGTCGTCGAGGGGTCGTACTACAAGGACGTGCAGCTCAACCTCATCGCGGAGGTGGGCCAGCGCATCACCGGCGGTCGGGTGAGCGCTGCCGAGCCCGGCAGGCCCATCGAGCTCCCCTACCTGAAGGGCATGGAGCTCGATGTCACGGTCACCAGGCGGGGGACCGTGTCCATCGACAACAACCTCGCCGATGCCGAGCTCAATCCCGATCTCCAGATACGGGGAACGCTGAACGAGCCGGTGATCACCGGGAGGGTGTCGGTGGTCCGGGGCACTCTCACCTACCAGAAGCGGACCTTCGACATCACCCGCGGGGTCGTGGACTTTTCGAACCCCTACCGCACCCAGGCGCGGGTGGACATGAGTGCCGAGGGGAAGATCCGCGACTGGACCGTCACGCTCGAGGCCACCGGGCCCCTCGACAACCTGAACATCAGCCTGAGCTCGGTGCCTGCCGCGGACAACGCCACGATCCTGTCGCTTCTCGCCACGGGAAAGACCCCCGGCGAACTCACGGGCGGGGGAGGGGGGGCTTCCGCGAGCCCGGCGAACATGCTGGCCGAGATCCTCGCGGACACCTACGGCGAGGAGGTGAAGAGGACCACCGGCCTCGACATCCTCCAGCTCGAGTCGGGGGCGCAGCAGGCGGGGTCCCAAGACCTCAAGATAACCGTGGGCGAGAAGCTCACCCGCCGCCTCACCGTGAAGTACTCGGTGGAAACCTCGAACAGCGAGCTCACCCGCACCACCACGGCGGAGTACAAACTCCTGGAAAACATCCTCCTGAACGGGTTCCAGGACAGCAAGGGGACATTCGGCGGTGATGTCCAGTTCAGGCTCGAGTTCAGGTAGAGAGGGGGGAGAGGCCGGTGCGATACACGCTTTTCCGGGTCATGGCCGCCGTGCTGCTCCTGGGGATCCTCCCCCGGCCGGGGGCGCACGCCCAGGAAACGCCGGCCCCGGAGCCGGGACAGAAGGTCTCGGCGGTGATCGTCGATATCCATGACTACCCCGGCCCCGCGGGTCGCATACCCTCGCTGGCCCGGGATCTCATCTCCCTGAAG
>JAKLDU010000097.1 GCA_022703355.1 Deltaproteobacteria bacterium | reverse complement strand
CGAGGCGGGCGTGGTCACGGGCAGGAAAAAGACCCTGCACCCGGGGAAGATCGTGGCGAGCTTCTGCATGGGCACGAAAGAGCTCTACGGCTACGTGCACAACAACCCGCTCTTCGAGTTCCACCCGGCCAGGTACGTCAACGACCCCTATGTCATCTCGCGCAACGACAAGATGGTGTCCATCAACTCGGCGCTCACGGTGGACCTCACGGGCCAGGTGTGCTCCGACTCGCTGGGCTTCCTGTTCTACAGCGGCATCGGGGGCCAGGTGGACTTCGTCAGGGGCTCGGCCATGTCCGACCGCGGGAAGTCGGTCATGGTGCTCCCCTCCACCACTGACGACGGGAACAACTCCAGGATCGTCCCCTACCATTCCCCCGGCAGCGGCATCGTGGTCACCCGGGGCGACATCCACTACGTGGTCACCGAGTACGGCGTGGCCTACATCCACGGCAAATCCATCCGTGACCGGGCCATGGCGCTCATCAACATCGCCCATCCCAAGTTCAGGGATGAGCTCCTCGAGGCGGCGAAGAACCAGGGCTACGTCTACAAGGACCAGATCCTGCCGGCGGTGCTCTACCCCAAGCAGTACGAGACCTACTGGAAGGACAAGACCGGCACGGAGATATTCCTGCGGCCGGTGAAGTCCACGGACGAGCGCGCGATCCAGGACATGATTTACGAGCTCCCCGAGCAGGACGTCTACACGAGGTTCTTCCAGAGCCTGAAAGCCTTCACGCACAAGCTCGCCATGCCCATGGCCGCCATCGACTACAACGACCGGATGGCCATCGCGGCAGTCATCGGCAGGGAAGAGCCCGAGAGCCGGGAGCAGATCGTCGCCGTGGGCCACTACATCCGCGACCCGCAGACGAACTTCGCCGAGGTCGCCTTCACCACGCACAAGGACTGGCAGGACCGGGGCATCGGCACCTTCCTGCTCCAGTACCTCGTCCGCATCGCCAGGGAAAAGAACATCAGCGGCTTCTCCGCCGACGTGCTGGCCAGGAACACCCCCATGATGAAGGTCTTCACCAAGGTGGGCTACCCCATCAAGGCCCATCTCGAATACGGGGTCTACGAGATAGAGATCCCCTTCTCCGACACGGAGAAGGCCGACGCGTAAAGCTGCAGGCAGGGGGGGCATCAAGCCCGAACGGGGTCCATGGCCCCCTGTCTTCCCGCCCGGGACGCGCGATGCGTAAGCACTGGTCCACGGTGGTCGACAACGCCCTCTCTTCTCGCCCGGGAAGGGCATCTTCTTTCAGCGCCCCCCTGTCCCGGGGACCTTGTAGACTATTGCACGAAGCGAAACGTCTATCATCACAAAACAAGCGGGGCCGGAGGAAAGAAACACCCGGGCCCCACTGGTGCACGGAATTTAAAAGAGAGCGAAAGGAGAGAGGGCAATGAAGGATAAAACATTCTGGATGAGCATCGGGGGGTATGCCGCCGTGCTGGGGCTGGCGCTGTTCCTCGCGGCACTGCCCGGGGTTTCGCGCGCCGACACGCAGTGGGACGTGGGCGTCTCGGGTGGCGATCACGGGATCGACGGGTTCCATCTCTCGGTGGGCAACTATTACGGCGTACCCGAGCGGGAAGTCGTGGTGGTCCACGAGCGGGGCATCGACGACGACGAACTCCCGGTGGTTTTCTACCTTGCCCGCCAGGCCCGCGTGGATCCTGATGTTATTGTCGACATGCGACTGGACGGCATGAGCTGGATGGACATCACCCTGCACTTCGGCCTGTATCCCGACATCTATTACGTCCCGGTGCCGGTCTACGTGTACAAGCACTACCCCCACGGCCACGCCTGGGGCTACTACGGGAAGTACAGGCACAGGGACGACTGGAGAAGGATACGCCTGGCCGACCGCGACGTGGTGAACCAGGTGAACCTGAGGTTCATGAAGGACCACTACCGCTACGCTCCCGACCGCGTCATGAAGTACCGCTCCCAGGGCAAACGATACAGCGCCATCGACCGGGAGATCTGGCGTGAAAGGCACGGAAACGACCGGGGCAGGTATTACACGGACAGGGACTGGCGCCGCGGAAACGACAGGAACTGGGAGAAAAACTGGAAACAACCGCCCAGGCAGGGCTCCGGGAACGTGAGGGGCGAGAGTTATGACAGAAAGCAGGTGGGCGGCAAAAAGGAGAAATCCCAGAAAAAGCAGCAGCAGCAGCAAGGCGGGAACGGGAGAGAACACGGCAGGCACTGAGCCATCAAAACACCTTGGCCGGCCCTCGCATCAACATCCGGGAAAACCAGGGCGCGGGCAGCTCCTGCACGGGGGCTGCCCGCTTTCCTCGTCGGCGCCCCATCGAAAAGAAGCCGGAAAACAGCTTACCTCCCCCCTGACTTTCCATCCCTTCCCGTGGTCCTGTCCCTTTCGTACCCCCCTTCGGGCATGCCCCCCCGCCTTCGACCGCCGGACCCCGCCATTCTCCTGAGCGCGGGCAGCCCGCACGCGAAAATCGCCGAGGCGAGAATGCTGCATGCCCCGCCGATGGCTACGGTGTGGGGTGCCCCGATGTGCCCTGCCATGAACCCTGCGACGAGGGCGCCGAAGGGGGACACGCCCATGAAGGCCATGGTGTAGAGGCTCATGACGCGACCCCGCTTGTCGTCGTCCACCACGGTCTGGATGATGGTGTTGCTCGCCGTCACCAGGACCATCATGGCGAACCCGGAAAAGAAGAGGATGGCCAGGGAAAGGCCCAGGGAGCGGGAAAAGGAAAATGCGGCGATGCAGGCCCCGAAGAGGGCCGGGGAAACAACCAGCAGGCGGCTCAGCCCGAGGACGTTGGGCCTCGACGCCAGGTACAGCGCAGCCACGAAGGAGCCGGTGCCGGTGGCGGTCATGAGGAACCCGAAGGTGTGCGGGCCGCCCAGCAGGACCTCCCTGGCAAACACCGGCAGCAGGATGACGTAGGGAAAACCGACGAGGCTCATACCTGCGAGCAGCAGGAGCATCGAACGGATGGGCGGGGAGGACAGGGCATAGGAAAGGCCCTCGAGAACCTCGTGCAGGACCTTCCCCTTCCCGGGGACCCGGGCCCTCGGCTCCAGCCTCATGGCCACGAGGGAGACGATGACCGCGATGTAGGACAAGCCGTTGACGAGAAAACACACACCCTCCCCCACCATGCTGATGAGCATCCCGGCCAGCGAGGGCCCGATGAGCCTGGTGCCATGGAACATCGAGGAGTTCAGCGCGATGGCGTTGGCCAGGTCCTCCTTCGCCTCGATCATTTCCACCACGAAAGACTGCCGGATGGGCACGTCGCAGCTGTTCACGATTCCCAGGAGCAGGCTCAGGAGGATGATGTGCCAGACCTGGACGGAGGAGGAGATCACGAGGGCGGCCAGCACAAAGGCCTGCGCCATGGCGAGGCCCTGGGTGGCGATGAGGAGGCGTCTCCGATCCCACCTGTCGGCAAGGACACCGGCAAAGGGTGAGACGAAGAGCGTGGGAACCATGCTCACGAACCCGATGACGCCCAGCAGGAAAGCGGACCCGGTGAGGCGGTACACCAGCCAGCTCATGGCGACCTGCTGCATCCAGGTGCCGACGAGGGAAAAGCTCTGCCCCGCAAAGAAGAGCCGGTAGTTCTTCCACCGGAAAGCCCGCAGGATCGAAGAGCGCAGGCCCTTATTCACTCCCCCCGGTCGTGGTAAAGACATGGCGCAGGTTTCTCCCTTTCCCTGATCAGGAGTGCATACCTCTTCCGGCCGGGTTTTGCATCAGGGAATTTCCGGGTGTGCTCAGGTGTGTACCCGCGGGCCCAGGAACCCTGCCGGGAGAGCCGGTGGCATCCCGTGACCCCTGCAGGCATTCGCCCCTGGGGAGGCCCGCTCCCTATCCGGGGGACAGGGCTGCCAGCGCAGACTTGCCGGACGGGCCCGCCCAAGGGCAGGCGCCCCGGTGTCAGCCTCCGGGGGAGAGCCTCACATCGGTGCCTTTCCGGGCGGCCGCGGGAGTCATGGCAATGGAGCGGCTCCTGTTCTCCAACATGGCCAGCCTCGTGTGCGAGATGCGCTTGAACTCGGCCAGGGCGGCTCCCCTGAGGGCCGGGCCCGCGACGTTTTTCATCTTGAGCGGGTTGATGTACTTCTTGCCGAGGCTCACCCGGAAATCCAGGTGCGGGCCGGTGGAGAACCCCGTCGAACCCACGTACCCGATGGTGTCTCCCTGGTCCACTGCCTTCCCGGGCCTGACGCCCTTGGCGAACCGGGAGAGGTGTCCGTAGCAGGTCATGTACCCTCCGGGATGCCGCACCCGGATGGTTTTCCCGAACCCCTTCTGCCAACCGGCAAAGGCAACCCTCCCCTCGCCCAGCGAGCAGATCGGGGTGCCCGTGGGGGCTGCGTAATCGACACCGAGGTGCGGGCGGACCACGCCGAAGATGGGGTGCATCCTGTTCTTGGAAAAGAAGGACGAGATGCGCCGGTAGTTGAGGGGGGCCTTGAGGAACATCTTTCGCATGGGACGCCCCTTCTCGTCGTAATACCCGTGAATGCCCCGCCGGGGGTTGTCATAGTAGATGGCCACGTGCTCCTCGCCCTGGTTCACGAACCGGGCCGCCAGGACCCTGCCGTAGCCCTTCAACTGGTCTTTCACATAATACTTCTCGTAGAGCACCCCATAGGTGTCCCCGGGGTGGATGCCCGAGAAGAAGTTGATGTCGTGGGCGAAGATGTCCGCCAGCCTCATGACAATCTCGGGGTTGACCCCGTCGGACACCGCCGACTCGTACAGCGATGAGCTGATCCTTCCCTGGGCGCTCTCTTGCCGGACATCCCTGGTGAGCGTCCTGGTCCTCGCCTTGAACGAGCCGTGGATGCCCGACACGTCGAGATATGTCGTGTCGTCGATCTCGTAGGTTATCCTCTTGATGTGCGCAGGCCTGTCCTGGGTGAGCCAGATGTTCAGGGTCTTCCCGGACCTTATGGACGCGAGGTTGTACACGCCCTTCACCGATTTCGTGAACGTGTCGATCTCTGCGCGGTTGACGCCGAGGTCTGACAGGATGTCGAAAAGGCTCTGACCCTTCTTCACCTTGACGTCCACCTGCCTCATGCCTGGCAGGGAAAGCTCCTGCCTGTCCCTGGCCGCGGCCTCGCCCCCCTGCTGACTTGTCGCGGTCCCGGGGTCCTTGGCCTGCGGGCCGCGCTCCCGGGATACGGGCAAGGAGTCGATGGTGGGGATGAAATGCTCTTCCTTGTCCATCTCCACTTTCCGGGCAACGATGCGCTCACCTGATATCTTGATCACGAGCTTCCTGAGGTCGGAAATCTCGTAGTCGATCTCCACCACGCTTTGATCTTCGGGCGAATAAATGAACTGGATGTCGTTGCCGGGTTTGATCCTGGAGGTATTGAAGACGCGGCGGGTCTTTTTTATGACCGAGAGGGCCTCTTCCGCCGTCAGGCCGTTGACTTTGAGCACCTCGAAAAAGGAGTCCCCGTCCTCGACGGTATAGACCCTTCTCATGGATTCGGGCTGCCTGCTCGGTTGAGCAGGGGCGCTCACGGGCCTGGAAAGTGAAGAAACCTTCACCTCGGGACTCCTGATGACCGCCCGTGACCCTTCGCCGTTCTTTATATCGTCTTTCGCGTCGCTTCCCGAACCTGCCAGGAAGGTCGCCACAAGGAGCACGAAGAGTATGACCGCAAGACAGTGCCCAACCCTCGTTCCCTTCCCCTTGAAATTCATATTACCCCACTCTCACGTTTAAGGTTGCCGATTGAGCAAATATCACACCACAAAACGCCCTTCCCCAAGGTTTGTGGCAGCTTGCAGTTCATATACAGGCATGAGACCGAAAGGTCAAGCCTTTCTTATGTCTCTGATTATCCGTAATTGTTTTCCTGTTTTTCTACATAGAATACGTATTCAATCTATCGTCCCTCTTATCGTGTGCTTACCGGCCCCATGCTTTCTCATTCATCGCTTACACCAGCCGATGGCCCGTGACCGGCCTCATAAGCGTGAAAAAAGGCCCCGCTTTCCTGCGGGGCCTGTGATAATCTCAATGTCGCGGTTCTGTTGTCAGTCGTCTTCGTCGTGGTATCCCGCGTTCTTCATTTCCTCCGGGGTGACTTCGGAGCGCAGGGAGCGGTTGATGCCGCGGGAAAGAATGGCGGCGATGCCGAACAGGATGATCATGGCGCCCAGAAGGATCACGATGATGGTCGCCAGCCACTTCTGGCCTTCCTTCTCGATCTTCTCCGTGGCTATCTTCGCCTGCTCGTTGAACTTCTCCACGTCCACGCCCAGTCCGACCCACCCGAACCCCGCAGGCTTCGCATATCCACCCGCGGCATACGGTATCGGCGCGTACGCCACCACCTTCGACCGGCCCTCGAACGTGTAGCTCTTCACCCCGGCCTTCCCCGACAGCGCTTCCTTCGCCACCTCGCCCAGCGCGGGCTCCAGTCCGTCAAGCGCCAGCAGGTTCAACGCCTCCTCGCCCTTCTTCACCATCTCGTCTTTGTTCTGCGGCGTGATGGCCGGCACCGGCGTCCCGTCCTTGTACAGCCCCGCTATGTGATAGTCCAACGGATGCGAGATCACGTCGCCCCGGTCGTCCACCATGTACGCGTAATTCCCCGTGGACGCATCCGCCTCCACCACGTACTCCGACGACGTCGGCACCACGTTGTCCGTGTACCGCGCCAGATGCCTCGCATCCAGCGCCAGCGCCACCACCCCGCTGAACCCCTGCTGGTCGAACACGGGCGCCGCTATCCGCACTATCCCGCGGAACCGCTTCCCCTGCTCGAACTCGGCCTTGTTCACGTACCACCCCGTCACGCGCGATACGTACACCTCTCCCTTGCTCAATCCCTTCGCCTTCTGGTAGTAATCCTCCGACTTGTAGGTCGTGTTCGCCGGATCGCTCACGTTCACCCCCGGCACCACCGCCCCGTCGACTATCTTCACCACCTCGTTGCCGCCCGCGTCGATGTACGCCATCTCCGTGTACAGCGGCAGCTGCTCCTTCACCACCCCCTGCTCGCCCTTGACCCACAACTCCGTCGTCTTCGCATCAAGAAATCCCTTGTACGCCGCAGCGGTCGTGGGAAGTATCGTGGCTATCTCCACGTCCTTCTGCCGCTCGCGCAGGAAATCAGCTATGCCCTGACCCAGATCCACCGCACGCACCTTCATCTCTTCCTGAGACTTCTGGTCCAGCGCCGCCGTGGCCCCGGTCTTCGATACACCGCCGTAGTGGCCAATGCTGAAGGCTATGAGGGATGATATAAGCAATAAGGGGATCACTACCAGCAGGAAAAATAACCTCGCAACTGTTACTATGCGGCTCTCTTTCTTTAATTCAGGCATGTATTTTTCCCCCTTACCTTAACACTACACTCGTCTCTGTCCATCCGTTCCCGTGCATCTCTTGCTCTTCCTTGCTGCTCTCACCTCTCCCATCAGCCGAACAGAAACGCCTTGAAGGGGTTCACAAAAAGAAGAATCAGCGATATGACCAGCGAGTAAATCGCAATGGACTCCGCCATCGCCATGCCCACCATCATCGTCATCAGGATCTTGCCCTGCGCCGCAGGATTCCGACCCACCGCCTCCGACGCACCCGCCGCCGCATTCCCGATGCCCGCGCCAGCGCCTATGCACCCAAGTCCAATGGCCAGACCCGCACCGATCATCGCCCCCACCGAAAAAATCACCTTCACGTACGCACCCTCACCGGGTATCGCGTCCGCCGCAAAAACAACCACCGGCGACATGAGCACCCACACCG
>JAKLDU010000096.1 GCA_022703355.1 Deltaproteobacteria bacterium | reverse complement strand
CCGTTATGGCCACGAAGCCCAGGCTCAAGGTCACCGCGAGGATCCGGTCGAGCACCCGCAGGGGAGGCAGGCTCATGGCGGCGGAGTGGATGGCGCCCTTCCGGATGCCGGAGTCGTGGATGAGATACACCCCGGACACGACGAAAGCCACGGCGAACAGCGCCTCCCCGCCGATCACGCTGAGCGTGTGCAGGGGGTACCAGATGCGCAGGAGAATCGGCGGCGTCGCGCCCGGCTGGGCCAGCGAAGGGGCGATGAGCCCCAGGACGAACCCGGCCACGGGCAGGAAGAACGCACCCAGCACCGCGGTGGAGGGCCGAAAGGCGAAGAAGACGAACATGAGCGACGCGAGAAAGACGGTCATGTTCGCCCCCTGGGCGGGGGAAAGCACCGGGAGCCTGCCCGTGTCCGCGGCCATCGAGGCGATGAAGACCAGGTGCGCCGCCACGCTCAGGGCGAAGAGGACCCGGCCCGCGCCGATGACGGCGGGCCTCCTCCAGAAGAGGTACGCGATGAACCCGGTGCCCGAAAGGAGGTAGAGCAGGAGCACGGCGTGTATGGTCATGGCATGACCTCTTTCAGATCGACGCGCTCGCCCAAAGCCTGGTAGAGGATCTCCTCGGCCTGGGCGCGGTCGTTGGCCCTGACGGCGTCGATGAGCTCGGAGTTGATGAGGATCTCGAAGATCCTCTTGTGGCTCTCGAAGCCGCCTTCACCCGCGATCACGAGGGACCGGATCCTGCCCATGATGAGCGCGAGGGTGGCGTACTCGTCCCCGATGACCTTGCCGATTTCCACCCGGAGCCTTTTCGAGAGCGTGGGCGAGATGCCCCCCGTGGAGATGGCCACCGTGATGGGGCCCTTCTCCACCACCGAGGGCACGATGAAGGAGCAGAGCTCGGGCTTGTCCACGACGTTGCAGAAGATGTTGCCCAGCCCGGCGTCCCTGCTCACGGCGGCATTGGTTTCCTGGTCGCCGGTGGCCGCGATGACCAGGCATGCGCCTGAGAGATCCCCGGGCGCATAGCCCCTCCGGACGATCTCGACGCCCTCGTCTGCGGCGATCTCCGGGACGACCTCGGGGGAAACGACCCTGACGCGGGCCCCGGTCCTGCGCAGGGCCTCCACCTTGCGCTGCGCCACGGTGCCGCCGCCCACCACCACCACGGTCCTGCCGGCCAGGTCGATGAAGAGGGGATAGTAGCGGTTGGTGAGGGGGGTTTTCTCGTCCATGCCTTTCTCCCTCACCATGACGCTTCTTTTCTGAGCCAGTCCCTGATGATGCCGATGGCCCGGGGGTCTTTCCTCAGCTGGTGGGTCGCCCCCTGAAGAATCGTGATCTTCTTGGGCATGCAGGCCGCCGCATAGAGCCTGTGCGCATGGGCAAAGGGGACGGTCTCGTCCCGGTCGCCGTGCACGATGCCCACGGGCACCGGCGAGACGAAGGGGAGGAATCTCGAGGCCTTCAGGTCGAGAAAGCCCCGGTGCCAGGCAGCGAGGTCGGGGGGGAAGTTTTCGTCCCTGATGACCCCGATGCCCCTGAAATGGTCGCGCAGGAGGGCGGGGTCGGCCGGGAGGATGTCCCCGAAGTCGTCCGGGGTGGCCATGAGCAGGAGGCTTTTGAAGAGCTTTTCCCGGGAGGCGAACCGGGCCGCGACGGCTCCGCCTGCGGAGAAGGCCACGCAGTGGATGTCGCCGGGGTCGACTCCCGGCAGATCGTGGACCTTCCCGGCCACCTCCGCGAGATCGTCGTGCCATCCCCGCATGTCGATGTCGCCCCCCGAGAGGCCGCAGCCGCGGAAGTTGAAGACCACCGAGCTCCAGCCTTCCCTGCCCAGCTCCTCCACCATGTCGAGGTACCCCCTGTCCTTCGGGTCGGGGACACCCCCGGGGATCCCATGGCAGAACAGTACGGTTTTCCTGAGGCCCCGGAAAGAGTCCTCAGGGCAGTACAGCCATGCCCTGATTCTTGTTCTGCTGGGCGGTGGAAGAAACTCGCTGGATTTCATCTTCAAGCAGGTCGTATCTCCTGTACACGGCGGCCCATGACCTGAGCTCGTGCTCGTCGAGGATGATGTCGTCGCTGTCCGAGCACGTCCGGGCAGGCACGCGGTTGCTCGAGGCCAGCAGCCTGATGGTCTGTTCCGGGATCTGGAGGATGAGCGAGGCCCGTTCGATGGTGGCCTTCTTGTGCCTCGAGTACCCCACCTTCTTGAACACGAAGGTCTGGAGGATGTTTTTGCGGGTGGCCTCGGCATCGAGGAGGTAGGCCTTGTCCAGGATGTCGATGTACTCCCGGTCCATCTGGTACTTGATGTTGGCCAGCTCCACCAGGCCCCGGACGTCTTCCGGATGCTCGTCGAGCATGGCCAGGAGAATCCGCTCGGCCTCGGGCATGTTGTTCAGGAAAAAGTTGATTTCGGAGACGTAGAGGTAGGTGTCCTTTTCCTTGTCCCCGAGCTCCATGGCCGTGGTGAACATCTCCAGCGCCAGGTCCAGGTGCCCGAGCTCCCGGTGGCAGATGCCGATGAGCTTGTTGATGAGCGGCGAGGTGGAGCACAGGATGTTGGCCTTCTCCAGGTCGTCGGCGGCGATGGTGTAGTACCCCTGCTCCATCTTGGTGCGGGCCCGGTTCATGAAGGTCTTGAAGCGCTCGTCGAAGCCCATGGAAGAAAGATTCGACCCCTGGTCCTTGAAGTGGAACCCCGAGGTGCACAGGTCGATGTACTCCCGGTTCTCGTTGAGCGACCCGTTTGACTGGAGCACCTCGATGACCCGCTGGCAGAGGTTCTTGATGGGCAGCATGGAGTTGATCTTGTTGGCGACGCCGAAGCCCACGGCGCAGACTTCGTTGTTCTCCATCTCGGAGAGGTGCCGCGCCTCGTTCATGAGCTCCTTGAAGAAATGGTTCGTCATGTCCCGGGAGTTGCTGATGGGCAGGACCATGGCGGACTTGTACTGCCCGGCCGGGCAGCTGTATTCATAGGAGATCCAGAACTCCCCGTATTCGCCGTCGATCCGCTCCACTTCCACGGAGATGAGCTCTATGAGGCCTCTTGGCTGTTCCAGTTTGCCACGCATACACAGAGATCTATTCTGCGGGCACGGAAAAGTCAACACAAGGAAGGGTGAGCATGTCCAATTACGGGTGGAAACGGGGTGTGAATTGTGGTAGCTCACAGCCTAAGGGAGGTGACCATGAAAAAAGCGCTCCTGCCGGTGGGCATCGCGGTGCTGCTGCTCTTCTGGTTCGCCGGGACGGCCCTCTGCGCCCCCCGGGCCGTGTTCAAGAGCCTGACCCACGACGCGGGGCAGATCCCCCAGGGAAAGGACCTCTCCACGGAGTTTCTCCTGAAGAACGCGGGCAACGAGCCGCTCACCTTTAAAGTGAGGCCCTGTTGAGGGGTCGAGATCACTGCCCCGGGCGGGCAGACCGTGGCTCCCGGAGAAACGGGAAGGATCCTGGTGAAGATGTCCACCCAGGCGCACACCTCAGAGATATCGAAAGAAATAAAGGTCGAGACCAACGACCCGTCGGCGCCCCTGATCACCCTGAACCTGCGTGCGCGGGTGTTCGAGGCCATGAGGGTTTCTCCCCGGGTCATAAACTTCGGGCGGATGGCCCAGCTCCAGACCGAAACCAGGGAGATCCTCGTGGAGAACTCGGGAAAGAAGCCCTTCAGGGTAAAGAAAATAGTCGCGATCCCGGCGTCGAAATCGCCCAACGCGGTTTCCGTGTCCCCGGGCGAGCCTTTTGCGCTCAGGCCGGGAGAGGGCCGGAAGCTCGCGATCAACTTCTCCACCGGGACTGCCCCCGGATTTTTCAGCGAGAACGTGATCCTGGAAACGGACATACCCTATCTTCAGCAGAAAAAGATCTACCTGCACGTCGAGGTGAAGAGCACCCAGGAAAAAGAGCCCTGATGAAAGGAAGCTTCCCGCGACGCCCCCATGAAGAAGAGCTCGTTTAAGAACATCGCGACGGTGGGGGTGCTCACCGGGATGAGCCGCATCCTGGGCTTCGTCCGGGACATGGTCATGGCCTGGATCCTGGGGGCCGGCATCCTCACCGACGCCTTTATCGTGGCCTTCCGCATACCCAACCTCCTGCGCCGGTTCATGGCGGAAGGGACGGTGAGCGTCGCCTTCATCCCCGTGTTCACCGAGGTGAGGGAAAAGGACGGGCTCGACAGGGCCTTCGGGCTCACCCGGGACATGCTCACCTTCATGTTCTACGCCCTCACCGCGGTGGTGATCCTGGGGGAGGTCATCGCCCCCGTCATAGTGGGGGCCATGGCCCCGGGGTTCCTCGACGACAGCGCAGCCTTCGGGGTCACCGTAAAGCTCACGCGCATCATGTTCCCCTTCATCCTGCTCATCGGCATCGCTTCTCTGCTCATGGGCCTGCTCAACTCCCTGGGGCACTTCACCGCGCCGGCCGGAGCGCCCGTGCTCCTGAACGTGTTCATGATCGGCGTGCCCGTCGCGGGATACGTGGCGTACCCGTTTTTCAGCAGGCCGGAAGACGCCTTCGCCTGGGGGGTGATCCTGGGCGGCATCGCCCAGATCGCGCTCCAGCTCATCCCCATAAAGACCATGAAGGTCCCCCTGGGATTCTCCGGGAATTTCTACCACCCCAGGCTCAGGCAGGTTCTGAAGCTCATGGGCGTGGCCGCCGTGGGGGCATCGGTCTACCAGCTCAACGTGTTCATCGGGACCCTTCTCGCTTCGCTGCTTTCCCCGGGAAGCGTCTCCTATCTCTACTACTCTGCCCGGATATTCGAGCTTCCCCTGGGGCTGTTCGCCTTTTCCGTGAGCAACGTGATGCTCCCGGAGATCGCCACCGCCTTCGCCCGGTCGGACCACAAGACGGTCTCGTCCCTCACCGGGGAGTCTCTCACCGCGGTGCTCGTCTTCTGCATCCCGGCGACGGTGGGCATGTACCTGCTCTCGGAGCCCATCTTCGCGATCCTGTTCGTCAGGGGGGCCTTTTCGCTCGCGGACGCCCAGGCTTCGGCCTTTGCCCTCCAGATGTACTCGGTGGGGCTGGCGGCGGTGGGCGGGGCGAGGATCCTGACCCAGACCCTCTACGCCATGCAGCTCCCCGGGGTGGTGGTGAAGACCGCCTGGGTGAGCCTCGCGGTCAACGCCATCCTCAGCGTGGCCCTCATGCCTTTCCTGGGGCACGGCGGAATCGCGCTGGCGAGCTCTCTTTCCATTGCGGTGCAGATGGTCATCATGTACCGGTACATCGTCAGGCAGGGAGTCAGGCTCCCCCGGGAGATCCGGTCGAAGGTCCTGAAAATGGCGGGTGCCTCCGCCGGCATGGGGCTGGTCCTCCTTCTTTTTCTCTCCCTGCGGTTCTGGGAGGGCGGCCTTTCCCCCATGAGCGTTGCCGCCCTCTTCGCCGCGGTCACAGCGGGAGGAGGCCTTTATTTCGGCCTGTTGTGGGTCATGGGAATGCGGCCCAGGCTGCATTGAAAAGGGTAAATATTCTTGTGCATTGCAGTCGCTTCACCTGGCCGTGACATGACTGCCGGGACAAGGCCGAAACGGTAGGTAATTTCTTTCTTATAAAAGAGAAAGAAAAGTTCCCATGCACGGAATGGTTCTCTCGAGAAGCAGGGAGCAGTAATTTTATAACTGTTTGTAATGGTATCTCATTTTACAGGCTCCCCTCTATGGCACCATGTTTGCAAATTTATTTGATGTTTTTCATGGCAGAGGGTGCGGATGAAACTCACGCGGAGGGAGATACTCGAACAGCTCGAAAGGCTCGGCGTCAGGAGGCTGTCGGATCTGAAAAGGGCCTGCAGAGAGTTCGAAGACTACTGGAATGGCATGCAATGAATTGTCCCAGCTTGACCTGAAATCATCTGGCGGAAAAAAAGGTGGAGGGACCGCTACGCGCAATGGGCACTGAGAGATTGACCGCTTTCGTTGTTGATCAGACGCTTGAGCTCACCCCGGAGTTCGTAAAGCGCAACGCCCCGGTCGTCCCCATGCTTTTCCAGGTCGCCCTCCTCTCGGAGGTGGACGTGCGCGTGGAGAAGCTCTCGGAGCTTTTCCTCAATTTCGTGGAGCACATCACCCCCTTCGACATGGCCCTTGTCTACGTCTGGGCCCCCCAGGACGCGTGGTTCTGCCGGGGGCTGCAGGGGCAGGTCCCCGAGCGGATCGACCAGGGCAACACCTTCACCTCCTCGGTGAGGGAGACGGCCAAACCCCTGCTCATCACCGATGTGGACAAGGCCGATCTCGACGGCAATGAGATCCCGTTTTCCTGCTCTTCCGTGATCGCCCTGCCCATCTACAAGGACACCAAGGTCATCGGGTGCCTCGAGCTCTACCGGAAATCCGGCCCGGGCTTCGAGCTCAACGACATCATCCTCATCAAGCACCTGCTCCTGTGCTCCGAGAACATCATCCAGCAGGTCATCGGCAACGACCCCGACTACGACGAGGCCCTCGACATCCGCATGGACATCCCCCAGCGGCACGTGATCCTCGACATCCTGCTCCAGTACGAGGAGCTTTCGAAGCGGCTGTCCTTCCCCTTGAGCGTCGCCATCCTCGAGATCGAGGACCGGGACAGGTTCGGGCTCTACCACCACCTGCCCGAGGGCGTCAGGGCCCTGAGGACCATGGCAAAGAGGATCCAGGACGGGCTGAGGCGCTATGACAAGGTCCTCAGGTACGAGGAGCTGAGCTTTTTCGTGATCCTGCCGGGGTGCTCTTCCCAGGACGCCATCACCGCCCTGCACAACGCCACCCTCAACCTCGGGGCCGACCTCGCGAACAACATGACCATGGGCATCGCCACCCTGCCCGACGAGGCCCAGGACGCCAAGGGCCTCATGAGCGTTGCGCACCAGGCCCTGTCCCATGCGAAGAAGAAGGGCATTCACATGGCGCGCTTCTCCCAGACGGGGGTCCTGAAGCCCACCAACCTCTCCCTGGAGCTGAGGATGAAGAAGATCCTCAATTCCGGGCCCCACATCGGGGTGCTCAACGATCTTCTGGACCTCCTCCGGATCCAGTGCCAGGCGGACGACCTCTCCATCAGGTGCGAGCAGCCGGGCTCCCCGGTGAGCTGGCAGGGCAGCGACCTGGGGTATCTCGTTCACGAGGGACTGCCCGCCGACATCTACGAGTGGCTCGTCACCTACATCACCCCCGCCTGGGCCGTGGCCCTCGGGCTCGACCCCGACACCCGCAACTGGTACCTCGGCACCCTCACCACGGCGTCGATCCTGAGCGACCTCAGGGCGGGCTACCCCATGGGGTACTCCATCAGGGTGGCGGACCAGATGTTCACCCTTGCCAAGGAGATGGGCAAGGGCGAGACCCAGGCCTCCATCTGGGCGAATTCCGCTCTGGCCGCGAACATCGGCTACCTGGGCATACCCACGTCCATCTTCACCAAGGGGGAGATAAACCCCTTCGACAAGAACAAGATCAACGCCCATACCTTTATCGGCTCCAAGATGCTCAAGGACGCCACGGTGCTCGACCTCGAAGACGACATCCTCATGTACCACCACGAGAACATGGACGGCACCGGGTACCCGCGGGGCCTCAAGGGCGGGGACATCCCCCTGGGGGCGCGGGCGTTGCGGGTGGTGGACACCTACAACGCCATCACGACGCCGAGGCTGTACCGGTTCCAGTTCGATCAGGAGCAGGCGTTGCGGGAGTTGTTTTCCATGTCAGGGAAGTCGCTCGACCCCGAGATCACCTCCCTGTTCGTGGACCTCATCGGTTTTTGAGCCACCGGGGGTGGGTGATCCCGTACTTCTTGATCTTGTAGTGTATCACCCTCTTGCTGATCCCGAGCGTGTCCGCGGCGTCCTTCTGGATCCAGTCGTTCTT
>JAKLDU010000095.1 GCA_022703355.1 Deltaproteobacteria bacterium | reverse complement strand
CGTGCCGCCCCGAGGGGGGGGAATGCCGTGAGACGCCGCGCGCGTCAGCCGGTCACGCTGCCCGTTCAGTCCCGGCCCGGTGGGAAGCCAGCGCGGCCCGCGCGCGTCAGCCGGACCTGCCTGTTCTCTCCAGGAGGCCGACGAACTCCTTCACGTCGTAGCGGGCCTCCTCGGCGGCCCGGCGCAGGTCGATGACGCGCCGGTAGTTGTCGAGCACGGCCCGGGTGGAGACGCGCATCCTGCCCATGGGGAAGGTCACGGCCTCGACCACCGAGACGGTGAAGAGCCAGTAGAGCAGGGTCTCGAAGGATTCCCTGTTGAACCACACCCGCCCGCCGAACTCGTTGATCCCCACGAGGGCCCCCGCATCCGGGTCCGCGAAGAGGGTTTCCACGAACCGGGGAAGACCTTCCTTCGCCGCTTCCCCGCCCCATCCCTGCCGCCTCACCAGGACCTCGAGAAGGAGCAGCTCCCAGGACGCGCCCCCCTCGTCCAGGCCGAGAGACGCCAGCGTCTCCTTCACCGCCTTGCCCAGGAGCAGCTCGTCCATGAGGGCCCGGCTCCTTTCGGGGACCCCCCGCGGCTCCACCAGGGCGCCGACCCGCGCCAGAACCGCCCACAGCACCGGCACCCGCCACCAGGCCAGATCGGCGGCGGCGTCCCGGGGGAACCGGGAGAACACGTACTCCACGGCCGGGGCCAGGACCCCGCTCCTCCTGGACTTGAGCTTGTCGAGGTTGAAGAGGGCGCGGAGCAGCAGGTTCACGGTCTCCGCCACCGGGTCCGCGCCCCTCTCCCCGGGGCCCGGGCAGAGGTGTTTTCGCGCCTGCCCGAGGAAGACCGAGCAGGCGTCCAGGAAGGCGTCGGGCGCCACCCCTGTCGCCCTGCCCGCCTGCACGGCCTTCCGGAGCATGTCCGGGCTGACGGCGTGCCGGAACGGGTCCAGGAGACCCTTGAGGGAGAGCTCCTGGAGCTCGGAGGAGACGTCGGGAACGCCGCGGCCCCCCAGGTGCTCGTAGAGCCTCTTCACCTGGCCGTCCCCGTCCTTCAGCTCGCGGAAGTTCATGAACACGTTGGACTTGAAGGCGCCCAGGTTCACCATCAGGCCCTCGCTGCACAGGGTGGCGCCTTTCCGCAGGTACTGGAGCCCTTCCCGGAAGTCCTCCATGAGGTAATAGACGCGGTCGTCACCCGAGAGCTTCAGGCCTTCGCCCAGGCTCAGGTGCGCCACGCGCCGGCCTCCTGCGCCGGCAACGTTCATGCCCACGGAGCGCCTGACCCAGCCTTTGGCCTCGGCGTAGCGGTTGTTGTACACCACGAGCACGCGCTCGCCGCCCGCCATGTTGGAGTAGGCGAACACGTCCTCGTTCACGTGCCCCCCCTCGGTGATCACGTCGTAGAGGGCGAAGTTGTCCACCTCGCTGAAGAGGTGGCGCTTGCGCAGCAGGGGGAAGATCTCGCGTTCGTGCCGCTCCACCAGGGCGGGGTCCACGGGCTCGTCCCAGTAGGAGCGCCGGTATTCCATGCCGTACTTCTCGCCGAAGCCCTCGATCTGGCCGTGGCCGAACATGGGCAGGCCCGGCAGCGTCGCCATGAGGGTCGCCACGCCGAAATACTTGTCGCCCTTGCCGAACTGGGCCACCGCCGGCTCCTCGTCGGGGTTGTTCATGAAGTTCACGAAGCGCTTGATGATCTCCGGGTTGAACCTGAGCACGTTCTTCATGACATCGCGGTACTTGCTGTTGTCCTCCGCCATGAGCATGTTCATGAAGGCGCTGTTGTAGACCCGGTGCATCCCCAGGCTCCGCACGAAGTAGCCTTCCATGAGCCAGAAGGCCTCGGCCAGGAGCAGCGTGTTCGGGACCTCGGATGCCACCCGGTCCACGAGCTCCCGCCAGAACTCCAGGGGGAACATCCGGTCGAACTCCTCCTGGGCCACGCTGTGGCCCGCCCGGGAGGGGATGTCGCCGCCGTAGCCCGGCAGCGGGTACCAGAGGCGCTGGAAGTGCCTTTTGGCCAGGGTCATGGCCGCGTCGAACCGGATGATGGGGAAGAGCCTGGCCACCTCGATGGTTTTCGCAATGACCGCCTCGCGCACCTCGGCCTTCAGGAAGTCGAGCTGGGCCGTGTCGTTCCAGGGCGTGCTCGTGCCGTCGTTGCCGTGGTAGATGTACCTTTCGTCTCCCGTCCATGAGTCGATGCGCTTGAACACCACGGCCGCATCGGTGCGGTTCCAGTAGCCGTCCTCGATCTGGATGACCACCCGCCCGTCTTCGGAGAGGTTCGGCCCGGTGAAGCGATAGGACGGGAACGGGGGATGGTCGAGCTGGAGGAACCAGTCGGGGTGCTCGATCGTCCACTTCGAAGAGATGCCCATGTGGTTGGGCACCATGTCCGTGGCCATGCGGATGCCGCAGCGGTAAGCCCGGGCCTTGAGGTTCTCGAAGGCCTCGTGCCCCCCGAGCTCGCCGGCAATGAGGTAGTCGTGGATGGAGTAGGCCGAAGAAGCCGCCTCGGGGTTGCCGGTGAGCTGCTTGATCTTCCTCGAGGCGGGGCTCCGCTCCCAGATGCCGATGAGCCAGAGCCCGGTGAAACCCCACCGGGCAAGCACTTCAAGCTCCTCGTCCGGGATCTCGTCCAGCCGGGAGATGGTTCGCCCGTACTTGACCGAGAGCTGGTGGAGCCACACGTAGGTGCTCTTGGCGATGAGCACGAGGTGGGGCATCCAGTCGAGGTCGGGACTGAAGCGCTCGATCTCCTCGAGCTCGCGGGCCCCGAAGCTCGGCGCCAGGGCGGGTCCGGGGCCGTGGAACCGTGGCCTGTGCTCCTCCCGGTAGAAATCGAGGCCCCCCAGGATGCGCACCAGGAGGCTCTCGACCAGGTGCCCCCAGTGGCCGCGGATGTACTCGAGCTGCCCGTAGAGGGAATGGGGCGAGGCCTTGGCGGGGGCGCGCAGGAGGTCAAGGAGCGTCTGGCCGGATGGCCCGAACAGGGGCTGGCTTTTGAAGAACTCCTCGAGGTTCTTCATGACCTCGAGATAGCGGGTGCCCTTCTCCAGGGGGAGGTCGTCGAACAGCTCGAGAAAGGGGGCAAACGCGGGGTTCTCGTTCGCCAGGGCGAGCATGATGAGCTCTTCCAGGCTGATGTGCCTGTTGGGGACGGACTCCGTGTCCCCCGCGATGTAGGCGTCGGGGGCAACCTCCCCCCGGTAGACGGCAAGCGGCGGGAAGAGGTCCACGAAGCGCAGCAGGGTCTCGTCGGTGCCGTCGACCCTGCTCCTCGACCACGCGTACGCGTCGGACATGATGCCGGGCTTCACGGCTGAGCGGTACTGCTCCACCATGACGTGCAGGATCTCGTCGATGAGGCCCAGGGCGTAGATGTCGCTCGCGGCCACGGCCAGCTCGGGGTGCCGGCCGGCGTCGCGGACCCGGTTCATCCTGTCCGCGAACCTCATGGCCGCCTGGAAGTCTCCCAGGATCACGTTGCCCGAGGTGGTGAACAGGGCTTCTTCGAACCGATAGAGGTCCCGGGCTTCCCTGGATATGTGGAACTCAAACATGGGCCTTACTCTCTGCAGCGGAAAGCGCCGCCCTGTGCCCGGGCGGCATTCACTTTGCCAGAACGAAATTCACCGGCGCTCGGCAATCATCGGTGAAATTTGAGTAGAATCTAGGGGAAAGAATCCCCGCAGTCAAGGCCAATCCTCGGCCGGCGTTCTGCCAGCCTACCCCCCAAGGTGCTCGTGAACACTGGGAACGCCCGGTCGCTGGGCATCGAGCTCCCGCCCGCTTTGCTGAAGACCGCCCGGCACTGCGATCAGGGCGCTACCTGAGGGCCGCGGCGGGGTCCTGGCAGACGATGCCGCCGGTGGAGACCTCCCTGATCTTTCCCGTTTGCCTGTCCGCAACCCAGGCCCTCAGGACGCGGCAGTAGTACCTGTCCGTGTAGGCGATGATGGCGTCGTTCCTCCTGCCGCCGGAACAGCACGCAAACCAGGTGACGATCTCTCCCCGCTTTCTTTTGGGGAGCACGAGGACGTCCCTGATCTGGAAGACGGGCCTTCCCGAGGGGCCGGATCCGGTCACGGAGCTCAGCCAGGCCATTTCGAGATCGTTCTTCCGCACGATCTGGATGGCGTACCCCGTCATCCGGTGGGTCTCGTCGGACATGACGCCGCCGCCGATCTCTTCATACCCCTTTGGCATGTCCGGCCCGAACCGGGTCCCCACCAGGGAAGCGCCGGCCGGCCCCGAAGGGTTCCCGGGCCCGGGGGATGAGCCGGCGGCAGAAGGCATGCACCACAGGCAGATCATGAGAACCAGGGCGAAAACCGCGGGGGAACAGGCAGTGCGTTTCATCACGGGTCGCATCTCCTCTCGAAAGCCGTCGTTCGTCGTGATCCTTATAACCCATTCAGACAATATCATTTTTCCTATCGACACAAAACGGGGGAAGTAAATGCCGGCAGCGGGGGGCCGCATTTATGAAAAACCGGCAGGCACGGCGAGAACGCCCGGCGCTCACCCTTCCTTCAGGACGATGAAGCTGCCCAGGGGGGCACCGGTCCGGGCCGCGATGACCGGGCACTTCGCCACGAGGAGGTGGAACACCTCGCAGCCCGACCCAAAAAGCGTCTCGAAGTTCCCCTGCCCCTTGGAGATGACGGTGCCGCAGGAGAAGAACAGCTCCCGGAACTCCTCCGTGCAGAGTTCGAGGGGCGTGCCGGAGACGGGCGAACCGCTTTCCACCACCTCGCAGACCTCGATGAGCCCCGCCTGCCGGGCGTCGAAAAGGGTCGCGTCGTTGATGATGGGGGCCGACCGCACCGCGAAGATCACCCTGGCCGGGCTTATCCTCTGGACGAAGAGCCTGTCCAGCACGATCTCGCCGGCGTTGTCCCCGATGTAGAGGACGCTGCCCTCTCCCCTGAGCCTGGGGAGGAGCTCGGCCGTGCAGTCCACGGCAAAGGGGGTACGCAAGGCCCTCTCCACGGTTTCCTCGAGCCCGCAGCCCGGGGCGTCGTGGACGCCGAAATCGACGATGTTGCCCGCGACGGCGATGCGCATGGCCGCCTCCACCGGGTCGGAGAAAGAGGAGATGACCTTTTCGAGCCTGGGAACAAGCGCTAAGGCGCTGCGGTTCGAGGAGGCCTTCTGCTCCGCATAGGGGTCGGGGACACCCCCCATGCGCTCGAGCACGCGGTATATCTCCCCGGCGAAGAGGGGCGGCGGGTTCCGGCGGTCGAAGGAGGCGAGGAGGTCCATGACCGCCTCGCAGAAGATCTCCCGGTCAGGCTCGGGAAGGTTGTTGCGGGCGAGGTCCCGGGTGTGCCTCAGCAGGCAGGGGATGCACTCGGGCCCCGTTTCCATGGACTCACTGCTGCGCGGTCTGCCGGAGGATGTCTTCCACAATCCTGGCGAAGGCCATGTTCGCCTGGGAGGAGTCGTCGGTCATGACGAAGGGCCTGCCTTCGTCGGTGTCCCGGACGATCCTCGGGTCGATGGGCACGGCGCCGAGGAAGTTCACGCGGAGGTCTTCCGCGGCCTTCAGGCCTCCCCCGGCCTTGAACAGGTCGATGCTCTCGCCGCAGTGCGGGCAGGAAAACCCGCTCATGTTTTCGATGACCCCCAAGATCCTGAGCTCCAGGGCCCGGGCGAACTCCACGCTCTTGCGGGCGTCCAGGAGCGCCACGTCCTGGGGCGTGGTGACGATGATCGCCCAGGGGGCCACGGCCGCCGCCGGACCCCGGATGAGCTGGGCGATGGAGAGGGGCTCGTCGCCGGTCCCGGGGGGCAGGTCCACCACGAGGTAGTCGAGCTCACCCCAGTTCACGTCCTTGAGAAACTGCCGCATCACGGAGTGCTTCATGGGCCCGCGCCAGATCACGGGCGTGTCGCGGCTCTCCAGGAGGTATCCCACCGAGACCACCTTGATGGTGTTAAACGCCGTGACGGGCTTGATCCCGCCTTCCCCGTCGCCCGTGAGGCTCACGTCCTCGACGCCCAGGATCTTGGGGATGTCCGGGCCGTGGATGTCCCCGTCGAGGACGCCCACCCGGAATCCCTCCCGGGCCAGGCTCAGGGCCAGATTCGCGGCCACCGTGGACTTGCCCACGCCGCCCTTGCCGCTCATGACCAGGATGGTGTTTCTTATCTTCGCGAGCTGTTTTTCCAGCTTCTGGTTTTCTTCTTCCCGTGCCTGTTCCGGATCAGCGTGAACGTTGTCAGCCATGTGCGTCTCCCCAGATAGAGTGAGTGTGTCCTCTCCCGTAGCATAGAAGGGAACTCAACACAACAGAGACGCGGCCGGGCCGGCCACGCCCCTCCCGAGGGGAGCGAACGGGGACCGGTCAGGCTGCCCCCTCTACTGTGCCTGCGCCGCAGTATCCTGGGTTTCCTTCACCGCATCCTGAGGCTGTGCCGGGTTTTCTTCCCGGGGGAGCTTGGCCCCCTCCTCCGTCTGCGCTGCCTTTTCCTGGGGCTGCGCCGGAGGCTCCTGGGCCTGTCCGGCCGCCTGCTGCGGCTGGGGCGCACTTTCCTGCGGCTGTGCCGGGGTCTCCTGCGCCGGACTCACCTCTTCCCGGGGCTGCGCCGACGTGTCCGGGTTCTGCGGAGCGCCCTCCTGGGGCGGTCTCACTTCTTCCCGGGGTTGCGCCGGGGCTTCCTGCACCGGCTGAACCTGCTCCTGGGGCTGCGCCGGAGTCTCCTGGGCCTGCCCGGTCGCCTGCTGCGGCTGGGGCGCACTTTCCTGCGGCTGCGCCGGCGGTTCGGTCTTCTGCACGGCCGGCTCCTGGGCCTGGGGAGCCCCTTCCTGCGGCGGCTTCCCGGGGTCCGCGGGCTGCGCTCCGGCGGCGGCGGGCTTCGGCTGGGGCTTCTTGAAGTACCTGTCGATGTTCTTGAGCAGGGCCCGCGCCTTCTTCCTGGCCACCTCGTTCACGAAGTTCATGTCCGGGGAGAAATTCTCGGGCTTCTCCGCCACCGACTCCAGGGTCTTCTGGAAAAGCTCCCGGTTTCTTGCCTGGTAGGAGTAATACTTCGCAAAGGAAACCTGGTAGGTCAGCGTGGAGCTGAAGGAGGCGGAGAAGGCCTTCTCGAACTCCTCCCGGGCCCGGTCGGGATCTCCCCCCTTGGCCTTGGAGCGGGCCGCGCAGAGCGTGCCCAGCGCCGCGTGCACGCTCCCGTTCCCGTAGGACTGGTCGTAGCTGTCCACGTACTCCAGCATGGCAATGGCCCGGGGAATGTCGGCCACGGCCTCGGGCTTGTTCAGGTTGACGGTAATCCACCCGGTCCAGTTCATGGCCGCCCAGTAGACGAGGGGGACGTTGGCCTTGCTGAAGCTGTCGATCAGGGCCTGCCGGAACGCTTCTATGGACTGCTTGTAGGTGAAGGCCGTATCGAATATCCGGTAATACCTGAGCTCGTTCAGGGCGTAGTCCCTCCCCTTCAGGTAGAGGGCGGCCGCCTCCTTCCTGTCCCTGTCCTCGACGAAGCAGTGCGCATAGCCGTAGTAGGCGCCCGAAACCCTGGTGAACAGCTTTACGTCCTCGGTGGAGGGCTTGATCAGGGTGTCGAGGTACTGGAGGTGCGGGGGCATGGCCGTGTCGAACGTCTCCAAATCGGTTTTCGGATTGGGGGTGGTGTAGATGTCTTCGAGAAAAGTGCCCGGGGGCGGCTCCTCCACCGCTTTGGGCTTGTGCGCGCAGCTGGTGAGGGAAACCATGAGGGTGAAGATCAGAACGTACCGGGCAACCGGGAATGAACGGAAATGCATGCAGACCTCCTTTGAACGGTAGTGAACGGCTGTCTCTGCGCCACCTGAACGCAGCGAGTGGCCATCCCCCCGCCGTCTGCCCCTCCTCACGGAAGCCCCGGCGGGAAAAGAACCCGATCCTGCTTTCCCTCGACAGGATTCATGGGTGTCTTTTCGTTTTACCATTATTATCTAAAAAGATCACTTCAAATCG
>JAKLDU010000094.1 GCA_022703355.1 Deltaproteobacteria bacterium | reverse complement strand
CCGAAGCACAAAAGGGGTGACGCACGTGCGTCACCCCTTTCGATGTCCTGTTGAAATCGAACCGCGTGAAACCTAGTCTTCGTCCTCGTACTTGCGGCCCTTCTGCAGCTCCGCATTCTTCGCGCTCTGGATCGAGCGGTACAGGCCGCGGGCAAGGATCAGGGCAATGGCGAAGAGCAGGATGAGGGACACGAAGACCACCACGATGCTGGACTTCTGCCATCTCTCAACCTTCTGCTGGATCTCCTGGACCTTCTCCTGGCTCAGGTGGTGATACTTGTCGATGTCGACCACCATCCCCAGCCAGCCGAAACCCTGCGGCTTGGAAAAACCGTCGCCGTAGAAGGGGATCGGGGCATACGCCATGAAGATCCGCTTGTCGCCCACCGTGTAGGTGAGCGAACCGGCCTTGCCCTCAGCTGCCAGTGCGTGGATCTTGGGAAGGTTCTCGTCGAGAAATCCCATCTTCAGGACATTCTCGGCACCTTCGCCGGACTGGGAAAGCTGGTTGTAATTCTGCTCATCCAGAACGGGGACCGGGTTGCTGCTTCCATCCAGGCCCCTGATCAGATACTGATCGGGATGGGCGATGATGAACCCGTCTCGATCCACCATGAAGGCGTAATCCATGTTCTCCGTGTTCACCTGAGCGTATACCATACCAGGTTCCGTCGGCATGATGTGGTTCGTGAACTCCATGAGATGCACTGCATTCAAAGCCAGCTCGACAACCCCTGCGAACCCGTTGGAATCGAAAACAGGCGCTGCCATCCGGATTATACCGTCAAACTTTTTGCCGCCGGCCACCTCGGCCTTGTTCACGTGACGGCCGACAACCGGGCCCATGTAAAACTCACCGGGGGCCATACCCTTGGCCTTGAGAAAATAGTCTTCAGATCCGAACTCTCCGTTTACGGGACTGGACATGTTCCTGAGCTTGTCCTGCGGAACGACACCCTCATTGGTAACCCTGAGAACCTCCATCCCCTCTTTGTTCAAGAAGGCGATCTCCCGGAAGACGGGCACGGGAATCTTGACGATCCCGACCTTGGAAGCCTCCACGACACCCCTGGTGTTTGACCTGAGAAACGTGGTGTACGAATTCTCGTCCCGGGGAAGAATCGAGGCTATCCGGATATCCTTCTCTGTATCGGAGAGGAACTGAGCGACCGCATCCGCGATATTCTGGGCACGCCCCCCTATCGACAGCTTCTGGCTGTCGTCGAGAATGCGTAAATTTGCCTGTGTCGCCTCCTCGCCCACCTTGACAACCCCTTTGCTGATGATAACACCGGTGATTGTAAGGGGAAGCACAATGAGGATGAAAAAGCTCACGGCAATACTGGCAAAACTGAAATTGGTCTTTGCTTCCTGCTCCATATCAATCTCCTGAACGTCTTATGCAACCGATTGAGTATCGACAACCCACCATGTTCTACTTATCACCTGGAAAAAACAACCATCTGAAATCCCAAAGGGTTCAAGCCCGCCGTCCCTCTCCTCCGCACATCCCCGGTGTAGGGGGATGAATCATGGTGTCTGCCGGCTTCCTTGGGATCATCGATACCGCTTTTCCTAACCCATTATGATTGCTTTGAAGGGGTTTGCGTACAGAATGATAAGCGTAACAACGAGGGCGTAGATTGCAATGGACTCAGTCATGGCAAGACCGACCATCATGGTAAGCATGATTTTGCCCTGGGCCTCAGGATTGCGCCCGACCGCCTCACTTGCACCGGCTGTTGCCTGACCCATGCCAAGGCCTGGTCCCACGGTACCCAGTCCCATGCACAAGCCCGCCGCGATGACCGACACACCTACGAAAATCACCTTGGCCCAGTCTGTATACCCCGCCGCTGCTGCATCTGCGGCGAAAGCAACGCTGGATACTGCGAAAACCATAACGGCAACTGAAACAAAGGTCACTAATCTGCTCATCCCACACTCCTTTTGAATTTTTAATTATGAATTCAGAGAACTATTCTGAATCACGATTCAAAACATACACAAATGTCCCCTGTTCTGCAAGTAGAAATTTCTTGTGAATGAGGCCTCGTTTTTGTTATTATGGAGGGGATTTTTTGATCGACGCACCAGGCGGGCTTTGAGCGCTTGCAGGTGCAGCCACGGCTCCGGCTGCACGACTCCCCCGGTGATGCGGCCGCTCCTCACGGCCTTCGCACGACTCCCCCGGCGGGAAAGCATCCGCCCTTGGGCGTCGTCGCCGGGCCCCTGATGCCACTTTGCCCCACAGGCCCCTCGAGGGCTTCTTATCGATTGTGCCCCCACCAGTCTGCCCTGGTCCACCACCGGTATCCGGCACAGGCCTCTCGAGAGGCTTCCCATCGATTGTGCCCGCCCTTTTCCCGATGGTGTTGACTTCGGCATTCCTCATCAATTAGAGAGGTACTATTATAAGATATGGAGCGGGCATGGCAAAGACACTGGCACAAAAGATCATCGACTCCCACGCGGTGGAGAAAAACGACCGCGAATGCGCCCTCAGGATAGACCAGACCCTGACCCAGGACGCCACGGGCACCATGGCGTACCTCGAGTTCGAGGCCATCGGCATCGAGCGCGTCAGAACCGAGCTCTCGGTGAGCTATGTGGACCACAACACCCTCCAGTCGGGCTTCGAGAACGCGGACGACCACCGGTTCCTCCAGGACGTGGCGAGGAAGTACGGCATCTGGTTCTCCAGGCCGGGCAACGGCATCTGCCACCAGGTGCACCTCGAGCGCTTCGCCGCCCCCGGCAAGACGCTGCTGGGCTCGGACAGCCACACCCCCACGGCCGGGGGCATCGGCATGCTGGCCATCGGCGCGGGCGGCCTCGACGTGGCCTCGGCCATGGCGGGCATGCCGTTTTCCATCCCCAGGCCGGAGGTCGTGGGGGTCATCCTGAAGAACCGCCTGGGCGAGTGGGTGAGCGCCAAGGACGTCATCCTGGAGCTGCTCCGGCGCCTCACGGTGAAGGGGGGCGTGGGAAGGATCTTCGAGTACGCGGGCGACGGGGTGAAAACCCTGAGCGTCCCCGAACGCGCCACCATCACGAACATGGGCGCGGAGCTCGGGGCGACCACCTCGATCTTCCCCAGCGACGGGGTCACGAGGGCGTTTCTGGCCGCACAGGGAAGACGGGAGAGCTGGAAGGCCTGCGCCGCCGACAAAGGGGCGGTGTACGACGAAACGGTCGAGATCGACCTCGCGGCCATCGAACCCCTGGCCGCGTGCCCCCACAGCCCGGACAACGTCTCCCCCGTGCGCGAGCTCGCCGGCCGGCCGGTGGACCAGGTGCTCATCGGCTCGTGCACGAACTCGTCCCTCAAGGACCTCATGCTGGTGGCCGCCGTGCTCGAGGGCAGGAAGATCCACCCGGACGTGAGCCTGGCCATCGCGCCCGGCTCCCGGCAGGTGCTCTCGATGCTGGCGCAGAACGGGGCGCTCGCGCACATCATCGGTGCGGGCGCGCGCATCCTCGAGACGGCCTGCGGCCCCTGCATCGGCATGGGCCAGGCGCCCCGGACCGGCGCGGTCTCCGTCAGGACCTTCAACCGGAACTTCCACGGCAGGTCGGGCACGGCCAGCGCCGGCGTCTTCCTCGCCTCACCCGAGACCGCGGTGGCCTGCGCCCTGACGGGCCGCGTCACCGATCCCCGGGAGCTGGGGAAATGTCCCGCCATCAGGCTGCCCGGGAAATTCGCCATCGACGACTCCCTGATCATCCCGCCGGCTGCCGACGGGTCCCGGGTGGAGGTGACCCGGGGGCCGAACATCAAGCCCCTCCCCCGGCGCGGCCCCATGGAGGACAGCCTCGAACTCACGGTCCTGCTCAAGCTCGAGGACAACGTCACCACCGACGACATCATGCCCGCCGGGGCCAAGATCCTGCCCCTGCGCTCGAACATCGACGCCATCTCCCGCTACGTGTTCTCCGGCATCGACCCCGACTTCGCCTCCCGCGCCAGGGATGCCGGCCCGGGCTGCATCCTCGCCCGGGACAACTACGGCCAGGGCTCGTCCCGGGAGCACGCCGCCCTCGCGCCCATGCACCTGGGCATCAAGGCCGTGTTCGCCAGGTCCTTCGCCCGGATCCACCGCTCGAACCTCATCAACTTCGGGATCCTCCCCGTCACCGTGAGCGCGGAGGCCTATGCCGCACTCGGGAAGGGCGAGCGCGTGTCGCTCACGGGCATTCGCGCCGCCATCGACGGAAAGGCCGGCCTGAAGGCCCAAGACCTCGAAAAAGGCACGGACCTCGACTGCTCGCTGGGGGTTTCCGACCGGGAACGGGAGATCCTCAAGCAGGGCGGCCTGCTCAACTTCATCAAATCAACGGTTGGAGGTTGACATGACGGTTAGGAAAGTCAGAACGCGCTTCGCCCCCTCCCCCACGGGGTATCTCCACATCGGCGGGGTCCGAACGGCCCTCTTCTCCTGGCTCTACGCCCGGCACACCGGCGGCGACTTCATCCTCAGGGTGGAGGACACCGACGCCCAGCGGTCCACGGAAGAATCGACCAGGCAGATCCTCGACGCCATGCTGTGGCTCGGCCTCGACTGGGACGAAGGCCCCTTCTACCAGTCGAAGCGCCTCGACCTGTACCGGGAGTACATCCACAAGCTCGTGGACCAGGGCAAGGCCTACTGGTGCGAGTGCAGCCCGGAAGCCCTCGAGGCCATGCGCTCCCAGGCCCTGGAGAAAGGCGACAAGCCCAGGTACAACCGGACCTGCAGGCACAAGGGGCTCGGCCCGGGCCCCGGCAGGGTGATCCGCTTCGCCACGCCCGGGAACGGTGCCACCTCCTTCGACGACCAGATCAAGGGCAGGGTCACGGTGTCCAACGAGGAGCTCGACGACTTCATCCTCCTGAGGTCCGACGACATGCCCACCTACAACGTGAGCGTGGTCATCGACGACGCCCTCATGGAGATGACCCACGTCATCCGCGGCGACGACCACGTCATGAACACCCCCAAGCAGATCCAGCTCTACAAGGCCCTGGGAAGCCCCCTGCCCGTCTTCGGCCACGTGCCCATGGTGCTCGGCAAGGACCGCACGCGCCTGAGCAAGCGCCACGGCGCCACCTCGGTCACCGCCTACAAGGACATGGGGTTCCTCCCGGAGGCCGTGGTGAACTATCTCGTGCGGCTGTCCTGGTCCCACGGCGACCAGGAGATCTTTTCCCGGGAAGAGCTCATCGAGTTCTTCGACATAGGCGACGTGGGCAAGAGCGCCGCGGTGTTCAACCCCGAGAAGCTCCTCTGGCTCAACCACCACTACATCAAGACCGGCGACACGGCCCGCCTCGCGGCTCTCGTGCCCGAATTCCTCGAGCTCAAGGGATACCCCGTGCCCGATCGGGAATACCTGCAGAAGGTCGTGACCGACGTGCGGGAGCGGACGAAGACCCTCGAGGAGATCGTCGATTTCGGCGACTTCTACTTCACCGAGAAGGAGCCGCCCGCGGAGCTCAGGCGCGACTTCTTCAAGCCCGACCTCGCCCTCGCCTTCGGGACGCTCGTGGAGAAGCTCCGCACGGTGGACCCCTGGGAGCACGCGGGTCTCGAGGAGGCCGTGAGGGGCGTGCTCGAGGAGACCGGGCTCAAGTTCAAGATCCTCGCTCAGCCCATGCGCGTGGCCCTCACGGGCAAAACCGTGTCGCCGGGAATCTTCGAGATCATGGCCACCCTGGGCAGGGACAGGGTTCTGGACCGCCTTTCGCGGGCGCATGCGTGCATGAGGGGCTCATGAGATGAGCGTCCGCGACTTCGCCCTCCTCGCCCTCTTCATGGCGCTGGTGGCGGTGGCCACCATGATCGTGCGCATCCCCATCCCCCAGACCAACGGCTACCTGAACCTCGGCGACAGCATGGTGCTCCTGGCGGCCCTCTTCTTCGGCCCGGTGGGCGGCTTCATCGCCGGGGGGATCGGGTCGGCCCTGGCGGACATCCTGGGGGGCTATCCCCAGTGGGCGCCGTGGACCCTGGTGATCAAGGGCTTCGAGGCGATCCTGACGGCGTCCTTGGCAAACGCGCTGGGGACGAGGAAGGACCGGATCACCTGGAAGCTCGCGGCAAGCTTCTGCGCCGCCACGTCCTGGATGGTCCTGGGGTATTTCCTCGCCGAGACGGTCATGTACGACCAGAAGGCCGCCTTCGCGGAAGTGCCTGCGAACGTGCTCCAGGCTGCGGGGAGCGTGGTCCTCGCGTCGCTCATGCTGCCGGTCTTCAGCCGGATCGTCTCCACCACGAGGGCCTGAGGACCGCCTGCGCATGCTGACCGTCAGGCAGATAGCGACCCCGGGGTTCGCCCTCCTGAGCTATGTCGTCACCGACGCCGAATCGGGCGAGTGCTTCGTGCTGGACCCGCCCGGGGACTTCGGCCCCGAGGTCGACCTTTCGGCCCTGAACGTAAAAGCGGTGATCAACACCCACACCCACCCCGACCACACCATGGGCAACGGCCTGTTTTCGGGCAGGGCCCCCATCCTCGCCCACGAGTAGGAGGGCGGGCTGTTCCGGCGCATCGTGACCTCGTCCCTGGCGGCGGTGTTCACGGTCAGCATACCGCCAAAGATATCCTTCACCCTCACCGAAAACACGGTCCTTTCGCTGGGAAGCTCCCACATCCAGGTGCTCCACACCCCCGGGCACTCCCCCGGGTCCATCTGCCTCTTCTGGCCCGGCCACCTCGTCTGCGGGGACACCATCTTCGTCCAGGGCATCGGCCGCACCGACATCCCCGGGGGCAGCACCGCGGCGATCAGGAAGAGCATCGAGCGCCTGCTTTGCCTTCCCGGCTCCACCCGCATCTGGCCCGGCCACTCGTACGGGGGTGGATACACCGCGCTCCTGGACGAGGTGGCACCCTCCCTGAGGGGCATCCTGCGCTCGATCTGACGGGCGCGGCATCTCGCGAAAACCGAACCCGGGGCCCCTCAAACCCTTCACCCTCTGTTGACGGGCCTCCTGACAGGCCCTATCATCGATAGGCAAAGGAGATCCTTCCTGCGCACACCCGGAGATTGTCCAGAACCACCCCACTGGACAAGGCGGTGATCAACCCTTCCTGCGCTCACCCTGAGATTGCGGAGAATCAGTTCCTCGGCGCGATCATGGGCATACCCTTCCTTCGCACACCCGGAGATTACCCTGGAAATTCGATGGAAAACCCTGTAATTCAATATATTATCGTCATTTCCAGTTCAGGGGGGTGTATATGCGCAGGAGGCTCTGCCTCGTACTTGCCTGTGCCGGCGTCCTTTTCCTCGGCGGATGCGCCGGGTTGAAGCAGTCTCTCTTCGAGGGCGGGATTTCCATGGAGCGTTGGAGATCGTCGCTGGTGGAAAAACAGATCAGGGTAGACGACCTGAGCGTCTCGTACCTCGAGCGTGCCGGGAGCGGCGATACCATCGTGCTCCTGCACGGCTTCAGCGGCAACAAGGACCTCTGGGTCCGCTTCGTGAGGTGCCTGCCCAGGGAGTACCGGGTGATCGCCATCGACCTGCCCGGGCACGGCTCGACCACCAGGGACGCCACGAAGACCCACAGCATCCAGCACCTCACCCTGGGGTTCGCACAGACCGTGGACGCCCTCGGGCTCCGCTCCTTCCATCTGGCCGGCAACTCCATGGGCGGGTACGTGAGCATCCTCTACAGCGCAGCCCACCCCGACAGGACCCTGACGCTGTGCCTCGTCGACTCCGCGGGCCTCGTCGCGTCCCCCGAGCCGAGCGACCGGGAAGTGGCCCTGGCCCATGGGATCAACCCCCTCGTGCCGAAAACCATGGACGAGTTCGACTCCATGCTCGGGTATGCGTTTCACCGGCAGCCCTTTCTGCCCTGGCCAGCACGGTCTGTGACGGGGGCCGAGTACCTGGAGAGGAGCTCCTTCAACGGGAAGATGTGGGACGACATCATGGCGAACCGGGTGAACGCGGCCGAGCGCCTCAAGGACATCCGCATGCCCGTGCTCCTCATGTGGGGAGACAGGGACCGGATCATCCACATCTCCACGCTGGGCGTTTTCCAGCAGGGCCTCCCCCAGGCCGAGACCGTGGTCTTCAAGGACTGCGGCCACATGCCCATGCTGGAGACACCCCGGGAATCAGCCAGTGCCTACGCCTCCTTCCTGGAAAAAAACCGCGGAGGAGGCCCCGCTCAGACACGGGGGAAGACCGCCGCGCCTCAGGGCTGAAGCGCGCCCCTGTCGCGTTTTCCCCCGGTGCCGAGATCACCGGGCAGG
>JAKLDU010000093.1 GCA_022703355.1 Deltaproteobacteria bacterium | reverse complement strand
AGGCCGAGATGTAAGCCCCGCTCTCGACATAGTCGAGGGTGAGCCCGGAAGAGGTGCCATCGTCGGCCAGGGCCTTGAGCTGGATCTCCTTGGAGTCGCCCATCTCCGAACCGAACCAGACGACGGCGAAGACCTCGGTGGCCGCGGCCATGGCGTTGAAGATGAGCAGGAAATCGGGAACGAAACCAAGGGGCAGGTTGATGGCCGCCCCGTTCGCTTCTATGTGTCCTGTTACGATCTGCATGTTATGTGTCCTCCTTTCCCCAGGCCTAAGAGTGAGTGACCTGCAGGAGCTGGATGAAGTTGTCGTTGAGCACCCTGGCGACGAATGCCATCTTCCAACCGGCGGTTGCCCTCTGGTTCAGAGGGTCGGAGGTTCCGCCGGAACCGAAAGCCTTCACGATGGACTCGGAGCCGCTCTCGAGGTCGGTCACCGCGTAGGCGTTCTTGGCGATGATCGGGAGATTATACTCGTCCGGGTTCGGGGTGGTCTGCTTGTCGGCCACGGAACTGACGAGCCAGCGGACGTTCCCGGTAGATCCCCACTCGCCGTCGACCACGCCCTCCTGCCTCGGATACTCGGCCGTGCTCTTGAAGTTGCTCACGTCCTCGAGGTCGTCGATGAGGTCGGTATGGGCGATGCCCCAGAAGGCCTCCCTGATCGGTCCGGTTCCGACGCCGGCCCCCGCGGTGATCTTCGGGGCGAAAAACTCCGCATCGTAGCCGAGCAGCGTCAGGACCATGTCGTCGATGTCCGCCTTCGTGATCTCGGTCGGGGTGTTCCCGTTCGATCCGCCGGCGGCGTGGGTTGCGGTGAGCGACGCCACGAGGATGTCGCGCACGAGCTCGTCCCTGGTGCGGCCCTCCTGGTTCCCGAGCTCCTCCTGGGCCACGGTGAGAGTCGCATCCTCAACGGTCATGTTGACCCAGTCGGTGATGTGGACGTATGAACCGTACTGGCTCACCTTTGCCAGAAGGTCGGTCTTCGAGAGCTTCACGCCCGCGGGAGTGACTCCCTCAACCAGGGGCGTGGTGGCAACGGCAAGGGTGCCGTACCGGCGAAACTTGATAGTGTCGCCGGATTTGCTCGGCAGGTTGCGCACCTGGGCGAACTTCTCATGGAAGAGCTTCGGCCGGGCGTTGGCCAGGAGCTCGCGGTCGTAAAAGATGGATACCGCTGCGGGTACTTCGGTTGTGGTCGTAATGTTCATCTATCGGCCCTCCTATGGGCTACCGGTCTATCCCCGCTACAGTCCCATGCTCTTTCTCTTCTCGATCCGGTAGGCCTCGTACTGCTCCGGCGACATATTCTTGAGGAGCGTCACCACGTCGTCCATGGCCCCGCCTCCCGCAGATCCCGGCGCTCCGGGCTTCTGCGAATTTGCGAGGATGGTGCGGGCGAGTTCGACAAGTGGGTCTGCCGCTGGAGCAGGCTGGACGCCTGCCGTAATCCCGGGAGCGGCCTGCGGCGCTGGTGTCGCCGGGCCCGCGGATCCTCTCTTGGCGAGCCGAGTGAGGACCTGGGCCATCATGAACTGTGCCGGCCCGGGGAGATTCGAAAGGACTTGGCCTATAGCAGGGTCTTCCTGCACGATTTTGGGGATGAAAGATCGAATATCTTCGGTGCTGACGTCGGTGTACTGGGACTGGCGCTGCGACACGGCCACGGCCCCCGCAACCTGCTGGATCATGCTCATGAAGAAGGGCACAACCCTCTGCTTTACGTCCTTGGCAGTCATGATCTCGTCGTCGTCGATGCCGTCGAAGGGATCCTGCGGTGCAGCCGGGGCTGCAACCGGAGCCGCTGCGGGCACTGGGGATGTGGGCTGCGCGAACTGATTCGCACGGGCCAGCAGCGCCGCGTTCTCCGCCTCGATCTCCTGCCGTTTCGTTCTCTCGTCCCTCATTCCAGACAGGAATGCCCTCTCCCGGTCGGTGAGGTTAAGATCCTCAACTGCCGGTGCGGCTGGTTCCCCTGCCTGGGTCCCTGGTTCCATGCCTGCGGCTGCAGGCGTAGGCGATCCACCATCCCCGGCGGCGGGAGCAATTACGCCCGTGCTGGTGGCATCTAGGGTTACTGCATCCATCTGTTCCTTCCTTTCATTCGCCCGTTGGCCGGCGGCGCCTCTTTATGCTTTGGCCTTCTTGGGGGCCTTGGCTGCGGTCTTCTTGGCCGGCTTGATCGGCGGGATCTCGATGGCCTCATGGACCACGACTACCTTGAGCACCATGGTCTGCATGAACCAGCGGCCGTCCGGGGTGCGGTTGAAGGAGCCCTCCGGGGCGTAGCCCTCGGCTGCCTTCCTGTTCACTTTCTCCTGGAGTCCTGCCAGGGTCCGATCACTGACGAGTGCTATCTTGTCCATGCTTCTCTCCTCACGAATTGATTACAGGCAGGCCTGCGGCCCATGCCTGGGATGCTACGGATTCAATGACGTGGTCGTATGTTTCGAGGACCCTGGTGTCGAAGGTGTCCCGGGGGAACGCCCACATGAGCTCGAGGGTGCCCCTCTTGTTGTCCACCCTGAACAGGAGCGTGGCCATGAGGGGGATGATCTTCCCGCTGGGGCCCCGGGGAAGCTGGCGCAGCTCGAGGGTGATGATCTTCGTCGTGTACGTCGTTCCCTCCGGCTGCGTCCTGACCAGGATGTAGTAGGGCGCCTCCCGGTGCATCATGTGGCTGCGCACGTCGTCGAGGCGCTCCATGAGGTCGATGCCGAAGAGCTGCCGGATCTCGCCGATCTCGTACATACTCATACCGGCTGCCCCCCTGCCTGCTGCGCCTGGGCGGCCATGTTCTCCCGCTGCATGTTCCTATCCTCAATGCGCTGCTGCGCTTCGAACATGAGGCCGATGAGGTCCAGGGCCCGCTGGGTCCCGATGTCCTTGATCTCCACGGCGGCCCGCGCCCGCTCGAGCACGGCCGATGCCCGGTTCTCCTCTGATGCGGTGAGCTTCTCTCTCGCCTGGGCCAGGGTGAGCACCTTCTGGGCGTTCAGGACCTCGAGGGTGGTCTTGTCCAGGATCATCTTCTCCTGGGCAGCCTGCGCCTGGCTCTTTTCAGCATCCACGAGCGCCTTCTTGACCTCTTCCTTGAGCTGGATGGGCATGTGCTCGACCAGGAGCGACACGGGCACGGCGTAGCCATCCTTGCGCATGGCCTTGAGCTCGGCATAGAACATCTGCCGCTGGGTGTCGGTGAGGATGCCCTCGGTGACGGCCGCGTCGTAGCGCCCGAAGTCCTTCACGAAGAAGGCCTGCGTCGGCTCCTGGCCTGTCACGCGCTTGACCTTGTCCGGGCTCCAGTTGCTTTGTATGGCGCCGATGAGGAGCTTGCCCAGGTTCTGCTTGGCGAAACGGTAGTCGTCGAAGTATTCCTGCAGGCCGACGAGCCCGGCGGCCATCCGCATCTTGGCCAGGATGCCGGCGATCTCGATGTTCTCGTTCTCGGGCGCACCGAACATCTCCTGGTTGACGCCACTGATGTCCGGGATCTCCCGGTCCATGAGTTCCTGCATCTGGAAATGAGAGGCGGGAACGTCCGCTCCTCTTAATTGCTCCACGTCTCCACCCTGCGCGTCGTCGGTGAGCCATACAACGCGGCCCTGGCCGGAGCGGTAGAGGGCGTCCTTGTCGAGCACGGCCCTGGGCTTGGCGAGCCACCCGGCATTGATCTGGCTCTCGATGATGTCGAGCATCTGGACCATGCGCTTGTTCTTCTGGGTCTGCGGGTCGCGGAGCTGGCGGGCGAGCGCCTGGATCTTGTATCGCCAGTCGTCGTACTCGGGAACGTAGGTGCCCATGATCGGCACAAACGGGTAATTGTCCTCGATGCCGGTCGGGTCCGCGCCGTGGTACACCACCTGGTCCTGGAGGATGATGTCCAGGTTGACGATGCCCTTGACCTTACGGATCTTTTCGAAGCGGTCGCCGTGCATGGCGTAGGCGATCTCGAGGGCCTGGTTGACCTGGGTCCCCGTCTTATCCCCTACCTCGCGCAGCGCCCCGGTCTGCTTGTCCAGGATGAGCCACACGGGCTTCGTGGTCCTGGACCAGAAGTAATACAGGTTCATCCTCGGCCGGCCCAGGGTGTCACGATGGGACACCATGAGGGGGAAGCGGTTGTCCATGCCTTTCAGGGGTAGCTTGTCGATGTCCTCGGGGGCCAGGAATGGGAGGAGCTTCTTCGCCTGGTCCTTGCTCGGCGCCAGGCGCACCATGCCGAAGGTGCAGTCGGAAAGGTCCTTCTTCGTGAAGCTGGGGTCCAGGAGAAACTGGTTGTACGGGTAGCGATAGAGCTGCGGGTCGCCATTGACGAGGTCCTGGCCGTAGTCCATGCCCACCTGCACGAGGTTGATGCCGCTCATGAGCTCGCCGGACTCGAAAGCCTCGGAGAGGGTGAGGTAATACTGATTCGACGAGAAGAGCCACAGCAGACATGCGGTGAGCTGCTCGGCCGTGGCCGAGTCGGCGCCCTCGACGGGGTCAGCCTTGACGGACAGCCGAGTCTTGCGCTGGTAGCCGGAGATGAGCTTAACGATCCGCATCATCTTGTTGAACACCCAGGCGCTGCGCCCCTGCTTCTTGAGGTAGGCCTCGTCCGCGATGCTCCACTGCTTGCCCAGGACAAACTCGATGTCCTTCTTCATCTCGTCCCAGGCCTGACCCCAGGCGGAATGACCGTAGTTGTAGGCCTCGGAGAACTCGCTGTATATGTTGGCGCCATTCTGGATACCCAGGTCCTTGAAGCCCACGGACGTGCTCTTCTTAGCGGCCATAGGCCTCCCTCACCGACGGCGGAGCGTTGCGGATGAAGAGATCCTTGAGGTCGCCCTGCGTCATGTCTCCGGCCGAACTGGCCAGGCGCTGCACTCCAAAGGTCAATGACTCGAAGGCCTTCGCCCCGTGCGAAGACCAGTCGTGCTCCGGGTCGTCGTCCCACTTCTTGAGCTCGTGGTCGTAGAGTTGATGATAGGACTCGAGGCAGCGGATCCCCTGCTTGCACCCAACCTCGTCAAAGTATGCCTGGGGGAGAAGGGCGCGCACGGCCTCGATGCCGTCGCTCTGCTGCTTGATCCGCGGGATCACCGTGAAGTTAATGCCCAGGTCCGCGGCCACGGACTTCCTGGTCCTGCCCGTGGCGACATCGTGGGCGTCCAGGTCGTGAGGCCCGAAGTGCTTCCCGTAGGTCCACTTCCTGTCGCTGGCGAGTTCCTTTAGCTTCCAGGCGTACCAGGGCATGCCCTCGCCGTGGTTCTCGAGGTAGTGGATCATGCGGGGGAATCCGTGGACGAACTGGAAGAACCAGACAGCCGTCATGTCGTCATAGCCGATGTCCCAGGCCGTATGGACCGCATGGGCCGGGGTGCAGGGGACGGCTCCTATCCTTCCCTCTGCCCGGGCGCTTTCCATGAGGCCCCCGTAGTAGGCGCCGAGCGCGGCGGCCGAGAACGAGCAGTAATATTCCTGCTGCACCAGGCTCTCGTCCATTCCCTCGCGCCGGTCCGCCTCGACATCGGCCAAGGTGATGGCGCCGGTGTCCTCGATGGTGAGGACCTCCCAGAACCAGTCGGGGTTCTGCATGGCCATCTGCAGGAGATCCCAGCCGTGATTCTTGCCGCGCGGGGTGTAGATGAACGCCGCCCAGGCATCATTCTCGCGGAGCACGGGCCGCAAGAAGTCATAGGCCAGGGGATTCATCAAGGACCATTCAGAGAAAACCACTCCGCCCAGGTTGACGCCCACGATGCGGTCGATATTGTCGCCGCCGACCACCTGCCACTGGCTGCCGCTCACGAGCTCGATGATCATATCCGTCGAACTCTTCCGGCGTATGATCTCGGGGGGGAAGCAGTCCAGGAAGGCGCGGCCGCTGTAGTCCTTGCCGTCCCAGATGGCCTTTCGGCCCTGATTGTAGATCGGGAGGATGTGGTAGTAATTCGCCGGACGGCGCATGGCCTCGAGTGCGGTCCTGTTTATCCAGGTCATATCCTTGCCGGAGCGACGGTGCCAGACGCAGGCGAAGCGCTTCTTGCCGGCATCCATGGCCCTCCACGCATTGAGTTGGTAAGGCCGCGGCGTCCAGTTAAAGGGGAGCTCAACCCTTGCCATCGGGATCCTCCACTTCCTTGACGCAGTCGCGCAGGACAACCTCGAGGGGGCCATTCAGGTTCAGGTCGCGCTTCTCTGCCGGGTAATCACCGCGGAGCTTGTGCGCGTCGATGCGGGCCCGCTGGCGGACGTCCCAGGCGACAACGTCGCGTTGCTCGATGACCATGCCATCCTTCTGGAAGAACTTAGTTTCCTTGGCGTTGAGCTCGCGCTTGAGCTTCCTGGCGAGGTAGTCGAAGGTGAGCCCTTGGGCCTCAAGGGCCCGGGCGCGCTCCTCGAAGACCTCCTGGGCTGCCTTCTTAGCTGCTGTTTCGCGCTGCTCCTTCGTCGTCATGGGAGCAGAATAAAGAAAGTCAAGAAAAAAGGTCAGTTACCAAAGGAGTACCAAAGGGGTACCACATTTACTTTATTCTACGCTGATAGGCTTCCCACCAGAAAAAGAACGTAGCCTCGTCAATGTAAGGCTTGCTGTTGGGCTGGTGCTCTATCGGTAGACTGTATCTGTAATTCCATCGCCTCACCTTTTTCCATGCCATGATCGGGTTGGGAGGGAGGTCCAGGAAGGGCGTAAGGAACGCGATAATGGCTTTTCTTCCGATATGCCAGGCTACCGTCATCCCATACACCCCCCTGATTTTGTGTTCTGCGAGCATTACTTTTTCTTGTTGAACTCCTCGACGAGTTTTGCGAAATCCCGCTGCAACCGGACCTTGTCCGCCCGATATTTCTTCACGTCCGCCTGGTATGTCGGGAGGGTGGGGTCCGCTGGCTGGGCGTCCACGATCTTGTCCAGGAGTTCCTTCTCCCTTTGGGTGGCATAGACGTACTGCTGGTTGAGGTCGTTGTACTTGGCCTGAATGTCGGGGGGAACGGTAGCCTTACCCAGGTGCGAAGCGAGGGTGGCCCCGCCAGAGTACGCTCCGATGAGGACCAGGACGCCAATGATGATGCCTGTAAAAATGAGTGCTGCCTTCTTCATGTGTTCTCCTTTCGCTATTTTATGCTGGTGCCTTCTACGCCACGGGCCTGCCTTTCCGCTGTCCGATGGTTGAGCCAATGGAGGGCCTCCTCGAGCTTGGTGAGCGCCAGGGCGTTTTCTCTGCAGGCATACTCTCCCGCTTGGAATGAGCGGAGCCGGTCGATACAGATGGCGATGAGGTCTTCCTGGAAGCAGCCGTTGACTCCGGCCTCCTGGATGGGTCCGTTCTGGAATGAAACATCCGCAAAGCGTAGGCCCGAGGGATCAGCAACGCCGGCCGGGGGCGTCGCCAGAACTGCGTACCCATGGCATGCGTTTCCTGCTCCTGGCCCATCCAAGCAAACAACCTGCGTGTAGCGGTGAGAACCGATTGATACTAGTCTTACTGGCATAATTTCTCCTTTCAGATTTTTTTACGGTATTTTGATATCGTTACGCTCTATCCAGGTGCCGTCATGGCAGAGCTGTATTACCTGCCAGCGCCCTTTGACCTTGTATTTGGCAAAGTCGCCGGGCACTACATCGTCCCGTGAGATGATCTCGATTTCCTGCTCCGTGTCCTGCAGATGCCCGACCCAGCCTTTCGCCCAGGCGAGGAACAGGACCAGGGCGGAGAGAGCCAGGATGAGGAGCGTTATTCTGAATGCTTTCATGTCCTACTCCACCCGGATCACGATCCTGGGACCGTGTCCGTCGTCATAGCGCTTCTCCTGCGCCCCTACCGCAAGCCTCTGATCCTGCTTAAACAGCGCGTCCATGATCGCCTTGTCCACGTTGTCCTTGTCCGGCTTTACGCGATGGAACTGGCCCACGAGCTCCTCGGCCTTCTTCTTCGAGAGGCTCGCCGGGATCGGAAAATACGCGATCCACTCCAGATACATGGGGTCCATGGGCATACCCTGGCAGTAATGCCGGAGGAGGTCGCAGAACTCACGATACCGGACCACGCAATCTCGCTTTGCCCACTTGTCCCGCCTGGTCATGCGGGGCTTGCCCATGGCCACCAACGGGACGATGTACTCCTTCATGCCTCTTCCTTCCCCTCGAACAATGTCCCCTGCCTCTCGTTCACCACGTCCTCGATGTGGTCCTTTACCCGCGCCGCCACGAAGGAGATCCCCGTCTCGACGATGATGTCGTCCACGGCCTTGCCGGGCGTGAGATGCACGGCGAA
>JAKLDU010000092.1 GCA_022703355.1 Deltaproteobacteria bacterium | reverse complement strand
AGGGCTCCTGTCCCGGATAATCAAGACGGGCCAGCCGGGCACCAGCAGGATCTGGACCTTCGTTGGCTCCACCGGCGTGGGCAAGACCACCACCATCGCCAAGATCGCCGCCCGGCACGTGCTGAGCGAGCACCGGAAGGTGGGCCTGGTGACCCTCGACACATACCGCATCGGCGCGGTGGACCAGGGCAGGATCTACGCCAAGATCCTGAACATCCCCTTCATCTCGGTCACCACGCCCGCGGAGTTCAAGTCCGCCCTCGCGAAGCTCGACTCCATGGACCTCGTCCTCGTGGACACGGTGGGCAGGTCGCCTTTGCTCAGGGAGTACGTCCCCGGGCTCAGGGAATACTTCGACGGCACCGGGGCATGCACCTTCCTGCTCATGCCGGTGGCCACCCGGGACGCGGAGATGGACGTCGCCACGAAGGCGTTTTCCGGCCTGAACATCGACCGGATGATCTTCACCAAGGCCGACGAGGCCAGCACGCTGGGCTCCGTCATCACCCACAACCTCGTCCACCGGATCCCCATCTCCCACCTCACCACGGGCCAGAGGGTTCCCGAGGACATCGAGGCGGTCACCACGGAAAGCGTCATCGAGAGATGTCTCGGAGATATGGCATGAAAGACCAGGCGCACACATTGAGGAAGATCTTCGAGGGAAGCTCCGGCCCCGCTTCGCCCCAGGTGCTTTCGGTCACCTCCGGCAAGGGGGGCGTCGGGAAAACGAGCATCGTCGTCAACATGGCCATCATCCTCGCCGCAAAAGGCAAGAAGGTCCTGGTGCTCGACGCGGACCTCGGGCTCGCGAACATCGACGTCATGCTCGGGCTCACGCCCAGGTACAATATCCAGCACGTCCTCGACGGGCTCTGCCCGCTCGAAGAAATCCTGCTCGAAGGCCCGGAGGGCATCCGGATCATCCCCGCCTCCTCGGGCATCCAGGAGCTCTCGGAGCTCACCCGCGAGCAGCAGCTCTGCCTCATGAACTCGCTGGACTACTTCGACGAAGAAATCGACTACATGCTCATCGACACCGGCGCGGGCATCTCGCGCAACGTCATGTACTTCAACACCGCGGCCCAGCGCATCCTCGTGGTCTGCACTCCCGAGCCCACCTCCATCACGGATGCCTACGCCCTCATCAAGGTCTTGAGGAAACAGTACGGAATCAAAAGGTTCGATCTTGTCGTGAACAATGCCTCTTCCAAGGTGGAAGGGGATCAGGTTGCGCGTCAGCTGACGCTCGTATGCGAGAGGTTTTTAGGGGACGTTGCACTGGAGGTGCTCGGGTCCATTCCCACGGACCGGAACATCACCGAGTGCATCAAGGGGCAGAAGGCATTCGTCGGGGTCCATCCCAGAGGGGAAGCGGCCGTCAGGCTGGAGAAGATCGTGAGCCGTCTCGAACAGACATCCCGGGACGCGAGCAGCGGGAACCTCCAATTCTTCCTCAGGAGGATGCTCCTCAATCAAGTGAAGGGGTCGAACCATGCAGGATATAGCATTTCCAGATCTTACTGAAGAACAGAAGCTCAATCCGAAGGTCAGGGCGAAGGTGATAGGCGAGTTCTCCCCGCTGATCAAGTACATCGCCAGCCGCATCGCCATCCGGCTGCCCCCTCACATCGACCTCAACGACCTGATCAACGCGGGCGTCATCGGGCTCATCGACGCCATCGAGAAGTTCGACGCCACCAAGCAGATCAAGTTCAAGACCTATGCGGAGTTCCGCATCCGGGGCGCCATCCTCGACGAGCTGCGCTCCATGGACTGGGTGCCGCGCTCGGTGCGCCAGAAGGCCCGCAAGGTCGAAGACGCCTACTCTCGGCTCGAGTACACGCTGGGCAGGCCCGCGAGCGACGCGGAAGTGGCCCGCGAGATGAACGTCGACATCGACTCGTTCCACAAGCTCCTCTCGGAGACGGCCTCCGTGTCCCTGCTGAGCCTCGACGACCTGGGCGAGAACGACGCGGACCTCTCCAAGAGAAACCTCCTCGAGTACATCCTCCAGGACGAGAAGGACTGGCCCTCCCACAAGATCCGCTACGCAGAGGTGCGGGAGATCGTGGCCAGGGGCATCATGGGTCTGCCCGACAAGGAGCGCATGGTCGTCTCCCTGTACTACTACGACGAGCTGACCATGAAGGAGATCGGCCACGTGCTGAAGTTCACCGAGTCGCGCGTGTCGCAGATCCACACCAAGGCGATCCTCAGGCTGCGCTCGAAGATGCAGAAGCTCTTCAAGGAGATCGGCCAGTAAAGATCCGGAAAGGATCTTTCGATGAGGAACAGAAGAACAGGAAAGACCTCGGAGGGGGGCATGGCTCTGGACAGGAACATGAAAATCCTCGTGGTGGACGACTTCTCGACCATGCGCAGGATTGTGAAGAACATACTGCGGCAGCTCAACTTCAGCAACATCCTCGAGGCGGATGACGGTTCGACGGCCCTGGACGTGCTCCAGCGGGAAAAGATCGACATGGTCGTGTCGGACTGGAACATGCCCAAGATGACCGGGCTCGAGCTCCTCAAGGCCGTGCGCTCCGACGACGCCCTCAAGGACATCCCCTTCCTCATGGTGACCGCCGAGGCCCAGCAGGAAAACATCATCGAAGCCGTGAAGTCGGGCGTGAGCAACTACATCGTGAAGCCCTTCACCGCCGAGACCCTCGGCCAGAAGATCAACCAGATCTTTTGCAAATAGGAGGGGGTCGTGGAAAGCAAGCCCGGGAAAAAGGCCGAGCTCGACAAGGACGGGATCTCCCCTTCCCTCGGCAAAGCCCAGCTCGACAAGGAGGGCGTGGACCTCTCCGGGGAGATGAAAGCCGAGCCCTCTGACCAGGCCGATCCCTCGGCGTCGGCCGGGGCTGTCGGGGAACGGGCGAAACCATCCAGGCGCCGGGCGGTCCTCATCGCTTCGGTCGTGTCGTGCGCAGCCGTCCTTTTCATCATCGCGGCGGGTGCGGCAGCGTACCTGGCCACCCGGGAAGAGCCCGCGAAGGCGCCCGTGGCGGCGCAGGCAAAACCCGCTCCCGTGCCGGGGCTGGACTCTCCCGGCGGGGAGATCGCCCTCGACCCCTTCATGGTCCTCTATACCCCGGCGAGCCCGAAGGAGTCGGGCGTGCTGCTCGCCCAGCTCACCCTCCGGGTGAGCCCCGAGATCGCCTACACCATCGGCAGCTCCATGACCGCCATCAGGGGGCTCATCTACGGGCGGCTCGCGGCGGGCGTCGAGGTCTACTCGAAGGGCGAGCTCCTGTCCATGCTCAGGGACGACCTCAAGGGCTTCAACGTCCGGGACGTGGTGTTCAGCCAGTTCGAAAAGCGATGAGCTTTAAGGCGGTGCCGCTGATCGCCTGGTACAGGAGTGAAATGAACCGGTCGCGCACTCTGCGACTGTCAGCGCAAGGTTGACGACGGGGGACGGTATGGAAACGGAGAGAATGAACGGGATGATCTGCTCGGAGGACCCCTCCCTGAGAAGGGAGGCGGCGGCGATACTCGCCGACCTCGGCGGGGACGACGCCCTGGACGGCCTCGAGCTGCTCCTGAGGGACCGCAACAGCGGCGTGCGGGACGCCGCGCAAACCTCCATCGTCATGCTCGGCGGCAGGGACGCCATCAGGAGAATGGTCCCCCTGCTCACCGCGGAGGACGCGGGGCTCCGCAATGCAGCCATCGACATCCTGAGGAAGATCGGCATGGACGGTACCGACATCCTCCACGACATCGCCAGGGACGCCAACGACAACGTCCGCCTGTTCACCCTGGACATCCTGGGCTCCATCGGAAGCCCGGAAAGCCTGGGCACGCTCATCGAAGGCCTCTACGACGAAAACCCCAACGTGCGCAACGCGGCGGTCATCTCCTTGGGCGAGCTCGGGTGCGAGGAATCCTTCAAGCACCTCAAGAAGCTCATCAACGACGAGGAATGGATCAGGTTCTCGGTCATCGAGACCCTGGCCCGCATCCCCCACGAGGACGTGGTGCCCTTTCTCCTCGACGAGCTTTCCCGCCGGTCGAACGACGAGATCACCATGTGCGCCATCCTCGAAACCCTGGGAAGGATCGGCTCGCCCGATTCGGTCAGGCCCCTTATCGCCATGCTCCGGAGTGCGGGGGAGTACGTGGAGGCCACCATCGCCCAGACCCTGCTGAGGATCATGTCGGAGAACGACGTGCTCTCCCTTTCGCAGCCGGAGAAGGAGCTGATCGTAGGCATCCTCGAAACGCACATCCAGGACGCAAACGACGAGCACCTGCAGGCCATGCTCGCGATGCTGAGCACCCTGGGAGGGGCGGGCAGCGTCGAGTGCATCATCGAGCTGGCGAAAAAGGTCGACCCCGACGGCGCGCCTGACACCTGGGAGGCCGTCAAGGGATCCCTGATCAGGCTGTGCGACACGCAGCGCCTCGTGGAGCTCCTCGACGGCAACGAAAAGGTCCAGCTGCTTTCTTCGGAAATCCTGCGCGCCACGGGGGGCGAATGGGAGGCCGGGGAGATCGCACGCCGGATCCCGCAGGCGCAGGGATACGTGAAGCGGGCCATGGTCGACGCCCTGGCCGGAATCGGGAGGGCGGGCGCCAGGGAACCCCTTCTCCGGCTTGTCCACGACCCCGACGGCCATGTGGCAGCCTCTTCGATCAGGGCGCTGGGCGAGATCGGCAACCCCGCCGACATCGACGTGATCACGGGCTTCCTCGAGCACCCCTACCCCGACGTGCGCGGCATCGCCCTGGACGCCATCGCCATGATCGGCACGGAGGGGGCCGAGGCCTGCTTCCTCGACCTGACCCGGTCCGGGGACCCCGGGGTCAGGGCCATGGGCCTCGCGGGACTCCAGAAGACGGGGAGCTCCAGCCTCGCCGGGGTCGCCTCCTCCCTGCTCGGCGACCTCGACTGGGAGGTGCGGATGGCCGCGGCCAGGGTGGTCAGGGACTCGGGGCTGCCCATCGAAAACGACGTGCTGCTGGTGCTCCTGAACGACGGGCACGAGGAGATCCGCCACCTGGCCATCGACATCGTGGGGGCGAGGAGGATCGCGCCCCTGAGGTCCTTCGTCGAGGAGGCCGTCACCGCAGGCGGGATGTGGACCTCGCACCACGCCATCGAGGCCCTCGGAAAGTTCCGGGACGACGAGGCGAAGGAAAGGCTCCTGGCCATCCTCGCAGGCAGCCCCGACTTCCTGCGCATATCCGCGGTGAAGGCCCTGGGCGAATGGGGCGACGAGTCGCTGGCGGGTGAGCTCGAGGTGCACCTGGACGACGGCAACCTCGACGTCGCCCGGGCGGTGGCCGAGGCGATGGACAAGCTCCAGGGGGTCTCCTTCTGATGGACGAAGCCGTCCTCGACGTCATCAGGAACATCCAGGACCTCCCCACGCTGCCTTCGGTGGCCATGGAGGTCATGACCCTCGCGAAGGCGCCCGACGTCTCCATCCGTGAGATCTCTGAATGCATCTACCGGGACCCGCCCCTGGCGACCAAGGTCCTCAGGGTGGCGAACTCCACCTTCTACCGCAGGGGCTCCCAGGAAATCGAAACCCTCCACCGGGCCATCCTCATGATGGGCCTGGGCGAGGTGATCGGCATCACCACGTCGGTCTCCGTCCTTTCGCTCCTGGGCGCCCGGGACAGCAGGGGGGCGTCCATGAGGGCCTCGTTCTGGAACCACTGCGTGGCCACCGGGCTCATCGCCCGGCGCATCGACCGGAAGCTCGGCATGAAGTCGCAAGGCAGGGATTTCGTCGGCGGTCTGCTCCACGACATCGGGAAGATCATCCTCGACGGGTACTTCCACGACCGGTTCGAGCAGGCCTGCGAACTTTCCTCCCGCCGGCGGTGCCCCCTGCACCTGGCGGAGCAGGAGGTCCTCGGCACCACGCACATGGAAGTGGGCCATTACCTCACCCGGAAATGGAACCTGCCTCCCTACCTCGTGGACATCACCCTCCATCACCACCATCCGGACAAGGCCCAGTTCCGGGACCTCACCGCACTGGTGTCCATGGCTGACCTCCTCGCAAAGGCCAGGGACCTTTCCTGCTGCGGCGACACCCCGCCCTTCGTGCTCAAGGACCAGGAGGCCTGGGAGACCCTGGTGAAGCTTGGCTATCCCATGGACGGCCTCGACGTGGAGCGCATCACCTTCGAGATCGAGGATATCGCCCAGGAGGTCGAGGCGTACATCACCACCGCGTCCGAAGCCGCCCCGGAGGCTGCCCATGGCTGATTACCTCGCCTTTCCGGTCCCGCAGATGACCGACGAGACCTTCTGGCTCCTGAGGGACTTCGTCTACGAGCACTCGGGGATCTACTTCGCCGACAACAAGAAGCCCCAGCTGGAGAACCGCCTCGGCCTGAGGCTCAGGGCCAACAACCTCCCGGACTTCGACAAGTACTACTACCTGCTCAAGTACGACCCCCAGGCAGCCAGGGAGCTCCGCGCCCTGTTCGACTCCGTGACCACCAACGAGACGAGCTTTTTCCGGAGCCCCCCCCAGATCCAGGCGTTCCAGGAGAAGGTGCTGCCCGAGATCATCGAGCGCCGCGTCGCCGACGGCGGGAGGACCCTGCGCCTGTGGTCCGCCGGCTGCTCCACCGGCGACGAGCCCTACACCATGGGCATCGTGGTCAGGGAAGTGCTCAAGGAAGCCGTCGTGGGCTGGGATATCAGGATATTTGCCAGCGACATCAGCGAGAAGGCGCTCAAGTCGGCCCGGTCGGCACAGTACAGCGAGTACACCCTCAGGTCGGTGCCGCCGGAGATCAAACGGAAATACTTCACCCAGAGCGGCTCGCAGTACACGGTGAACGAGGAGATCCGCTCTCTCGTGGACCTGCAGTACCTGAACTTCAACGACGCCGCCCGGGTCAGGCTCATGAAGGGCTTCGACGTCATCTTCTGCCGGAACGTCCTCATCTACTTCGATGACGAGGCGAAGAAGCGGTTCGTGGCACAGCTCTACGACAACTTGAACCCGGGAGGGTACCTGTTCATCGGGCACTCGGAATCCCTGCACAACATCTCGCGCGCGTTCAAGCTCGTTCACTTCCCCGGCGCATTGGGCTACAAAAAGGAGTAGGTGGAAACTCGATGGAAAAGATACTCATTGTAGACGATTCGGTGACCGTCAGAAAACTCCTCATCCACACGCTCAAGCCCAGGAACTACACGTGCGTCGAGGCGTGCGACGGGTTCGACGCCCTCGAGAAGCTGGCCTTCAACCCCGACATCAGGCTCGTCATCTCCGACCTCAACATGCCCAACATGGACGGCATCGAGCTCATCGGCACCATCAGGAAGAACCCCCAGTACCGTGACCTTCCCATCATCATGCTCACCACCGAGTCCTCCCCGGAGAACCGGAAGCTCGCCTTCGACGCCGGGGCGAACCTCTACCTCGTGAAGCCGTCCCCCGCGCACATCATCCTGTTCAAGGTGGAGAGCCTGCTGAAAGCGGACGATACATCCGGATAGCCCGTCGGACCATCCCCTTTAACCGGGGGCCTGCCTCGAATACGCGCCCGTCCCGTTCGCCGATATGGAATGCTGGACCATCCTGTTCCGGGCCCGGTTGAGGAACGGGAGAAACTCCCGGACCACGACGAGGTTGCCCTCCGCGGAGGGGAGGCTGTCCCCGTCCCTGCCCGCCGGGTAGAAGAGCCAGTTGGAAGACCCGCAGCCGGTGAGGATATCGTAGAGGTCGAAGACGGCCACGTTTTCCAGGGGGTAGCCCTGCAGCCACCCCGTGTGGACGTTCCTGAGCCAGTTGTTGAAGAAGCGGGCCCTCTTTCCCACCTCGTCGCCCGGGTTGCGGTCCGCCTTCCCCAGGAGCCTCAGGACGATCCCCTTGGCGAGCTCCGGCTTCGTCAGGGGGGCGGGGGTCATGGCGATGAAGAGCGTGTCGGGCTCGCGCCGGAACCATTTCAGCAGACCCCGGTAGGCGGCCTTGTAGTTGGCAAGGGTCTTTTCCCTGGCATCGGGGTTGCCGGGCTCGATTCCTTCGCCGTCGATCCAGTTGCTCCCGGGGCCTGACTGGAACAGCACCACCCTGTTCCTCGTGCCGTCGCTGTGGAGGAGGTCCTGGCGCTTGGTCATGAGGACCTTCTCCATGCCCTCCCGGAATTTCCGGTCCCAGTGGCAGACGTCCGTGCCCGTCCCGATCTCGGAGCCCTCTCCCGCCTCGTGGACCACGTAGCCGTTCTGCATGAGCAGTGCCCTGAGACCTCCCCCGTTGGGGTGGGTCTTGAAGATCCCGGACTCGCCCTTGTCCGGCCCCCTGGCCGCCATGAGCTGCCCCCCCGCGGCCTGGCGGATGAAGAGCAGGTGCA
>JAKLDU010000091.1 GCA_022703355.1 Deltaproteobacteria bacterium | reverse complement strand
ATGTACTGCCTGATTTGAGATTCACCCCAACCTTCAAATCCCTCATGAACGTCCGGGGGCTCAAGAGCCCGGGGGAAGTCGTCAGCTTCCTGAGCCCCAGCCTCGGCCAGCTCAGGGACCCCGGGGCGATGAAGAACATGCAGCGCGCCTGCGACAGGATCGTCGAGGCCATCGAGAGGAACGAGAAGATCGGCATCTTCACGGACTACGACGTGGACGGCGTCTGCAGCGCGGTGCTCATCCAGCGGTTCCTCCTCAACGTCGGGTGCCCGCCGCCCGAGCTCTTCATCCCCGACCGCGTGGGGGACGGCTACGGCCTCAACACGAGGGGGATCGACGAGCTCAAGGGCAAGGGCGTTCAGCTCCTCATCACGGCGGATTGCGGCATCACCTCCCTCGAGGAGGTGGCGTACGCACGTTCCCTGGGCATGGACGTCATCATCACCGACCACCACGAGCTGGGCCCCGCGGTGCCGGAAGCCCACAGCATCCTCAACCCCAAGCAGTCCGACTGCCCCTTTTTCGGCGAGGACCTCTGCGGCGCGGGGGTGGTGTTCCACCTCATCGTCGCCCTGCGGGCCCGCCTGAGGGAGCGAGGGATCGAGTGCCTGCCCAACCTCAAAGGCGAGCTCGACCTCGTGGCCATGGCCACCATCGCGGACGCGGTGTCGCTCTCGGGCGTCAACCGGATCCTGGTGAAAGAGGGCATGAACATCCTGAACGCCTCGGGCAGGGTGGGGCTGGCGGCGCTGGCGCGGGTGTCCGGGCTGAACCGGGAGCTCTTTTCCCGGGACGTGGGGTACATCCTGGGCCCGAGGATCAATGCCGCGGGCAGGCTCTCCGACGCGCGGAAGGCCTTCGACCTCCTCATCACCGAGGACGGGGACCTCGCGCAGAAGCTCGCCCGGGAGCTCAACGACCTCAACCGCAACCGGCAGGCGCAGGAGCAGCAGGTGCTCGACGAGGCCTTGAGCCTCCTGGAAGCTTCCCCCCGCCTGGAGAACGTCATCGTCGCGGCGGGCACGAGCTGGCACGCGGGCGTCATCGGGATCGTCGCTTCGCGGCTTGCGGGCATCTATTCCCGCCCGGCCGTCGTGATCTCGCTCACGGACGGGGTGGGCATGGGGTCCGGGCGGTCCGTGGCCGGGGTGGACCTGCACGCGGCCCTCACGAAGGTCTCGGGCCTCCTGAACGAATTCGGGGGGCACAAGATGGCGGTGGGCCTGAACATCGACGAGCACAGGATCCGCTCCTTCGCCCAGAACCTGGACAAGGTCCTCGCCGTGCCCGACGGCCCCCCGGGACACCTGGAGATCGACCTCAAAGTTTCCCCCTTCGACATCACGCCGGCGTTCCTGGAGGAGCTCGAGATGCTCTCACCCTTCGGGGAAGGCAATCCGGAGCCGGTATTCATGATGCCGTCCATGGAGGTGGTGTCCGCGAAGAAGTACGCCCGGGGGCAGTGCAAGCTGCTCCTCAAGCATTCGAACAGGGTTTTCCACACCTTGAAATGCACCATGGACCACGATGCGCAGAACCTGGGGCGGTACGTGGACGTGGCGTTCACGCCCGTGAAGATGAGGTCTAACGGCTACCAGTATCTGTATCTAGCTTTGAAAGCCATATCCCCTGCCCGGCATAGTACCGGGCAAGCTCCTGCTGAACCCTGACGTGCGACGAGATCTCGACGGGGATGAATGTGTCCTTGAGGATCCGGGGGTGGCCGATGTACGCAATGGACGCCACGGTTATCGCCAGGAGCACGAAGGCCGAGGCCTTCTTGACCCTTAGCAGGAACACCCGCTTGGAGATCGAGGAGTCCCGGGTCTCGATGATGCCCTCGGGGAAGACTTCCACGAGGCCGCAGTCGATGAGCTTCACAAGCGAGCTCAGCGCCTCGAACGACGGCTCGAGGGACTGCCGGATGATGGTCTGCACCGTCCTCTTCTCGTCGATGAGGTCGAATATGTGCATGTCCACGGCGCTCAGCCGGTATTTGCCCACGATCTCCTCCGTGAGCGGCAGGATGGTCACGGGGCAGTAGTCCACCGGGGGGATCTTGCCCTTGATCAGGGGCCACTCGTCGATGATCCGCAGGGTGTCGAGGATGACGCCTTCCGTGGGCACATGGCAGGGAAGCAGGTTGTCCCCGTCCACCTCCCAGTCCTCGAACTTGTAGTTGCCTTCGCCCCACTGGAACACCTCCAGGAGGATGGTCCTGATGACCACGTTCGAGGCCCTCTCGAGGAAGGTCTGCTTGAGCTTGCCCTGGGAGACGAGGATGTCGTGCCACTTGTGGGAGTTTTTCCGCTCGTTGTCCACCGCCGCCCGGAAATCCTTCTCGAGGATGTAGCCGGCCTTGATCAGGAGGTCGGCGCGCGGGTCGATCTCCCACCTGTCGGACTTGATGCCTTCGATGGCGCCGTCGTTGAACCCCAGCGAGATGGTGGCGTCGGGAGAGGTGAGCACGAGGGTGCCCGTCTTCATCTGCTGCGAGATGAGCTGGAAGATCTCGGTGACGCCGAAGCCTTTCAGTGTTCCGAGCAGTGCCATAGGCTTACACCCCTAATTTGAGAGGAGGAGTCTTGTAGATCCTCCAGTAGAGAAGGCCCGCCAGAACGGCCCCCGCGAGTCTCACGACGATGGCGTAGTCGAAGTCCGACGGGATGAACGAGGAGATGAACGAGCCGCCCGTCAGGATCAGGACCAGGGCCGCGCTGAAGAGCGCCAGCCGCGAGAGCGCCTTCATGGTCTTGTTCACGTGGAACGAACCCATGCCCGGAAGGACGAACTCGAGCTTCGTGGCCTGTTTTGCAATCTTCACCCGGTAGCTCCTGATGTCCTCGGCCTTGCTGGTGAGGACGGTGTTCATCTGCTTCTTGGGCTTGGTCTCGATCCAGAGGCACTGGAGGCACATGGGGTAGCCCGATGCGGATGTCGAGCCCGCGTAGTAGTATTTCCCGCACCGGTTGCAGCGCTTGGTGAACTTCTCCTCCGGTATGTGGCCCAGGAGGAACAGCAGCAGGGCCAGCGTCAGGCCGATGTAAACGGACCTGCTCCGGTCCACGAGGCCGAAGGCGAGATCCCAGAGGCTGTCGGCTGCCTGCTTGAGCTGGGGGCCGGGCTTCATCTGACGCCCTATCTGCTCGCGCAGCGGTACCTGCTCTATGATGTATCTTTTTCCGTCCTTGCGTTTTGCGTCCCGGTCGAGGAGATGGCGAACCTCGTCGGGGTCCAGGGCGCTCGCCCGCCCGATGGATCTGTCCGCCTCGTAGAAGTTGAACGTGCTCTGGTAAATCCTGCTCAGGTTGAAGAGGTACACAATGCTCCCGGGCTCGAGTGTGGATGCGTTCTGAAAGGCCTTGATGGACTCGTCGCTCTTGCCCAGGGAGGCCAGCGCAACGCCCAGGTGGTTGTAGTACCTGCCGTTGTTGGGGGCAAGATCGAGGTTCCGCCTCAGCAGGGCCACCGCCGCGGCGTGGCCGCCTCTTTCCATTTCCCACAGGGCCTTGGTGTTCAGGGGTTCGGGGTCGGCGGGGTGCGCCTGGATCCAGCTTTCCACGGCAGCTTCGTCCCTTTCGGACCCGATGGCGTGGTTGATGGTGAAGATCTCCCTGTTGAGGTTGTTGTCCGCATAGGTGAGGAAACCCGCGCCCACGTGGGCAAGGGGGCTCGACATGAAGATCAGGGCCGTGAACACGTAGACGATGCGCTTTTCGAAGATGTTGAGGTAGCCCCAGAAGACGATGAACCACCAGAAGACGAACCACAGGGGACCGGCGTCGAAGAACACCGGGAACCCCAGGATGAGGGCCACCCAGAGCTTCAGGCCCAGCGGGGGCAGTTCGCTGTTGGCACCGTTTTCCAGGTCGTTGACGAGGTTCGGCGTGTACTTGGCCAGCATGCACACGCCGATGAGCACCAGTGTCAGAATGGTGGTCGCAATCACGATAAAGTAACCGTTGCCGATGGCGGCGGCGAAGAAGGGCCACAGCGACAGGTCCCGGAAGAACGGCATGCCCATGAGGTACTGCAGCATCGAAGGTCCGTTCACGCCCTCAATCCTCCGGCACGAGGCTGTCCAGCTTGATGGCGATGTCCATGGTAAAGGTCCTCGGATCGCCTTCCAGCTTCAGGTGAAGGGGTATGGTTATGGCGTTCACGGAGATTATTTTTGCATTATCCGTGCCCACGATCTGGATGCGGCCGCCGGCGATGCCTGCCGGGGAAGGCTGAGCCCGCTCGGGCTGCCGGGGGGCAGGCCTTTCCTGTACAGGGGCCTCCTGCCTGCGGGGGACCGGCTCCATGGGGGGTGCGGCCTGCTCCGGGCCGTTCTGCGGGGACGGCGCTGAAGAGGGCCTTTCGGGCTGCTGGGGCCTGCCGCTGGTGCCCGTCTCGATGTGCCTGAGCACCATCTTGGTGACCTTGGTCAGGGTCTGGAGCACCCCTTCCCCGGTGGTGGCCACAGCCTCGAAATAGGGGTAGGCGTCGGGATTCAGGATCTGCTCCATCTCGCTCACCGGGGTGACGTCGGGGAGGTCGCGCTTGTTGTACTGGATGACCAGAGGCATGGTCTTCATGCTCTTGCCGTAGTAGTTGAGGTTCTCCTCGAGGTTCGCGAGGCTCTCGACGTTCTCCTCCATCTTGTCCCGCTGGGAGTCGGCCACGAACACCAGGCCGTCCACGCCGGTGAGCACCGCCCTGCGGGTGGAGTTGTAGTACACCTGGCCCGGGACGGTGTAGAAGTGCAGGCGGGTCTTGAACCCGCGGATGTTCGCGATCTCGATGGGCAGAAAGTCGAAGAAGAGCGTGCGGTCCGCCTCGGTGGCAAGCGAGACGAGCTTGCCTTTCTGGTCGGGTTTGATGCTGGCGTATATGGACTGGATATTCGTGGTCTTCCCGCAGAGAGAAGGCCCGTAATACACGATTTTTGCCGAGATTTCCTTTTTGGAGTAATTGATGACCGCCATATTATCCTCCACCCGCCAGTCTCACGATCTCGACATCGACGTCCTTGAAATCCTTCTGCTCTTTCTGGATGTCCCTGAATATCGCCAGGGCGTTGGCATTGTCGCCCATGGCCTTGTAGGTCTGGGCGATTTCGTAGAGGATTCCCACCTTCATGCTGGTCGATGCTTCTTCGAGGCCGGCGCCGTCCTTGAGGGATTCCAGGGACTCCTTGAACAGCCCCCGCTCCCGGTAGGTGATGCCGAGCATGATGTATGCGTCCATGAGTTTTTCGCCCAGAGCGATCACCTTGGTGAACGATTCGATGGCGTCGTCGAGCAGGCCGGTCTCGCGGTAGGCGAGGCCCATGTTGTACAGGAACAGGGGATCTTCCTTCCCTTCGGCGGCGGCGTTCGCCTTGATGGCCCTGAACACGCTCTCGACGCCCGTGTCGTCCGCCAGGGGTTCCGTCGATGTCTCGCCTATGTGGAGCTCTTCGATTTCCTTGTCGAGCTCGCTGTTCAGATCGTAGAAATCCGTTTCCCTGACCTCGGGCTGCGCGGAGGTCTTGGGGATGGGGTCCATCATGCCCTTTTCGCGGACGTCGAAGGACTGGACCTTCTTGTTCACGCTCGCGTGGGCGGGATCGAGGTCCGCAGCCCTCTGCATGTACATGGTGGCGGCCTCGTGCTCTCCGTTCCTGTCGAGGATGTCCGCGAGCTTCACGTACTGGGTGGCCGCCTCCCGGGCGAACCCCTGGAGCTGGTAGAGATCGGCAAGCTTCTCGTAGGGCCTTCCCCAGGCGGGGTTGATCTTGATGGCCTGCTTGTAGAGGGCAACGGCTTTGGGGTAAAAGCCCTTGACGTGGTAGGTGTCCCCCAGCCGGAGGTAGATGTCCGACGCCTCTTCGGTTTTGTTTGCCTTGAGGTAGAGATCCCCCAGTTTCTTCAAGAGCACGGCATCGTCGGGACGCTTTTCCAGGGCAGATTCACAGGCGCGTATTTCCCTGGTGCCCTTGTTCTTCCCGAAGAGGGTGTCGAACAGGCTCATATTCCGTTCCTTTTCATCGCAGGATTAACCTCTTGTCAGCTCCCTGTCCCGTGTGCGGCATACGGTGAACATCGGTGCTCCGCGATTCAAACTTTAACTGTATCAACCAATAAATAAAAAAGGGCCGGGAAGCAATTGGCATGTTCCGCGCCTTGACAATGCCAAAAGGGTGCAGCATGAAGAAAAGGGAGCGCGGGTGCGGGCGGGGGAGGGTTTCGCCGCCCCCGGATGGAACGGCGCCCGGCAGGGCGAGGGGGTCAATCTTCAGCGTGATCGAAACGAATGACGACCGGGAGTTCGAGGGCGTTCTCGACAGGGTGCTCTTCCATGACGAAGACAGCGGCTGGGGGGTCGTGAGGATCCTGGCCGAGCCGGGGGGAAACCTCGTCACCGCCACGGGGACGGTCTTCGGGGTCGAGGAGGGCGACCGCGTCAGGGTACGGGGACAGTGGGTGGACAAGGAGCCCTACGGCAGGGAGCTCCGGATGAGCTCGTGCCTCCCGGTCAAGCCCCGGACCCTCAAGGGGATCGAGGAGTACCTCTCCTCGGGGTTCATCAGGGGCGTGGGGAGCGCCATGGCGAAAAGGCTCGTGGATGCCTTCGGCGCCGACCTCGTGGAGATCATCGAGCGCTCCCCCGGCCGGCTCACGGAAATCCCGGGCATCGGCCCGAAGAGGGCGCATGCCATCCACAGCGCGTGGAAAGAGCTCCACGAGATGTCCGACGCCATGATCTTCCTCCAGTCCCACGGGGTGTCGGCCGCGTATGCCTACAGGATCTACCGGTTCTACGGCAGCGACACGCCCAGGGTCGTGGCGGAAAATCCCTACCGGCTCACCTTCGACATCTTCGGCATCGGGTTCAGGACCGCCGACCGGATCGCCCGGGGGTTCGGGGTGCCCCGGGAGTCGCCGGGCCGGGCCAGGGCCGGGGTGGTCTACGCCCTGGGCGCCATCTCGGAGGAGGGGCACGCCTGCTGCCCGGCAGAAACCCTGGTGAGAAAGGCGGGCGCGATCCTCGAGGTCCCGGCGTCCGTGGTACGGGAAGCGCTCGAAGGGCTCAGGCTCGAAGGCGAGGTGGCCCTGGCGGAGTTCTCCGGCAGGGAGTTCGTTTACCTCAGGCCCCTGCTCGAAGCCGAGACGGGCATCGAAAAGCGCCTGAAGAGCATCCTGGGCGAGCCGTCCAGGGTGCGGGTGCCGGACGTGCAGCAGGAGGTCCGATGGTTCGAGGGCACCTACCGCATGGAGCTCGCGCCCGAGCAGCGGGAGGCCCTCACCGGGGCGCTCACGGAGAAGGTGATGGTCATCACCGGCGGTCCGGGCACGGGGAAGACCACCCTCATCCGGGGCATCATCGAGATCCTCGAGCGCAGGGGGCTGAGCGTCGCCCTGTGCGCCCCCACGGGCAGGGCGGCGAAGCGGATGAGCGAGGCCACCTTCCGGGAGGCCATGACCATCCACCGCCTCTTCGAGCTCGACCCGAGCGACCAGGGCGGGCTCGGCGACGGGGAGCGGAAGCTCGGGGCGGACATGCTCATCATCGACGAGACCTCCATGGTGGACACCCTGCTCTTTTCCCGGGTGCTCAGGGGGATCGGGGCGGGCACCGCCCTCGTCCTCGTGGGGGATGCGGACCAGCTCCCGCCTGTGGGTCCGGGCAGCGTTCTTCTGGACGTCATCAGGTCCGGGGCCGTGAAGACCGTCCGCCTGAGCACCATATTCCGGCAGGCGGCCGAGAGCCTCATCGTGATCAACGCACACCGGATCAACCAGGGGATCATGCCCCGTACGGACAAGGGCGCCGGCAGTCAGGACTTTTTCTTCATCCACCGGGAAGACCCCCGGGACGTCCTCGAGGTCGCCAAGGAGCTCGTCGCCAACAGGATACCCAACCGCTTCGGCTTCGACCCGGTGCGGGAGATCCAGGTGCTGGCCCCCATGCACAAGGGGCTGCTGGGCGTGGAGAACCTGAACGCGGAGCTCCAGGCCCTCCTCAACCCCGGCGGCCTGGCCTTCCACCACGGCTCCCGGAAGCTCTGCGAGGGCGACAAGGTCATGCAGCTCAGGAACAATTACGAGCACCGGGTGTTCAACGGCGACATGGGCACGGTCCTGTTCGCGGACCCCGAAAAGAAGATCATGGAGGTTGACTTCGAGAACCGGATCGTACGATATGAAGGGGCGGACCTGGACGAGCTCGCCGTCGCGTACGCCTGCTCCATCCACAAGTCCCAGGGCAACGAGTACCCGGCGGTGGTGCTCGTCCTGCACACGCAGCACGGGATCATGCTCCAGAGAAACCTGCTGTACACGGCGGTGACCCGGGGAAAATCGCTGGTGACCATCGTGGGGAACAGGAAGGCCCTCGAGATCGCCACG
>JAKLDU010000090.1 GCA_022703355.1 Deltaproteobacteria bacterium | reverse complement strand
TGGCGAGAAGATCCGCATGGCGTTCGCCCGGCTGCTGGCCAAGCCGCCGAACCTGCTGGTGCTGGACGAGCCCACCACGCACCTCGACATCGCGGCCCGGGAGGCGCTGGAGCAGGCCCTGCGCGACTACTTTGCCGCGGAGATGGGCAGGGACTACGACAGGGTCTACCGCTCCCTCGCGCCCTCCTCGGACTACCGGAAAACCCACTCCCGTGAAGACTTCATGGCCGACATGAGATCGAACCCGGTCCGGATCGTGAAGTACACGGTGGTGGGCATCTACGGCCTCAGGCCAAACCGCGACCGGGCGGCCTACCCGGCGGTGGAGCGCTTCGCCCAGGCGGAGGTGGACGTCGAGCTCCGGTATGGGGATTCGAAGGAAAACACCCTGTGCAACTACTGCTTCACCTTCCTCAAGGAAGGGGGCACCTGGTTCAAGGGATGAAACGGTTCAGACGCAAGGGCTTTGTCCGTTCGATTACAATGCTGCCCGAGGCAGCGGGAAGGAGGAGTGCATGAAGGGATCGAAGGGTTTCATGTTGATGATTCTGGCAGCGTTCGTGGTGTTGGCCCTGCCGGCTTCGAGTTTTGCCGCACGGCCCGGCTTCGACGACAAGGAGATCAGGATCGCCCAGTGGGGACCCCAGACCGGCCCGGCGGCGCCATGGGGCTCGGTGGCCAGGGGGAGCGGTCTCCTCTTCACGCTCGTGAACGAAGCGGGCGGCATCCACGGCAGGAAGATCAAGTATTACATCCGCGATGACCAGTACAACCCCGCCCAGACCAAGGCGGCGGTGAAGGAGCTCGTGGAGCGCGAAGGCATCTTCGCCTTCGTGGGGGGCGTCGGCGCGGCCGGAGGCCTGGCGGTGAAGGACTACCTCGCCCAGAACAAGGTGGTCTGGGTGGCGCCGTCCACGGCCATCAACGAGTACGTGTTCCCCCCCAACCCCTACCTCTTCGCCCTCTACCCCCTTTATGACGACGAGGCGAGCATCCTCACGAAGTACGCGGTGGAAAAGCTGGGCGTCAAGAAGCTCGGCTTCTTCTACCAGAACGACACCTACGGCAAGAGCGGCCTCGACGGCTGCCGGGACCGCATGAAGGCCTTGAAGAGGCAGCTCATCGAGGAAGTCCCGGTCGAGCCCGGCGAGAAGGACCTCTCCTCCCAGATGCTCAGGCTCAAGAACTCCGGGGCGGACGCGGTCATCATGTGGGTGAACCCGACATCGGCCGCCATCGCGCTGAAGACCGCCGCCACCATCGGCTTCAAGCCCCAGTGGATATCCTCCAACACGCTGTCCGACTACCCGCTCATGAACAAGATCACCGGCGGCATGTGGGAAGGGGTCATCACCGGCATGTTCGGCATCCCGGCGGACGCCAACGTGCCCGTCATGAACAGGTACCGCGAGGCGGCGAAGAAGTATGCCCCCGAGGAGCGCTTCGGGACCTTCTACACGGCGGGGATCATGTACGCCGAGCCCCTGGTCGACGCCCTCAGGCGCGTCGGCCCGAAGCTGAGCACCGAGGCCTTCCTCAAGGCGCTGAACTCCACGAAGAACTTCCAGGGCATCGGCCCCCTGGTCAACTGGTCCCCCACGGTCCACCAGGGCACCGACTCCATCCAGATCATGAAGTGCGGGCCGAACTCGAGCTACATCGTGCTCCAGAACTGGACGCCCAACGAGCTCGCGACCTGGAAAAAGAAATAGGCGCTCGAGGCGCTGTCCCCGGGGAAAACCGCCTGCCCTTTCCCCCCGTCAGGGGGATAGGGCAGGCGGAATGAAACGCACCAGCAGCCAGGCAAGGAGCGAGAGGCATGGCCCACTTCGCGGTGGAGAACCTGAGCATCAGCTTCGGGGGAATCCGGGCGGTCACCGACGTGAGCTTTTCGGTGGAGAGGAACACCATCTTCTCCATCATCGGACCGAACGGGAGCGGGAAGACCACCATCTTCAACATGATCAGCGGGATCTACAAGCCCGACTCGGGCAGGGTGGTCCTGGACGGCGAAAAGGTCAGCGGGCTGAACCCGGACCGGATCGCCCGCAAGGGCATCGCCCGGACCTTCCAGAACATCCAGCTCTTCGGCAACGCCAGCGTGATGGACAACCTCATGCTGGGCCGCCACATCCACATGAAGACGGGGATCCTGGGCGGCGCCTTCATGATCGGCAGGTGGACCCCCTGCGCCCGGGAGGAGATCAGGCACCGGGAGGTCATCGAGCACATCATCGACTTCCTCGAGCTCCAGTCCGTGCGGGACCAGTTCGTGGCGAACCTGCCCTACGGCAAGAGAAAGCTCGTGGAGCTCGGCCGGGCGCTCGCCCTCGAGCCCCGGGTCCTGCTCCTGGACGAGCCGTCGGCGGGGATGAACACCGAGGAAAAGGACGACTTGAGGATCTGGATCAAGGACATCCAGGAAGACTACCGGGTGACGATCCTGCTCATCGAGCACGACATGAACATGGTCATGGGCATCTCCGACCGGATCCTCGCCATCAACCAGGGCATTCCCATAACGGAAGGCACGCCGCCGGAAGTGCAGAAGCATCCCGAGGTCATCGCCGCCTATCTCGGGGAGGAAGAAAGCGATGCTGACGATAAGGAACATCGAGACCTGGTATGACCTGATCCGGGCCCTGCACGGCATCTCCTTCGAGGTGAAGCAGGGCGACATCGTGGCCCTGCTCGGCTCCAACGGGGCGGGCAAGACCACGACCCTCAAGTCCGTCATGCGCCTTCTGGACGACGACCAGCCCGAGAAGGGCACCATCGAGTTCATGGGCAGGCGCATCGACCGGATGGACACCGAGGAGATCGTGCGCCTGGGGATCAGCTACGTGCCCGAGGGCCGGGAGGTCTTCCCGGAGCTCACGGTCATGGAGAACATCCTCATGGGCGCCTACACCCGCAGGGACCGGGGCGGCATCAAAGAGGACATCGAGCGGATCTTCCACCACTTCCCCATCCTCGAGAGCAGGAAGGGCCAGCAGGCGGGCCACATGAGCGGGGGGGAGCAGCAGATGCTCGCCATCGGCAGGGCGCTCATGAGCAGGCCCAGACTCCTCATGCTCGACGAGCCGTCGCTGGGGCTCTCGCCCCTGCTCACCAAAGAGATCTTCACCATCATCAGGAACATCAACCGGGAGGGCATGACCATCCTGCTCGTGGAGCAGAACGTGAACATGGCCCTCAAGTACTCCTCCTACGCCTACCTCATGGAGAACGGGCGCATCCTCAGGGCGGACAGGCCAGACGTGCTCCGGGAGGACGAGGATGTCAGGGAGTTCTACCTCGGCGTCGCCACCGAGCAGTCGGTGAAGGGGTACAAGCGCTACCGCCGCAAGGTCAGGTTCAGGTAGAGGGGAACCGCGATGAAAACGAACGAAGAGCTCGCCGACAGTGTGCAGACCCTCCCCCAGGCCCTTGTCATGATCGCGTCGAACCAGCCGGACCGTGTGGCCATGCGCATGAAGGACTTCGGCATCTGGCACGACATCACCTGGGCGCTCTACGCGCAGAAGGTGCGCTGTGTGGCGCTGGGGCTCCACGCCCTAGGCGTGACCCGGGGGGACCACGTCTCCATCATCGGGGAGAACAAGCCCGAGTGGCTGTTCTCGGCACTGGGCGTCATGTCGCTGGGCGCCACCTTCGTGGGGGTCTACACCACGAACCCCACGGCCGAATGCGAGTACGTGGTGGGTCACTCGGAGTCGGTGGTGTACCTCTGCGAAGACGAGGAGCAGTGCGACAAGGCCCTCGCGTTCCGGGAGCGCACCCCTTCGCTCAGGAAGATCGTCGTGTGGGACATGGAGGGCCTCAGGCACTTCAAGGACGACATGATCATGAGCTTCGACGACCTCCTCGCCGCCGGGGAGAAGCTGGACGCCGGACAGCCGGGCCTGTACGAAAGCATCCTCGAGCGGGGCTCGGAAAACGAGATCGCCTCCATCATCTACACCTCGGGCACCACGGGGCCGCCCAAGGGCGCCATGATCACGCACCGCAACTACAAGTGGATCGCCCGGAACTCGGAGTCGGCCACGCGCTTAACGGTGAAGGACGAAACCATCTCCTTCCTGCCGCTGAACCACGTTTACGAGCAGATCTTCGACCTCATGATGCACCTGCGCGTTGGCCACATCGTGAACTTCACCGAGAACACTGACACGGTCATGAACGACCTCAAGGACGTCTCCCCCACCCTTTTCCACGCCGTGCCCAGGATCTGGGAAAAGTACCACTCGGGGATCGTGCTCAGGATGAAGGACGCCACGCTGCTTAAGCGGGCGATGTACGGCGTCGCCTTCAGGATCGGCTCGGCCTACAACGACTGCCGGCTCCAGAAGAAGACCCCGCCGCCCCACATCCTCGTGGGCTACTGGCTGGCCTACTTCTGCGTGTTCTGGAAGCTCAAGGAGCGGCTCGGCTTCGACCGGGTGCGGCTGGGCTTCTCCGGCGCAGCCCCCATCTCCCACGAGGTGCTCAAGTTCTTCCAGAGCATCGGCATCCCCATCCGGGAGGGCTACGGCCTCACCGAGACCACGGGCATCACCCACATCTCCGACGAGACCAACTTCAAGCTCGGCACCGTGGGCAGGAGCCTGCCGAACTCCGAGGTGATGATCGCCGAAGACGGCGAGATCCTTATCAAACACGGGGGTATCTTCAAGGGCTACTTCAAGGACGAGGAGCACACCGCGCTCGCCCTCGAGGGAGGCTGGTTCCACACGGGCGACGTGGGGGAGATCGACCCGGAGGGCTACCTCAAGATCACCGACCGCAAGAAGGACCTCATCGTCACCGCGGGCGGCAAGAACGTGGCCCCCCAGTACATCGAGAACCTGCTCAAGTTCTCGCCCTACATCAACGACGCCGTGGTCATCGGCGACCGCCGCAAGTTCATCTCGGCCATCATCGTCATCGACGAGGAAAACGTGGTGAAGTGGGCCCAGGACCACAAGGTTCAGTACACGACCTTCGCGAGCCTCACCCGCACCCCTGAGGTGAACAGGCTCATCGAAGAGGAGATCGCCAGGGTCAACAGGCAGATAGCCCGGGTGGAGAACATCCGCAAGTTCAGACTCCTGGACAAGAAACTCTACACGGAGGACGGCGAGGTCACCCCCACCATGAAGGTGAAGCGGACCTCCATCAACAAGCAGTACGCGGACCTCATCGAGTCCATGTACCGGGAAGGGGACTGACCCCTCGCGCATGGCAGGCCCGGCCATGCCGATGCCGGAGTCTCCGGCGGCAACGATCGCGCCGCCCGCCCCGGAAGGGCGCTACAGCCGGGTGATCCACCCTTTGCCCTGCAGCGTGGCCCCGGCCTTCATGATGCCCAGGAAAGTAGACCTGAGGGCATCGCTCATGAGGGCTTTCTTCACCGGCGAAAGCCCGAGGAATGCCCCGAGGAGGGTCCTCGCAAACTGCTGGGTGACGCTTTCGGGGTTGTCGAAGAGCTGGTTCTGGAGGGTGCCCCGCTCGAGGGACCCGAGGATCGTGGCCTGAAACAGGGTCTCGGGGTGAATCGATCTCTTCGCCCGGCTTTTCATGGCAAGGGCGCCGGTACGGCACGAGGACACGCAGACCCCGCACCCCACGCACAGCCCGGAATTCAGCGAAGCCCGAGCCTTGCTTTTCCGGCCGGGGTCATCCACGGAAACCATGGCCAGGGCCCCGGTGGGGCACGCTTTGGCGCATTTCCCGCAGCTCGTGCAGGAGCCCTCGTTCAGAGAGGCGATGAAGGTGGACGTGACGACGGCGTTGAGGTATCCGAACCTGGTGAGGCCCGCAAGGTAATTGCAGCAGCACGTGCAGCAGTGGCACACCGCCAGGGGGCTCCTTTGCGTGTTGTACGTGCACAGGACGAGGCCGTGATCCCGGGACCTGGCGAAGTTGTCGATCATCTCGTCGCGCGAGACCTCCCGCCCGAGGTTGTGCCTGATCGCGTAGTCGGCCCCGAAGCCGAACATGCTGCAGGTGTCCAGGGGCGCGTCGCACCGCTTGTCCCCCAGGAGGCTCTTCTCGTTCCTGCAGGAGCAGATGCCCATAGCGAAGCGGCCTGAACCGCTTATGATGGACGAGGCCTTCTCGTAGTCGAGAAACTCGAGACCCTCACCGGCCGGGATGTTTTCCTCCACGGGGATGACCCTCAGGGCCGAGACCACTTCCCCCCGGGAGAAGTTTGCGGGGTAGACGGCGGGGAAGTACTCGTGGAAGAGCTTCGCCCATTTTCTGCTGTCGAGGCCACCTTCGGTCCTCATCATGGTGAACTCGAAGATCCCCACCACCAGGGGGCTCGGCATGTAGTGCCAGGAGTTCTCCCGCTCGTTCCACAGGTCGAAGACGAGGCCCTTGGAGCACAGGCCGTCGAGGACTCCCCTGAGCCTCGCTTCGGGCACGCCGGTCACCCGCGAGACCCTGTCGAGGGAGGAAAGGGAATGGGGCATCCGCGCCACGACATCCGCCTCCTCGACCGTGTAGAGCTCTTTGAGGATCGCGTGGAAGGCCCCGTTCCAGGGCGTCCTGGCGGTCAGCCCGTCGATCTTCCCGCCCAGCCTGCGGTACACGTCCTCCGGTGTGCGGGGCATGCCTCCTACACCCGCTCGAAGATCGAAGCCGGCGCCTGCCCTCCCCCGGTGCAGAGGGTGACCAGGGCGTACCGGGCCTTGCGGCGGCGCAGCTCGTGGATGGCGGTGACGCTCAGGCGGCAGCCGCTGTTGCCCACCGGGTGGCCCAGGGCCAGGGCGCCCCCGTTGACGTTGAGCCTGTCCGCATCCGCATGAAGCTCCCTGGCCCACGCCAGGGGGATGGGCGCAAAGGCCTCGTTCACCTCGAAGAGGTCGATGTCGCGCAGGGCGAGCCCGGCCTTGGCGAGCACCTTCGGGGTGGCCGTGAGGGGGCCGGTGAGCATGAGCACGGGGTCCGAGCCCACGACGGCGCTGGCAACGACCCTGGCCAGAGGCGTGACGCCGAGCTCCCGGGCCCTGTCTGAGCTCATGAGGAGCATGGCCGAAGCCCCATCAGTCACCGTGCTGGAGAGGCCGGCGGTCATCCAGTCGGTGCCGGCGAGCACCTTGAGGCCCTCGAGGGCTTCGCGGGTCGTTTCCGGGCGGATGGGCTCGTCGGTGGCGCACTCGATCCTGTTGCCGTCCCTGTCCAGGCCCGGCACCTTCACGATCTCCTGCTCGAAGCGGCCCTCCACCGTGGCCCGGTGGGCCTTCGCGTGGCTGGCCACGGCGAAGTCCTGGCAGTCGCCCTTCGAGATCTGCCACCGGTGCGCGATGGCCTGTGCGGCGTTGATCTGGCTGGGGATACCGTACTTGTCCAGGTAGAACTTCCCGATGGGGTGGCCCGCGCTGTTCCCGTTGGCCAGGGTGCAGTTCAGGTCGGAGGCGATGCCGTACTTGGACATGATCTCGCACCCGCAGGCGATGACCGCGTCGTGCGTGCCGGAGCCCACCATGCCCGCGGCGAGCTGGATGGCGGAGAGCGAGCTGCCGCACTGCCGGTTCACCGTGATGCCGCCCAGGGTCTCCGGGAGCCCGGACGCCAGCACCGCCATGCGCGCCAGGTTGAACCCCTGCTCTCCCACCTGGTAGACGCACCCGGCTATGACGTCGTCCACCGCGGCGGGATCGAGGCCGACGCGCCCCACCGCCTCGTCGAGCACAAGCGCCAGGAGCTCCGGCGCCAGGTAGTCGCGGAAGTAACCCCTCTGCTTTCCCACCGCTGTCCTGGCGGCGCTGACCACGAAAACGTCCTTCATGAGAACCTCCCTTCGAATTGTATCCCCGCACCGGGCGGCCGCTTTTGTCCGAGCCGGGCCCGGAAGCACGCGACGCACTACATCTTATTGTATTACCATATGATGTAAACCGACCCGGTGCCTCCTGTCAAATCCTTTTGCAGGCAGGAAGAGGGGGCTGAGCCGGGGTTCGGGACCATGACCCCCACGATCCCGCATACGAGCGGGTGAGAGGCCGGAGATGAGAGCGGCGCAGGGCACCCGCTATGCCGCGGGCGTGGGCACCTTCCTGAATGCTCTCCCGGGATCTGCAAAGAGACTGCCGCTACGCCACGGGCGCAGGCGCCTTCCCCATCTTGCCGGTGCGGTGCTTCTATCCTTCCCCCTCCCCGAAGAACCTTCCCTCTTCCCAGGCGACCGTGTGCTCCATGATGACCTGGAACTGGTGGTTGAGGTCGGAGATCTCGTGGAGCCAGAAGTTCTCGCTTCCCCAGTCGGGGTGGTTGGCCGGAAAGGCATAGTCGCCTGCCTGCCGTGCGGTCCAGGCGAGGAAATAGACGATGCGCATGAACCTTAGGGGCTCGATGAGGCGCAGTGACGGGTACGGAAACTCCCGGAACAGCTCGTACCCTTCGAGCAGAAGGGTGATCTCCCGGCGCGAGCGGCCCGCGTGGTCGGGCAGGAGCATCCAGAGGTCCTGGACCGGCGGCCCGGTCA
>JAKLDU010000009.1 GCA_022703355.1 Deltaproteobacteria bacterium | reverse complement strand
GCCCCGTACGGGACGGCGGCCATGGACGCGCTGAAGAAGGCGGGGCTCTGGGAGGGGATCCAGCCCAGGCTCGTGTTCCCCCAGGACGTCGCCCAGTCGTTCCAGTACGCGTTCACCGGGAGCGTCGACGCCGGCTTCTGTGCACTCTCTGCGGCCCTCTCGAGTCAGGGGGCCACCGGGTGCCGGTTTGCCGTCGAAGGGGCCCCGGACATCGTCCAGGAGGCGTGCGTCCTGAGCGGGAGCAAGCACAGCCAGGCCGCGGAAAAGTTCGCCGCGTTCCTTCTTTCTCCCGAGGCCGCGGGCATAAAGAAGAAATACGGGTACAGATGACGTGGACCTTCTCCCGCTATACCTTTCCCTCAAGCTTGCCGCGGTGAGCACGGTGGTGCTCATCGCCGCAGCGGCGCCTTTGTCCTACTTCCTGGTCTTTTTCCGCATGCCCGGGAAATCCTTTGTCGAGGCCCTCATCAACCTCCCCATCGTGCTTCCCCCGACGGTGCTGGGGTTCTACCTCCTCGTGGTGATGGGCCCGAAGGGGGGCGTCGGACAGGCCTGGGGATCGGTGTTCGGGTCGACCCTCCTGTTCACCTTCACCGGGATCGTCGTGGCCTCCATCGTCTACAGCCTGCCCTTTGCCGTGGCGCCCATGAAGTCGGCCTTTCTGCGGATCGACCCGCGGCTCGTGGAGAACGCCCAGGTCCTGGGGCTCACGCCCACGGCCATATTCCTGCGGGTCGTTCTCCCGAACTCCCTGGCGGGCATCGCTGCGTCCGCCATACTCGTCTTCCTGCACACCATCGGCGAGTTCGGGGTCATCCTCATGGTGGGGGGCAGCATCCCCGGGGAGACGAAAGTGGCCTCCATCGCCATCTACGAAGCGGTCGAGGCGCTGCGCTACCGGGACGCCTGGCTCATGTCCCTGGCCCTGGTCCCCGTGAGCTACCTGTTTCTGCTCCTCGTGAACAGGCTCACCCCGGAGGTGCGCCGTGGGGCTTGAAGCGAGGCTGAAAAAGAGGCTCAAGCACTTCGACCTGGACGTGTCCCTGGCCTGCGAGGCAGGGAGGCTGCTCGCCATCGTTGGCCCTTCGGGCGCGGGCAAGACCACCATCATCCGCCTCATCGCCGGCCTCGAGAAGCCCGACGAGGGAGAGGTGACCTTAAGGGGGGAAGTCTGGACGGACACCGCGGCCCGGGTCGACCTTCCCACCAGGAAACGGGGCATCGGGTACGTCTTCCAGGAGTTCACCCTGTTCCCGAACCTGAGCGTCTACAAAAACGTGACCTTTGCCGCCCGGGACCGGGAGAGGGCGGAAGACCTCCTGAAGATGTTCGACATCTGGTCCCTGCGGGACAGTCGGCCGCACCTCATTTCCGGCGGCGAACGCCAGCGGTGCGCCATCTGCCAGGCGCTTGCGCGGGATCCCGGGGTGCTCCTCATGGACGAGCCCTTTTCCGCCCTGGACGCCCTGAGCCGGAGAAAGCTCAGGGACCTGGTCAAATCCCTGAAGGGCGAGCTCCACATCCCGGTCATCCACGTGACCCACGACATCAGGGAGGCGCTCTACCTGGCGGACGACATCATGCCCGTGGCCCGGGGCAGGGTGGAAAACAAGTGGATACTGCAGTTCATGATTGCGCGCAAGGAGCGGGAGAGAGACCTCTGCCGGAGTCCGCGCCCGGGACTCGAGGACGATGAGGATGAGATCGAGCTTTCCATCAAGATGAAGGAGTATATGCGATGAATATCGGACCCTACTCTGTTGAAGACTACATGCACATGGTCAAGTCGTTCCACGGCAACGTCGCGCCGGGACTCATCATCGGCGGGTTCATGGTGGACCTTGCCCGGAAGGACTTCCCCCAGGACCTGCTCTACGACGCCATCTCCGAAACCAGGACCTGCCTGCCCGACGCGATCCAGCTGCTCACCCCCTGCACCATCGGCAACGGCTGGCTCCGGGTCATGGACTTCGGCCGTTTCGCCCTGAGCCTGTTCGACAAGTATCAGGGCGAGGGCGTGAGGGTGTCCCTCGATTCGAAGAAAGTGGAGGACTGGCCCGAGATCAGGGACTGGTTCTTCAAGCTCAAATCCAAGAAGGAGCAGGACGCGAACAGGCTCAGGGACCAGATCATAGAGGCCGGACCGGAGATCCTCACCGCCCGGCGCATACAGGTCGAGGGCGCCTTCCTGGGCAAGAAGGGGAAGGGCGCCGTCGGGAAGTGCCCGGTCTGCAACGAGGCGTACCCCATCAAGGACGGTCCCTCGTGCCTCGCCTGCCAGGGGGGGAGCCCGTACGGGAAAGACCCCCGGGACGACGCCCGCGAGGGGAAGCCCGGCCTCAAGATCGTCACCACCGATTGACCGTCCGGTTCGAAGACGGGTGGAGGCCGGAGAGCTCCGAGCGGCCTCAAGATCGTCCACCGATTGACCGTCCGGGGGCACACAAGGGAATGAACGACAGCACGGGCCCCGCATCCCTGCCGCGGGGTCCTGCCCCTGCCGGCTTGCTTTATTCCCCTGTTTCCCTCCCCACATTTCCCTTGACAACCCCGGAAATCCTGAACGAAGTTAAATCATAAAATCGAATGCAGGGAGGTTCTCCATGGCAAAGGTCATCGTGCTCGGCGGGTGCGGGGCGGTGGGGAGCGTGGCGGTCAGGACGCTTGCGGCAAGCGACCTGTTCTCGGGCGTGGTCATCGGCGACCGCGACCTGTCCCGGGCGGACGCCATCGCCTCGGAGGCCGGCGCGGGCAGGGTCACGGCCGTGAAGATCGACGCACAGGACCCCGCTTCCCTCACCGGGCCCATGCAGGGCTGCGACGTGGTGCTCAACTGCGTGGGGCCCTTCTACCAAAGCGTCAGGACCATCGTGGAGACGGTGCTCGAACTGGGTGTCGACTACGTGGACGTGTGCGATGACGTGGACGCGACCCTGGAGCTCCTGGACCTGGACGCCCGGGCAAAAGCGAAGGGCGTAACCGCGCTCATCGGCATGGGGAGCTCCCCCGGAGCCACCAACCTCCTGGCGAAGCTCGCAGCCACGACGCTCCTCGACGAGACCGACTCCATCGACATCTTCCACACCCACGGGGGTGAGGCCTTCGAGGGCGAGGGCGTCATCGGCCACCGCTTCCACTGCATGAGCATCGACATCCCCATGTTCCTGGACGGCAGGCTCAGGTACGTGAAGTTCTTCGAGGAGGACGGGATCGCGCTCCGGCAGACCTTCGACTTCCCCGTGATCGGAAAGAACATCCCCATCTTTCCCTACCCCCACCCCGAGCAGGTGACGCTGCCCCGGCATCTGAAGGTCAGAAACGTCACCAACAAGGGCTCGGTCCTGCCCATCGAGTACTACAATCTCACCAAGGACCTCTGTGCCCTGGGCCTGAACTCCCGGGAGCCGGTGGTGGTGAAGGGCTCTCCGGTTTCACCCCACGACTTCACCGTGGCCTACATCATCCAGAAGCGCGGGGAGATCCTCAAGGCCTCGGGCTTCGGCAAGCCCTGCGGGTGCTGCACCGTGGTGGCAAGAGGGACGAAGGACGGCAGGCGCCAGGAGTACCGCTTCCACATGGCCTCGCGCTCCCAGGCCCTGGGCGAGGGCACGGGCATCCCTGCCGCCATGGGTGTCATGCTCATGGTCATGGGGAAGGTTTCCGGGCCGGGAGTCCTCCCGCCCGAGGCCTGCGTCGACCCCCTCGACTTCATCGGGCTCATCTCGAAGGTCATGAAGCTCGACGGGAAGAAGGAGGGCGGCGACTCCTTCGGCGGGGTGATCGTGGAGCGCATCGACGAGACGGGCAGGGTGGAAAAGCTCGACATCTGAGCCCGAAGGCGGCCTCGAAAGGAGGGGCGGATGGAGAAGCGGCGGTATGTCCTCGCCATCGACCACGGGACGTCGGGCATCAAGGCGTCCCTCGTCTCCACCCACGGGCAGGTGAAAGACTCGGTTTTCCACCCCACCCCCATCACGTACCTTCCGGGGGGAGGCGCGGAGCAGGACCCCGACGACTGGTGGCGGGGCGTGCTGGCCGCATCCTCCTCGCTCACTGCCAGGGGCGCGGTGCCCGCCGGAGACATCGCCGCGGTGTGCGTCTCGAGCACGTTTTCCACCACGGTGGCCGTTGACAGCCGGGGCATGCACCTCGCCAACGCGCTCACCTGGATGGACTCCCGGGGGGCGCCCTGGGTGAAGGCCCTCATGAAGGGGCTCGTGAGCTTCGAGGGCTACGGGCTCGGGAAGATCCTCAGGTGGCTCCCGAAGACCGCGGGCGGGCCCACCCTCTCGGGCAAGGACGACATCGCCCACGTGCTCTTCTGGAAAAACGAGCGGCCCGAGCTTTACGCGAGGGCCCACCTGTTCCTCCCCAGCAAGGACTACCTGAACGGAAGGCTCACGGGCGAGCTGGCCTCCACGTACGACGCCATCCAGCTGTTCTGGCTCACGGACACCCGCAACCCGAACGCCATTGCCTACGACGACGGGCTCATCAGGCTGGCCGGCATCGACAGGGCGAAGCTCCCGCCTTTGAAGCAGTCGGTGGACGTCCTGGGGCCCGTGCTCGGGGATGTGGCCGACCGGATGGGGCTCAGAAGGGGCACGGTGGTGGTGGCGGGCTCCCCCGACCACCAGTGCGCGTGCATCGGGTCGGGCGCGGTGCGGGACTTCGAGGGGCACGTCTACATCGGCACCTCCTCCTGGGTTCAGTGCATCGTCCCCTTCAAGAGGACCGACGTCCTGCACTCCATCGCCTCGTTCCCCACGGCGATCCCGGGCAGGTACCAGAGCGTGAACGAACAGGACATGGCCGGGGGCTGCCTCGACTTTCTCCTGAACAACGTCATGTACGGCCCTGAAGGCGTCAGCCCCGGCGAGCGTCCCGAGGACGCCTACGAAGGGCTCGTCCGGACGGCCTCGGGCGTGCCCGCCGGGAGCCGCGGGGTCATCTTCACCCCCTGGCTCAACGGCGAACGGACCCCGGTGGACGACCCCAGCGCCCGGGGCGTGCTCTACAACCTGTCCAAGACCACGACCTTCCGCGACATCGCCCGCGCCTTCCTCGAGGGGGTCGCCTGCAACACCCGCTGGAGCCTGCAGTTCGTGGAGCGGTTCGCAGGCCGCAGGCTCGACCCGCTCGCCATCGTGGGCGGCGGGGCCTGCTCGGAGCTCTGGTGCCAGATCTTCGCGGACGTCATGGACAGGGCCTTCAGGCGGCCCGTGCTCCCCCGGCAGGCGAACGCCCGGGGCGCCGCGTTCATCGCGGCCGTGGGCCTGGGCGAGATCTCCTTCGACGACATCCCGGGCTTCATGGAGTACGACCGCACCTTCGAACCGCGGCCGGAGCACCGTGCCCTCTACGACGGGGTCTTCGACGCCTTCACGGCCATCTACCGCAAGAACCGCTCCCTGTTCGGAAGGCTCAACGGGCGCTGACCGTGGGGTATTACCTGCCCCTGAGCATGGGGCACAAGGCCGTGTTCGCCCTGTCGGGCGGCAGGCCGCTTTCTTGGCCGACGCGGAGTTCTTCCCGGGCATGGGCATCTAAGTGTGCGGGTGCCGACGGGGAGCAGGCGGGTGAGCGCTATCCGCCCGGCACCGTGAGCGTGCTTCCGAGCACGTACTCGTACGCCGAGAGCGCGGCCTTCGCCCCCGCCCCCGCCGCCACGACGATCTGCTTCTGGGGCTCGTCGGTGACGTCGCCCGCGGCGAAGAAGCCCGCCACGGAGGTCGACTGGTCCCTCCCCACGGGGATCTCGCCTTTTTCGTTGAGCTCCACGAGGTCCCTGACCGCGCTCGTGTTCGGGTCAAGGCCGATCTCCAGGAACACCCCCTCCACCGGGAGGTCGAAGCGCTCCTTCCCGTCGTTCGACTCCACGCGGATGCCCTCGAGCCTGTCGGTGCCGAGGAACTCCTTCACCTGCACGGACCTGTGCACGTGGACGCGGGGCGAGCCCGTCACCTCGCTGACGAGGGGCGGGTCGGCCTGGAACTGGGGGAGCAGGGTGACCAGGTGGATCTCCCGGGCAAAGGGGAGGAGGTCCCTCGCGGCGGTGAAGGCCGAGTTGCCCCCGCCCACCACTGCCACGGATCTGTCCCGGTACAGGGGGGCGTCGCAGGTGGCGCAGAAGGCGATGCCCTTCCCGACGAAGCGGTTCTCGCCGGGGACGCCCAGCGTCCGGTACTGCTTGCCCGCGCAGAAGATGACGGAGCTGGCCGTGTAGACCGTGCCGTCGGACGCCTCCAGCTGGAAGGCGCCCCCGTTCTTCTTCACGGAGTTCACGTTCACCTCGAGGAGTTCGTCGATGGCGTAGCGCTCCACGTGGGCCCGGAAGGTCTCGGACAGATCCCTGCCGCTGATGTTCGGGACGCCCGGCCAGTTTTCCACGTCGGCGGTGTCGGTGATCTGGCCGCCCACGTGCCCGCCGATGAGGGCGACCTTCAGGTCCTTCCGCGCCGCGTAGATCGCCGCGGTCATGGCCGCGGGGCCTGCCCCGACGATGGCCACCTGGTAGGTCACCCGGGGGTCGGCCTTCGAGGCGAGCATCTCGCCGCGGGACGTGCGCATCTGCGCGTCGATGCGTTCGTACTCCCTGGGCTTGACCGCCTTGAGGACCTCCATGACGGCGTCCAGGGGCGGCAGGGCCCCTTCGAAGGCCGAGACCTCGTTGATCATCGTGCGGGGCACCCCCTGCACGGAGTACCGCTGCACGAGCTGGGGGAACTCTGCGGAGTCGATCATGTCCGCGGTGATGGTGTCGCGGGCCATGGCCATCTGGTGGGCGAGGTGGACCATGCGGGGGCAGTAGGGGCAGGTCAGCGTCACCATGACCTCGAGGTGCACGGGGACGTCGACGAGCAGGAGGAGGTCCTCCAGATCGGCGCTCAGGCCCGACTTGCCCCGGGAAACCATGATGAGCGCCTCCAGGAGGGACGAGAACTCGTAGCCCGCGGTGACGCCGTAGAAGCGGATGCCGCGGTCCTCTGCGCCCATCACGGCGGTGCCCGGCACCTTGCTGATCCCGTAGGTGCCTGCCAGGCCCGATTCCTTCAAAAGGTCGTGCACCTCGAGGGTGATCCTGTCCGAGAGGCCGCAGACCTCCCTCAAGAGCTCCTCCTGCTGGCGGCAGGCTTCGCAGGGGGCCTCCTGGGTGAAGAGCAGCACCCGAACCGGTTCCTCGAGGGTGTTGAAGAGCGCCCCGATTTCTTTTCTCAGCTTGTCGTCGATCAGCGTGGCCATGCCCGTCCTCCCCGTTTCCTGCTGCCCCTGAATGTATATAGTAACGCCGTGATGCTCTTTGCCTAGCTCCCCTTCGTTCACACGCGAGGGGGATCAGGACAGGAGGTCGAGCAGGTGGGCCTTCCAGGGTGCCAGCTCCACGAAGAGGCCGCCGCCCAGGATTTCCTCGGTGGTGCGGACGTAGATCTCGTCCGTGGCCGCGTCCCGGAAGGTGAGCGGGCCCGGGGTGATGAAGTCCGGGGGGATGCGCAGCCTCGCCCGGGACGTTTCGTCGGAAAAGTTCACGCAGACGATTTTGAGGGAGCCGTTCCCGTGCCAGGCCCAGGAAAGCAGGTTCTCGGAGCTGTAGTCGCCTTCCCAGGCCTGCTTGACGTCGAGGGGCGTCCATCCCCTTCTTCCCGGGAGCGCTCCGGAGGAGAAGGAGAGGAGGCGGCGGTAGAAGTCCCCGACCACGGGGTCCTCCCGCTCCCCGGCCCGGCGGGCGAGCTGGACGGGCAGATGTGAAGCCAGGCCGCCGGTCTGCCCCTCGTGGAACAGGTGGAGCCCCGGCGCGGTCGCCGCGATTGCGGCCGCGGCCAGGCTGCGCTCCCTGCCGAAGGCCTTCACTGCGGGCTTCTCGTCGTGGTTCTCGACGAAACGCACGCACTTCTCCTGGAAGGCCTCCTCCGCGGAGAGGTGTGCCTTCACTTCCCGGGCAGAGGCGTGGAGCATGAGGTCATAGAGCTTCTTGTCGTAGGTGTAGTCGAAGCCCAGGTGCTGGAGCTCGGGTTCGAGGCCCCAGTAGGCCTCGGCGATGAAGAGGAAGGAGGGGTGGTCCGTCTTCACCCGGCGGATGGCATCGGACCAGAACTCGGTTTCCGGGGCCGGGGCTGCCGGGAGGAAGCCCCCCCAGTTCTTCCGGAACACGTCGTTGAGCACGAGCATGGCCATGTCGCACCTGACGCCGTCGCACAGCGCCGCGATGCGCTCGAGCTCGGCGATGAGGGCGTCCCTGGCCTCGGGCGAGGAGTGGTCGAGCTGGACCGTATCGCTCCAGGGCGGGAAGTACGGGTCCTTGCCGTGGGCGAGGACGGCGCCGCCCGCCGCGGTGAAGAACAGGCCGGGGTCGTTTCTGAGGCCGGCCTCGCTTCCCCGGACGAACCGTTCGGGAAAGCGGGCGGTCCAGGGGTGATCGATGGCGAGGTGGTTGGGCACGAAGTCGAGGATGAGGCCCATGCCCAGCCCGCCCAGGGTCTTCCTGAGGAGGAGCAGGTCCTCCGTGCTCCCCAGGCGCGGGTCCACCTCATAGGAAAACACCGCGTACGGAGAGCCCAGTACGTCGTCCTCGGTCCAGCCGGGCAGGGCCCTGTCGTAGGCCTGCCTCAGCCCCGGGTCGGAAAGCGCGCACGCCCGGGAGCCCGGGCTTCGCTTCCACACGCCCATGAGCCACACCAGCGAGAACCCCCGCTCTGAGAGGTCTTCCCAGACGCTGGTGGGCACGGTGGAGAGGGTGAGGCCCGCGCCGCGCTCCCGGCGGAGCCGGTCCATGAAGGCGAAGGCGTTGAGCTCGATGAGGTTGGGGTGGGTGCGCCTGGGCCTGTGCATGGACTGCCTCCCGTTCAGGGTTCTATGGCGACGGAGACCCGCTCGGGGGCCAGCGCCTTCTCGAGGGCCCGGGGGTCCATCTCCGCGAGGAACCCCCTCTTGCCGCAGTTGATGTAGATCCTGTCCAGCTCGAGGATGGTCGACTCGACGTAGACCTTGAGCCTCGTCCTGGTGCCGAAGGGGCTGATGCCCCCCACCTGGCAGCCCGTGAGCCTCTCGGCGTTTTTCGTGTCGCAGGGGTGGACCTGCTTGACCCCGATCCGCCGGGCGAGCCCCCGGGTGGACACCTCCCGGTCGCCGTGCATGAGCACGATGAACGGGTTCTTTTCGTCGGACTGCATGACGAGAGTCTTGATGACGCGGTGCTCCGGCACCTCGAGCATCTCCGAGGCGCGGCCGGTGCCGCCGTGGTCTTCGTAGGGGTAGAGGCGGGGGATGAACGGGATGCTGTTCGCCCTCAGGAACCGCACCGCCTGGGTGATGGGGTAGTCGACCTTGCTGGACATAGGCTCTGCCCTTAATATAACGGGGAGCCGGGGCGAGTCAATACGGGCGGATCCGGAGGGGGGTCGACGGTGCCGGGAACGGGATTCCGGCGCGGCCGGCCCCGAACAGAGGCCGCCCGCACCGGGTTCGTGCGGCGCTCAGCAGCAGCCGGCGCCGCTCTTTTTGCTGAGGTCCGAATGAATCTTGACGCCGGAGAACGAGGCGTCGATGGTGATGCTTCCCGCCATTGCCTCGAGGTCTTTTGCCACGATGAACGTGTAGCCCTCGGCCTCGAACCTGGTGTCGTCCTCTTTTGGCTCATCCTGAGCCAGCCGCAGCTGCGGACCCCCTCAGCCGTAGGTCATGTAGATGCGCAGGAGAGGGGCGGCCTTGCCGTCGTAATGCCTGTCGAGCTGCTTCTTGCCCGACCTGGTGAGCGTTACCATGGGCGGTTTCCTCCTTGGGATGGTTTTTCCTGGCCTGCAGGAATTTTCATTACCATATCTCGCCCGGATGGGATAAAAACACATTGATCCATATCAAGGAATCTTTGAATGAGGGAAGGCATGGACAATTTCGAGGTGCTGCGGCACATACCCCTGTTCGGCGGCCTGCCCGAGGACCAGCTGAGGGTCCTCGCCCAATGCGCGAGCCAGAAGAGCGTCAGGCCCGGCAGGCAGGTCTTCGAGGACATGGCCCACTCGCCGGGCTTCTACCTCGTGGTGTGGGGACGGGTGAAGATCTTCAAGAGCTCGCCCGAGGGCAGGGAGCAGACGATCTTCGTGTTCGGCCCCGGCGAGCTCTTCTGCCTCACCGCGTTTGCCGACGAGTACTCGCCCGCGAGCGCCACGGCCCTGGAGGACACGCGCATCCTGTTCTTCCCGGCGGAGGTCATGGAGGGCGTGGCCCGCAGGGAGCCGGCGCTCCTCTTCGGCATCATGCTCGCCCTGTCCCGGAGGCTCAAGGAGGCCCTGGCCGTCATAGAGGCCCTCTCGCTGCAGGAGATCCCCCAGCGCCTCGCGATCTTTTTGACCCATTCCCTGGCGAAGGAAGGGCAGGGCGACTCCTTCGAGCTCCCCTTCTCCCAGCGGGAGCTGGCCAAGATCATCGGGGCGACCCCCGAGACCCTGTCCCGGGTGTTCCGCAAGCTGTCCGACGAGGGCGTGCTGAGCATGGACGGCCGGACCATCCGCATCCTCGAGAGGTCCGCGCTCGGGGCCCTGGCCCAGGGGGACCAGGCGGCCGACTGACGGGTCATGTGGCCGCGCTTACGGGCATGTGGGCGGGGTGAGATCGTGAAACAGGGTGAGGACCCCGCCCCCGGGGAGAAATGCGGGAAGGGGATGGCTTGAAACGATTCCCCGGAGAAGGGGGATTCGGTCGGCTGGCCCATCGGCCAGGGCGAAATATTCGGGTCAGGGGGGATGCGGCCCATCGGTCATGTCAAAACATTTGTGTCACACGTATTGAAAGTTGGTTCTCCCTTGGGTATAATACGTCACTCGATTTCTGATGAAAGGGGAAGTGTGTAGATGAGTACACGTATCAAACACGAGAAGCTCCAGGCATTCGTCGACGAAGCGGCCGCCATGTGCGGGCCCGATGAAGTGTACGTCTGCGACGGCAGCACCGGGGAGTACGACCGGCTGATGGCGCTCATGCTCGAGAGCGGCAGCGCCACCCCGCTGAAGAAGAGACCAAACAGCGTCCTGTTCCGCTCCGACCCCAGCGACGTGGCGCGGGTCGAGGATAGGACCTACATCTCCACGCCGGACCGGGCCGACGCCGGCCCCACGAACAACTGGGTGGCCCCCGACGAGCTCAAGGCGACCATGAAGGGCCTTTACAGGGGCTGCATGAAGGGCCGCACCATGTACGTGATCCCCTTCTCCATGGGGCCCATCGGCTCCCCCATCGCCAAGATCGGCATCGAGATCACGGACAGCCCCTACGTGGTGTGCAACATGCACATCATGACCCGGGTGGGCACCCGGGTGCTCGAGGCGCTGGGCGAAGACGGCGAGTTCATCCCCTGCCTGCACTCCATCGGCGCGCCTCTTGAGCCCGGCCAGAAGGACGCCGCCTGGCCCTGCGCCCCCATCGAGAAAAAGTACATCAGCCACTTCCCGGACGAGAACCTCATCTGGTCCTACGGCTCGGGCTACGGGGGCAACGCGCTTCTGGGCAAGAAGTGCCTGGCCCTGCGCATTGCCTCGGCCATGGCGAGGAAGGAGGGCTGGATGGCGGAGCACATGCTCATCCTCAGGCTTACGAGCCCCGGGGGCAAGCAGTACCACATCGCGGCGGCGTTCCCGTCCGCCTGCGGCAAGACCAACCTGGCCATGCTCCAGTGCACGGTGGAAGGCTGGAAGTGCGAGACCGTCGGCGACGACATCGCCTGGATGAAGATCGGGCCGGACGGCAGGCTCTACGCCATCAATCCCGAGGCGGGCTTCTTCGGCGTGGCGCCGGGCACCTCCTACGACTCGAACCCCATGGCCATGGACACCCTCCACGAGAACATCATCTTCACCAACTGCGCTCTCACCGACGACGGCGACATCTGGTGGGAGGGCTTCGACGGGCCTGTGCCCGCCCACGCCATCGACTGGAAGGGCAGGGACTGGACACCCGGCAGCACGGAAGTGGCGGCCCACCCCAACGCCCGGTTCACCGCGCCCGCCCGGCAGTGCCCCTGCATATGCACGGACTGGGAGAAGCCCGAGGGCGTGCCCATCGACATCTTCGTCTTCGGCGGCCGGCGAGCGGGCGTGGTGCCCCTGGTGAACGAGGCCTTCAGCTGGGACCACGGGGTGTTTCTCGGCGCCACGGCCTCCTCCGAGACCACGGCGGCCAACATCGGCTCCGTGGGCGACCTGAGGCGCGACCCCTTCGCCATGAAGCCCTTCTGCGGCTACAACATGGCCGACTACTTCCAGCACTGGCTCGACATGGGCGACAGGCTGGGCGACAAGGCCCCGCGGATCTTCTACGTCAACTGGTTCCGCAAGAGCGCGGCGGGCAAGTTCCTCTGGCCGGGCTTCGGCGAGAACAGCCGCGTCCTCAAGTGGATGTGCGAGCGCATCGACGGCCGGGCCGGCGCCCGGAAGACCGCGATAGGCCTCCTGCCCGAGGAGGGCGCCCTCGACCTCGAAGGCCTGGACGTGCCCGGGGAGAACATGAAGGAGATCCTCGCCGTGGACACGGCCGCGTGGAAGGCAGAGATCCCGAGCCTGGAGAAGCACTTCGCCCAGTTCGGGGACCGGCTCCCCCCGCGGATGAAGGCGCAGCTCGAGGGGCTCGCGAAGCGGCTCGGCTGAGACAAGGCAGGAATCGCACTACCCAGGGGCGCTGTCCGTCGGGCGGCGCCCCTTCTTTATTTTTCACGCCCCTCGCGGGGGAATGCCGGCAGAAGCGATCAGGCCGGCCCCGCCATCCCCATGAGGCTGCGGACGCGGGCCGCGTTTTCTTCCGAGGTGAGCATCCCGAGGAGCAGAAACGCCACGTCGATGGCGTTGCCCGGGGCGGAAGACGTGATGAGATGGCCGTCCACCACGATCTCTTGTTCCTGCACGAGGGCGCCCATGCGGGCGAGCTGCTCCTTTTTGCGCTCCTCCAGGAGGTAGGTGGTGGCGGGCCTGCCCTTGAGGATGCCGCTCTTCCCGAGGCTGAGCGAGGCCACGCACACCGAGGCGACGGGTTTGCGCCTTTCGTGGAAACGGGTGATCGCGCCCAGGAACTCTTCCGAGAAGGCGTCCCGGTAGAAGCCCGCCCTGCCGAAGCCCCCGGGGATGGCCAGGGCGTCGAAGGGGTCGAGGTCCAGCTCACCGAGCAGGGCGTCGGTTCTCACCCTCAGGCCGAAGGCGCACATCACCTCGCGGTGCAGACCGGCGGCGACCGTCCGTATGCGCTCGTTTCCGAAGGCGTCGGCCCAGCCGAGCACGTCGGTGAACGCCGCCCCCTCGTACGCCTCGAAACCCTGTGCGAGCAGGATGAGCACGTTCTTCATGACAGGCGTATATCACACGGTGCCGGGCAGGCCAACCGGCGGGAAGCAGGAGGGGCACATCCGGACCGGGGGAATCTTTGGCCGGTGTTTCCTGGCAGGTGCCGGTGAGGGGTTTCCCCGGATCCACCCCGACTGGAGGCAGCCTCATGCGATGGAGATCTTCTGCTCGACCGCCTGACGCGCCACCGTCGGCATGGCGGAAGAATCCGGCCATTCGATCGAAGGGGGTATTCTCAGCTTATGATCGAGGTTCTCCCGTCTATTCTTTGACCGGCAACACGTGTATGGCCTTGATGATGAGCTCTATGGCATCCCCGGGTTTGAGGCCCATGGCTTCGGCCGATTCGGTGGTGAGAACGGAAGCCATTTCGGATGCCTTGATCTCCTCGAGTTTCACCAGGGTCATGATGTCGCCTTTCTGTACAGACTTCACCTTTGCCTTGATATCGTTTCGTGCCCCGTATTTCATGACTACTCACTTTGTTGTTCATTAAATGAATATTTGTATTACTCTTATGCAAACAAGATATTGTACTTATCCATTTCCATTCCTGTAGTTATAAGCCAAAGAGTCCTTTTGTGCTATCCGCAAGAAACCCGATACCGTCCGATCTTGCGGATGGGAATAATGGCTGAAACAGTGGGAGGATCCGGGAATGAAGGGGCGAAATATCCTGTCGTTGTCATGGGGCATTGTCGGCGTGGGTGCAGTTATCGGAATTCTTGCGCCGGTTCTGCAGAAGTTGGGGAATCCTGGCAATATGGGCATCTGCGTCGCGTGTTTCGAGCGCGATATTGCTGGGGCCATCGGCCTGCACCGTGCCGAAGTGGTGCAGTACCTGCGGCCGGAAATCATGGGCTTTGTGTTGGGGTCGCTCCTGGCTGCCCTGATCTTCAGAGAATTCAGGCCACGTGGAGGTTCCGCTCCCATCATACGTTTTGTTCTTGGGGTCTTTGCCATGATCGGGGCTCTTATTTTCCTGGGATGTCCCTGGCGTGCATTGCTCAGGCTGTCCGGTGGAGACCTTAATGCAATTACAGGCCTGACTGGGCTTGCATTCGGAATCTTCATCGGGACCATGTTCCTCAGGAGCGGGTATACCCTTGGACGTTCAGAAAAGAGCCGTCCTGCGACAGGTCTGGTCCTGCCCCTGATTATGCTTGGGCTCCTGATCCTGGCAATAATATTCCCGGTCTTGGAGGGCCAGCCCAAAAACGGCATCATCTTCTCCAGTATCAAGGGTCCGGGGTCAATGCATGCACCGCTCTTTATCTCCCTGGCAGTCGGGCTGGGAATCGGTTTTCTGGCCCAGCGCAGCCGCTTCTGCACCATGGGCGCCATCCGGGATCTGATACTCTTCCGACAGGTGCATTTGTTCTCGGGTATCCTTGCCTTGCTGATAGCAGCCCTCATTGCCAATCTGGTTCTCGGTCAGTTTCATCCCGGGTTTATGGGGCAGCCCGTGGCCCACACTCAACATGTATGGAACTTCCTCGGCATGGCACTTGCGGGCCTGGCCTTCGCACTGGCAGGTGGATGTCCAGGGCGGCAGCTTTTTCTGGCAGGCGAGGGAGACGGAGATGCTGCTGTCTTCGTGGTCGGCATGATTGTCGGTGCCGGCCTTGCCCATAATTTCGGCCTGGCCAGCTCGCCTCAGGGGATCGGTCCGCACGGCATGGCTGCCCTGGTGACCGGTTTTGCCGCCTGCCTGTTCATTGGTTTCACCATGCGGGAAAAGCTCACTTAGGGAGGATCACCATGAAAAATATTATCGATGCACGTGGTCTATCGTGTCCTCAGCCGGTCATCCTGGTTACGGCAAAGATGAAGGAAATGGCATCAGGTGAATTCACCATCCTGGTGGACACAGATACTGCAAAGGAAAATGTCTCTCGTGCCGCTCGCAGCAATCATTGGGTCGTCGGGTCAATTGAACCTGATGGGGATGGTTACCGTATTCTCGTAAAAAAAGATTGAGCCCAGTGTATCTGGCCCAGGAACTGATGATTCCAGGTGATGGTATACAGTTTCCTGAAACGGGAGACGCCCTTCGCGGATCTCAATGAGCGGAAGTATCGGTTAAAATCATACTTCCCAAGGTCGATCACGAAAGCCCGGCGGGAAGCTTTGACGACATCATCTTCTTTCGGTTCAGTTTCCGCCCGTCCACGATAAAAGTTCCATCCCCGACTGCGTGGACAGTCCGCTTCTCTTTTCGTGAATCATCGAAATAGGCCGCAACACCTTCGAGGACGATGATGTTGTGGTCTTTGACGATGTCGATCACTGTGCACTCGATGTTCGCCAGGCATTCTTTTATCAAAGGCGCTTTGACATGCTTTCCCTTCACGGGGGTCAACGTGAACTTTTCAAATTTGTCCGTATCGGCGCCGGAGCAGGTTCCCACCCCGACGACCTTGTCGAGCATGTCGACCGTGGGAATCGAAATGACGCACTCCCTCGTTTTCTGAAGGGCGGCAAAGGAATGGTTCCAGGGCCCGGTGGTCATGGCAAATACCGGTGTAAAGTCCACCACCATGGTCCACGAGATCGTCATGATATTGTTCCTGTGTCCATCGTTGGTCGTAATGAGAACGACCGGTCCGGATTCAATCAGTGTGAATGCCCTGCTCATCCGCATTTTTTTCATGTGTGCCCTCCCATCCCGGCAAGATCACCCTCACAATTGTCTATGAGGGTTGTTGAGCTTCTTCTCCCGAGAAATAGGCTCGTGCAGGTTTGACTGCCAACAGGATGGCCGTGACGGTGAGGAGCAGTCGGTGTCTTTTCACAAGGCCGGTTAAAAATGAACCGAACACCAGTCCGAACATGATGCAACACCACTTCAGAAGTACTATGTCACCCGGCTTCCACACCTTTGTTCTCATCAGCTTCATGCCATCACCTCCTGCCTGGAACGTCTGTCTGATCCTTCCCGAATATCCTTACCGGTCCGTGATCTCACCCCTATCCAATTGCTTGTCCCGTTCCGAAACCCTGACCATCGGCTCGCTCGACAGAACAGGCATCCCTGCTGCATTCGTTTATGCCATCGGGCTTGTAGATTTGAGTGGAGAGCTTTCTGACGGCAAGGAAGCAATATGAAAAGGGGGAATTATTAATTCCCCCTTTTTTGTTTTAATTTAAGTTACATAACGGTAAACAGCCTTCACCGCCACCATTTTTTATACACTCTAAACAATTTTCCATATTATGCCTCCTTCATGACTTTGTCATAATTTTAGATGAAGCTTATAATGATAAGGATTTTATTATGTAGAAGAAATTATTTTGCATGTTTTTTGCCCTCATTTTTCAGTCGGCCAGTTCTATCCCCTTTTCCCTGAAAGTGCTTTTATTGAACCTACCCGGATTATGCTTACAGGGGTTCCAACTTTCCTCGTCAGTGATCACGATGAAATTGCAGGTGCACAACCAATCGAAGCCTTTAAAGGTCTGTTCAATAAAATAGAGCCACCCGGATAATAGTCATATGAAGTGGGGATAAACTCTCCTTCCCATTATGTAAGATGAGGGTTCCCTCTTAATCAACAAAAATTACTGTGCCCTTCCTGCTCCGTTCAGGAGCCGTATACTTGTCCTCCGCGGCAGCATAACCCACTATGACAGCACACGTGAGGCTGTATCCTTCAGGGATGCCTGCCTCCCTTGCAAGATCACCGTTCTTTGCCCCATTCAGTGCCAATGTTGGACTGACCAGAAAGCATGACCCGAGTCCGCGGGCAGTGGCTTCCAGCAGCATGTTCTCCGCAGCAAGAGCTGCATTGAGAGCACCATAGGGAGAGTTGTCAGGGGCTGAGAGCAGGATCAGCATGGGTGCTCCATACAGAGGCTGATATCCCGGCAGGGCAGCCCTCTGTTGGAGGAACTCGATGCCAGAGTGGATCATGGCATCGAGTGTCCGGTCATTTACCTTCTTGCGAAGGTCTGCACGCCGGATTACTGATATCCCGAAAGGTCCTGCATTGGGGGCACATCGACCGGCTTCAATTATCTTATCCAGGTCGTCGGCAGGAATCTGCCTGTCCAGGTATGCCCGCAAGCTTTTCCTCTTAGCTATCGCTTCAGTAATGGTCATTCCCAATCCTCCTTGTGTACATCAAATCTCCACCACGGTATTATTTATAACCTTTGCGGGCCACACTTCAATCGGCACAAGCCCCTGTTCGATTGTCAGGCGTCACGCTGAGGAGCAATGTGCTCGATAAGTGATCGGGTTTTATTCTTGCTCAACATAGTGGAATCAAGAACGCTCAACATGGCTCTTATTTAATTTTCCTTGAATAATAGGGAGTTAATTCCCCAGTCTCCAGATTATCTAAAGACTGGTAGTTTATATTTATTGACAATATACAAGTAATCCTGGTTTTATGAATAAAAAAGTAAACCACCCATACACATGAGAGGATGGAAAGAGTGAGATGACCTTGTATGAAGAAGAATGAGCCTTCAAAGATGAGCCAGGTTTATCGAGAGTGGCCCAAGGGGACAGTGGCAACCCTTGTATGGCTCAATAAGCTTGGTGTATCAGCAAGACTCGCAGACTGGCATATGAATTCAGGATGGCTTGAAGACTTCGGTCCCAGAGCATTCATTCAGCCAGGTGATACGGTTGGTTGGCAAGGTGGACTGTATGCTCTACAGACGCAGCTCGCTATGAGCATTCATGTTGGTGGGAAGACTTCCCTGGAGCTGCTGGGGCTGTCACACTATGTCCCTCTCGGAGAACATAGAAGAGTTATACTGATAAGCGACAGAGTCGAGCAGCTGCCAGCATGGTTCCGCAAGAGGGTCTGGGGTGTTTTTATCGAGCATGTACGGAGCTCGTTATTCAAGAGGATACGAGCAGAGGCTGTTGTTCAATACAACAGCGGTGGATTCGAGATCGCAATATCAAGTGCTGAGCGAGCTGTAATGGAACAGATCCATCTTATAGGGAACAATGACGATGTAGAGCATGCATACCAGCTCATGGAAGGACTTAACACGCTCAGGCCGGATATTGTGCAGGAGCTCCTGGAGAACTGCAGCTCTGTAAGGGTAAAGAGGTTCTTCCTGTGGAGTGCTGAGACGATCGGACATGACTGGTTCAAACGCCTCGACGTCTCGAAGATCGACCTCGGGAAAGGGAAGCGTCAGATATACAGGGGAGGGCTGCTCAACAACCGATATCAGATAACCGTCCCGAAGCAGGGGGAGCTTCCCGGTGTTTGACAGACGGTATGAGGCTCAGATCCGGCTGCTCATTCGCTGTCTCCCGGTAATCAATCAGTATTCTTGCTTCGCCCTTAAGGGTGGGACAGCGATCAACCTGTTCATCCGGGATCTTCCCCGTATATCAGTCGATATGGATCTTACATATCTGTTGCTGAAATCCAGAAACGAGGCTCTTGCCGAGATAAGCTATACACTCCTGTCAATTGGGCGTGACATCGAACGCCTCTTGCCTGAAGCACGTGTTCAAGCGAGCCGGAGCAGTGGGTATGCAATCAGGCTTTTTGTATCAGCCATGGATGCTGTCATAAAGGTCGAGCCCAATCTCATACTCAGGGGTGCAGTGCATCCTTGCCAAAGTATGGACCTGTGTCAGGCGGCACAAGTCCAGTTCGGAGCTTTCGTCAGCGTTCCGATACTGTCCATTGCCGATCTCTATGGGGGAAAGCTCTGTGCTGCCCTGGATCGTCAGCATCCCAGGGATCTGTTCGATGTGAAGTTGCTGCTCGATGAGACAGGCATGACTTCTGAGATCCGGCGATCTTTCGTTGTTTACCTTGCTAGCCATAACAGGCCGATGAACGAACTTCTATCGCCGAATCCACTCGATATCAGGTCCTTATACAAAGAACAGTTCAGGGGTATGACACTGGAAGAAGTACCGCTGCATGAGCTGCTGCATCTGCAGGAAGAACTTCCTCGTATGCTTGTCCTGTCTCTCGATGAGGATGAACGGGCATTCCTCTTGTCAATGAAGCAGGGTGAGCCCGAATGGGATAGGTTGGGTATAGAGAATCTTGATCGTTTCCCAGCTCTGCAGTGGAAGCTTATCAACATCAATAAAATGACTAAGGCAAAGAAAAAGGCCGAGTTCGATCGTCTTCAAGCAATACTCTCCCGGTAGGTAACAATCAATAATACTCAGTGATCTACTCAACTAAGGCAAATAATATGGGACAGGAGTGGGACAAAATGAAATTCAAAGCTTTTCTTGGGATAAATCAAAGATAGAAGAGAGTCTGAAGAATGGCTTGAAACCAAATGCCCGAGACCGGAATCGAACCGGTACAGCGCCAAGCGCCGAGGGATTTTAAGTCCCTTGCGTCTACCAATTCCGCCACTCGGGCAGGCTTTGTGCGATGTAATCTCATCGAGGGACGCATGTCAAGAGCATCATGGCAGATTCCCTCTGGCATCAGGCTGGGGGGGCGTGTATATAAAAAGTGACCGGTTCCGGCATGATACGGCTCTGCGCAGGGACCGGGGGGCAGCCTTGCCGGGATGGACAGGCACACGGGGCTGTCATCACTTCAGGAGGAGCGTTCTCATGGTAAAGGTGACATGTCTTGGTGCGTCGGGCTGCGTGACGGGTTCCTGTTTTCTCGTGGAAAACACCCTGGGCAAGCGGGTGCTGGTGGACTGCGGGCTCTTCCAGGGGGGCAGGCAGATGGAGCTCAGGAACTACCGGGACTGGGACTTCGTGCCCTCCCAGATCAGCACGCTCTTCCTCACCCACGCCCACATCGACCACAGCGGGAGGATCCCCAAGCTCGTCCGGGACGGGTTCAAGGGGAAGATCATCACCTCGCCCCCCACGGTCCAGCTCCTGGGGATCATGCTGCTGGACGCGGCGCACGTGCAGGAGATGGACGCCCAGTGGCAGACCCGGAAGAACAAGCGCAAGGCCAGCAGGGACATCGAGCCCCTCTACACCGTGGAGGACGCGCAGAAGAGCCTGAAGTACCTCAGCCCCCTGGAGGCCGGCGAGATCGTCACCGTGGAGGAGGGCATCAAGGCCCGCCTGCGGAACTCCGGCCACATCCTGGGCGCCTCCATCCTCGAGCTCTGGCTCCAGGAGAACGCCAAGGAGATCAAGCTCGTGTTCTCCGGCGACATCGGCATGGCCAACCAGCTCATCATCAAGCAGCCCCAGGAGGTCTACAACGCGGACTACCTCTTCGTCGAGTCCACCTACGGCAACCGCGAGCACAAGGACGTGGAGTCCAGCAAGGAAGAGCTCCTGGAGGCCATCGGCTACGCCGTCTCCAACGGGGAGAAGGTTATCATTCCGGCGTTCGCCATCGAGCGCACCCAGGAGATCATCTACATCCTCAGCGAGTTCCAGAGGGCGGGCAAGCTCCCCGACATCCCCATCTTCCTGGACAGCCCGCTCGCCATCAAGGCCACCGAGATCTTCAAGCAGAACAAGGAGTACTTCGACGACGAGGCACTGGCCATCGTGAAGCAGGGCCTCGACCCCTTCGAGATGCCCAACCTCCGCTACACCCCCACTTCGGCGGACTCCATGTCCATCAACGAGCACAAGGGGCCGGCCATCGTCATCGCCGGCTCGGGCATGTGCAACGCGGGCAGGATCAAGCACCACCTCAAGCACAACCTCTGGCGCCCCGGGGCGAGCGTCGTCATCGTGGGCTTCCAGGCCCAGGGGACGCCGGGCCGGGCCATCGTGGACGGCAAGCCCGTCGTGAAGCTCCTGGGCGAGGACGTGGCCGTGAAGGCCAAAGTCTTCACCATCGGCGGGTTCTCCGCCCACGCCGACCAGAAGGGCCTGCTGGAGTGGGTGAGCAACTTCCAGGAGTCGGCCCCCGGCGTGTTCGTGGTCCACGGCGAGAACTCCGCGAGCCTCGATTTCGCCCAACTCGTCCAGGAGAGGTTCGGGATGAAGACCCACGTCCCCGCCTGGCGCGAGACCCTCTTCCTCAAGCCCCGGGAGTTCGCCGTGGAAGTGCCGCGCCCCGTGGAAGTGAAGCCCGCCCTGGGCGAAGACCTCCTCAAGGTCCACGCCGGGGTGCTGAGCGAGCTGGAGAAGCTCAAGAGGCGCATAGAGCGGGCCGAGACCCGCGAGAAGATCACCGAGGAGGAGATCGACCGGCTCCGGTACATCCAGGAGGAGCTCCAGCAGATCCTCGCGGCGTAGGCCCGCAGCCCCGGGCGGGTGCGAGGATGTTCGCGCTCCCGCTTTGGGCCGCCTTTCCGGGCGCACCTCGCCCGGAAGGGGAGAGGGCGTGATCCTGTGGTTATCTCAGGAAATCGGGGAGGGAGCGGGACAGCTCAGGGAAGCACGATCTTGCCGCCGGCCTGGCCGGGGGTGACGATGCGGGACTCGGCCTGGCGCTGCGCCTCCCGGGCGTTTTCCACCAGCTCCTGGACCGCCTGCTGGACCTCCTCGGGGAACTTGTCCATGGCCTGCTTGAGGCTTTTCGCCTCGATCTCGAACTGGATGGGAAGGGACCCCGCGGGGGTCATCATCTGCGTCTGGCCGAAATAGAGCACGTCGCGCCTGTCGTCCTTCTGCCCGTCCGGCAGGACCGGCGTGAGCTGGCGGATGGTGGCGATCCGGAGATCGGTGAAGACCTCCTCCCTGTAGAGGTTTTTCTGGTCGACCTTGACGTCGGTCATTCCCCTGGGGTCCGAATTGTCCATGGCATGTCTCCTTTACCCCCCTTTCTGTATTGCTTCGTCCCGTACTGTCAAGGAGATTCCTTCGGGCGCTCGTGATCTTCCGGGGCGGCCCGGTGGCCGTCGCACCGGTGAAAATCTGCCTTGCGGGGAAGGGTTGAGGAAACAATGCCCGGCAGCACCAGCTGCTGCCGGGCACGACCACGGGAGGGATTTTTGCCTCAGGAGAACGGCCCCCTGGTCTTCTCATCCGGTGATGCGGTCTTTTGCGCCGGTCTGGGACTCTTCTCGCACAGCCCGCAGGCATTTGAACACCTGCCCGTAAGCGTCGCCGCTGGCGCGGGAATCAGCGCCGTGCGAAGCGCGGGTGAAGTCTTCAATCCCCCCGGTTTCAGGGAAAGGCGCAGGCCAATCCGGCTGAAAGCAAGCATTCATGAAATGTGCCAGACGGCAGGGCGGCACGGGGCCTTTTGTAACATCAGGAAATATTATTGAGAAAATAACCTGAACGAGCCCGGTTACCCCGGGCGGCGCCGGGGGGGTGAGGAAAAAAAGGTACGCGGGCGCGGGGAAATGACAACAAAATACAGCGGAGGGGGCGGTTTTCGAGGCCGCCCCCTCCGCTTTCTCATGGAGCCGAAGAGAATCGAACTCTCGACCTCTTGAATGCCATTCAAGCGCTCTCCCAACTGAGCTACGGCCCCGTGCAACGTTGTCCTGCTATCATAAGAAAAAAGGCGAGTCAAGGCCATTGCGCCCCTGGTCCCAAAATCATTCCGCGGCATACGGGAGCTGGCAAGAGTCGCGGTTTTTACCCTGGTGTCATCGGCATCATCGAGACACCGGCATCATCAAGATCCCGCAGCTTCATCCTGACGTGGCACCCGGGCGCCGGGAAGGGCCGGCTGCCCTCAGCCGTGCTCCCGCTTCCGGGTGCCCCTGGCCTTGATGGCGTTGAGCGTGTCGGTGAGCACCGCGATGACGTGCTCCCGGATGTCTCCCGCCACCACGATGGCCAGGAGGTCGTCGCCCACCTCGAGCCTGCCCTCGTTCACCTCCACGAGGATCTCCGTTATGCCGGGCCGGGCCTTCTGCTCGGCCACGATGGCGTTGATGGCCTCCCAGTCGGCGCTGACGTCCACCGCGCTCACCGTGTTTCCGGCCCTCGATGTGCCCCGCACCACGCCGTTGTGGCACAGGATCATGCCTACCCGGTGAAAGTCCTCCCGCTCCCTGATTCTGGCGATCAATGCGTTCATGTCCACGGCTTACCTCGCTTCATTCCCGTTCTCGCCTTCTGGATACGGCCCCTCGGACAGGAAGTCAAGGGCGGGCTGCCCCTGCCCCGGACGGCGATATTGCAAAGGAAAGCGATCGGGTATACTAAGGAGGCCTGGCCGCCTGCGCAAGGCGGGCTGCCGGGACGGCGGGAGCCGGGAGGTGCGCATGAGGGAGACGACCATAGGCAGGGCGAAGCTGCAGCTCGTGGTGGGCGACATCACCGCCCAGGACACCGAGGCAGTGGTGAACGCCGCCAACGAGCGGCTTGCGCCAGGCGGCGGCGTGGCCGGCGCCATTCACCGGGCCGCCGGCCCCGACCTCTGGCAGGAGTGCTCGCTCCTCGGGGGGTGCGCCACCGGGCAGGCGAAGATAACCCGGGGGTACAACCTGCCCAACCAGTATGTCATCCACACCGTGGGCCCGGTGTACAGCGGCTCTGAGAAGGACCCGGTCCTGCTCCGGTCGTGCTACGTCAGCTGCCTGCAGGCCGCCGACGCCCGGGGCATCAGGTCGGTCTCCTTCCCGGCCCTGAGCACGGGCATCTTCGGCTACCCGGTGGAAGAGGCGGCGAGGGTGGCCATCAGGGCTTTCCGCGACTACCTTTCGGGGAACACCGGCATCGGGCTCGTCCGCATGGTCCTCTACGACCGCGCCGCCTACGACGCCCACGTCCGCGCCCTCGAGGAGGGGGAAAGGGAAGGGGGGCCCTCGGCCGGATGAAGGTCGCCGCCATCATTCCCGCACGCTACGAGTCGACGCGGTTCCCGGGCAAACCCCTGACGGACGTCGCGGGCAAGCCCATGATCCGGAGGATCTACGAGCAGGTGAAGCTCTGCCCCGACATCGACGAGGTCATCGTCGCCACCGACGACGAGCGCATCCGGAAGGCCTGCGAGTCCTTCGGCGCACCGGTCGCCATGACGGGGGCCGACTGCAGGTCGGGCACCGACCGGGTGGCACAGGCCGCCGCGGCCACCGACGCGGACGCCGTCATCAACGTCCAGGGCGACCAGGTGGTCCTCGACCGCGCGGCCCTGACCGAGGTGGCCCGGGGCCTCAGGGAAGGGTGCGCGATGGTGACCGTTGCCACCCCCGCCTCCCCCGAAGAGCCCGGAGACCCGAACTGCGTCAAGGTGGTCCTCGACACGAGGGGTTTCGCCCTCTACTTCTCCCGGTCGGACATCCCGTTTCGGCGCGGGGGGAAAAGCGTCGAGACCCTCAAGCACATCGGCATCTACGGATTTTCCCGGGGCACCCTCGAGCGCTTCACTCGCCTCGACCCCACCCCGCTGGAGCTCGCCGAGTCCCTCGAGCAGCTGCGGGCCCTGGAAAACGGCATCCCCATCAGGGTGATCATCGCCTCGGGCAGCTACCTCGAGATCAACACCCCCGAAGACCGGGAGCGGGTGCTTAAGACATGGCGCGAGTACTGACGCTCCTGTACTCCCTCCTCGCGGGTGTGCTCGCCTGGCCCGCCGGGCTCCTCCTGCGGCGCCACCCCAACTTCGCGGGCACCATCGCCGGGAGGCTGGGGCTCACGCTCCCGGAGCCCCCGGGCACGGGCCCGGTGCTCTGGGTGCACGCCGCCTCGGTGGGCGAGGTGAAGGCGGCGGCCGGCCTCGTGAGGGCCCTCAAGGGCACCTGCCCCGGGGTTTCCGTGTGCCTGAGCTCCATGACCGCGACCGGGAGGCAGGTGGCGGCGGGCATGCCCGGGGTCGACCTGGTCTTCCCGCTCCCCTTCGACAGCCCCCGGGCCATGAAGCGCCACCTCCTGCGCCTGAAACCCCGGGTCCTGGTCATCGTGGAAACCGAGCTCTGGCCCTCGCTCATCACCCAGGCGGCCTCCCTGGGCATCCCCGTGGTCGTCGTGAACGGCCGCATGACCGAGCGCTCCGCCCGGAGATACGGCCTTCTTCCCTCGCTTGCCCGGGCCGTCCTGTCGTCCGTGCGGGTCCTGGCCATGGCGGAGAGCGACGCCTCGCGGTTCTCCCGGCTCGGGGCCGGGGAGGTGGAAACCCTGGGGAACCTGAAGCTCGACAGCGTGGCGGACGTGGACCCGGAGAAGAGGGACGAGATCCGGGGCTCGCTGGGGGTCGGGGACCGCCCGGTCTTCATCGCGGGGAGCATCAGGGAAGGGGAGGAGGAGCCGGTTTTCAGGGCGGTGGAGAGGGCGCGCAAGCGGGTGCCGGCCCTGTTTTCCATCCTGGCGCCCAGGCACCCCGGGCAGATGGGGACCCTGACCGGGCTGGCAGAGAAAAGCGGCCTCCGGTGGTGCCTCAGGAGCAGGATGGAGCCCGGAGCCGACCTCGTGCTCGTGGACACCATGGGCGAGCTCTTCAGCCTGTACGGGGTTTCGAGCGCCGCCTACGTGGGGGGGTCGCTCGTGGACACGGGCGGGCAGAACATCCTCGAGCCCATCGCCTGGGGGGTGCCCACCCTGCACGGCCCGCACATGGACAACTTCACCTGGGCGCTCGAGGTGGTGGAGGGGTTCACCATCAGGGTGCAGAGCCCGGAAGAGCTCGGCGACGCCGTCGCGGACATCGCCCTCTTTCCCGAAAAATACCGCGATCTCGCCCGGGGGGCCCGCGACCGGCTGGAGGAGAAAAGGGGCGTGACCCTCAGGTACCTGGAAAAAATCAGAGAATACCTTCGCTGACCCGGGGGCGGGAAGTCAAAGCTCTTCGGGCTGCAGCCAGGGAATTGAAAAACCGGCGGCAACACCTCCGCTCATCGGTGGGCGGATACCGGGTGCCGGGGCGCCGGCGGGGCCGGGCAAAAATTTCCGATAACCCCTGTTTCTCATTGACACAAAAAAGAAACCACTTTATGAGATGCGTATGACAATGGATAGATCGTTATGCCCAATCTGTGCCTGGAGAGCGGACTGCAAGAAGAAATTCAACAAGGGCGCTGGCATCCACTGCCCCGATTTCAGCAGAGACCTCACGGTGAAAGACAACGAGCTCATAGCCGAGCTCGAACGGCAGACCAAAAAGCAGGAAGAGACCCCCAAGAAGAAGGGCCCCTTCCAGTTCTGAGGGTTACTGAAGGTCGATTCGCTGTAAAGAGCTCGTTGATTTCTTCACGACCAGTGCGAGGACATCCCCTTTGTCGAGGGCGATGTCCACGCAATAATTATTCTTTATCTCCAGCAGGTCCTTTTCCGCGAACCCGTCGTTCTCGGGCGTGAACGCCGCTATCCGGGACGCGTCGTAAATCTTCACGTTGCCGAACAGCCCCGAGAACCCTTCCTTGTTGGCGATCGTGAAGATCTCCCGGCCCTTCGTCAGGATCCTCGGCATGAAATAGTACCGGATCTCCTGGTTCTTCTTGATCCCCTTGCGGGAATCCCGCCCGGACATGTTGACGTTGCGGGTCAGCACAAAGAAGGGCAGGGTGCTGAACTTGCTTTCCGAGAACCAGAGCGGCTCCTTGCCCCTGAGGACGGTGACGTGGTTGAACTTGTCGAAGCCCACGGCTTCATCCCCTCCTTCGGGGAGCACGTCCGCGGCCACGGTGGAGAGGATGTCCGTTCCTTCCGGGAAAACAAGGGGCTTGCCGTCGACGGCCACGGGTTTTGCCCAGAGGTTTTCCCCGCCGGGGAGGTTTTCGTCCGTGAATACGTGCGACGAGATGAGGCCGTCTTTCGAGGGGACCACGCAGCGGTTCCATTTCTTCACCGTCTTGCCGTCTTTGATCTGGTAGGTGAACAGGGTGCTGGTGAGGCTGGCCACGGCCACGATGGAGTCGCGGTAAGCGTAGAGCCTGCATATCCCGGCGCCGTTCGGCGCCTTCCACCAGGGGTTCGCCTTCCCGTCCACCACCCGGTAGAGGGTGTCGCTGCTGCTCACGAAGAGGGTGTCCCCGAGGAAGGTCAGGGACGTGCCGGCAAAGGGGAACGTGGCTTCCGTCCTGGTCTGGCTGGCAGGGGCGGCGGCCGCCGGGGGCGCGGCATGCACGGGTGCCGGCAGAGCCGGCTGCGCAGGCGGGGCAGGCGTGAAAATCTCGGCTATCATGGCGTCGATGGCGCCCGAGAGCTCGTCGGCGCTCTTCAGGTCACGGTGAAAAGCCTTCGGGGGCTTCGAAGAGAGGATGGCGTCCAGGGAGATGACGCTTCCCATCTGGAAGAGGGACACGTTCAGGGCGGCGCCCCCGGCGTCCACGTTCTTCGCGAGGCAGCGGGCGGTGATGGTCTTCGCGAGGCCGTCCTTGAGGGACACCAGGTCCTGGGGCCCCTTGACGTCAACCGCCACGTCCAGCGCGAAGGCGGGGCAGGCGATCAGAAACAGCAGCAATAAGATAATGACAGAAAAGGGCTTTTTCATCGAGTCTCTCCCTGAAGCCGCAATTTTGCCGCATTATAGCACATCGGGTGATCGCCACAAGCAAAACCGGAGGGGCGGGACGCTGCAGTTATGAATGATGATTCATTTTTCCTTGACCTCTCTTGTGTCTTTGGATATATAGAGCTGATACGTAGCAAATTATTCTTTAGGAGGCACTACATGGCTGATGAGACAAAGGATTTTGGTGAACAGATTTTCCCGGTTCCCCCCAAAGTAAGGGAGAAGGCTTACATCAAGAGCAAGGAAGAGTATGAGAAGATGTGGAAGGAGTCCATCGAGAAGCCCGAGGCTTTCTGGGCCAAGCAGGCCGAGAGGCTCGACTGGTTCAAGAAGCCGACCAAGATCATGGACTACTCGTACAAGCCCCCGGTCTACGTGAAGTGGTTCGAAGACGGGGAGCTGAACGTCAGCTACAACTGCCTCGACCGTCACCTTGCAACCCGGAAGAACAAGGCCGCGATCATTTTCGAGGGCAACGATCCGGCCGACAACAGAACCCTGACCTACATGGACATGTACCGCGACGTCAACAGGTTCGCCAACGTGCTCAAGAAGTACGGCGTCAAGAAGGGCGACCGCGTGTGCATCTTCCTGCCCATGATCCCCGAGCTGGCCATCACGATGCTCGCCTGCACCCGCATCGGCGCCATCCACTGCATCGTGTTCGGCGGATTCTCGTCCGACGCGCTCAAGGACCGCATCGTTGACTCCGACGCCAAGGTGCTCATCACCTGCGACGGCACCTACCGCGGCAACAAGGCCGTCCCCCAGAAGGAAAACGCCGACAAGGCGGCCGAGCAGTCCCCCTCGGTCCAGAAGATGATCGTCGTGAAGAGAACCGGCACCCCGGTCACCATGAAAGAGGGCAGGGACGTCTGGTACGAAGCGGAGATGGCGGCGGCCCCCTACTACTGCGAGCCCGAGAGAATGAGCTCCGAAGATCCGCTGTTCATCCTCTACACCTCCGGCTCCACCGGAAAGCCCAAGGGCGTCATGCACACCACGGGCGGCTACCTGCTGTACGCATCGCTGACCCATCAGTACGTCTTCGATTATCATGAGGAAGACACCTACTGGTGCACCGCCGACATCGGCTGGGTCACGGGCCACTCCTACATCGTGTACGGACCGCTGGCAAACGGCGCCTCCAGCATCATGTTCGAGGGCGTTCCCAGCTATCCCGCCTACGACAGGTTCTGGGATGTCTGCGAGAAGCACAAGGTCAACATCTTCTACACCGCTCCCACCGCCATCCGCGCCATTGCGAAAGAGGGCGACGAGTGGGTCAAGAAGCACGACCTCTCCTCCATCAGGATCCTGGGCTCCGTGGGCGAACCGCTGAACCCCGAGGCCTGGAGATGGTACTACAACATGATCGGCCGCGGCGAGTGCACCATCGTTGACACCTGGTGGCAGACCGAGACCGGCGGCATCCTCATCACCCCGCTGCCCGGCGCCATCGACATCAAGCCCGCCAAGGCGACCGTGCCCTTCTTCGGCGTCGAGCCCGCGCTGCTCGACGACGACGGCAAGGAGCTCCAGGGCGTCGCCAGGGGCAACCTGGTCATCAAGAAGCCGTGGCCCGGCCAGATGAGAGGCGTGTGGGGCGACCCCAAGCGGTTCGAAGAGACCTACTTCGTGCAGTTCCCCGGCTACTATGTCACCGGTGACGGTGCGGAGCGGGACGACCTCGGCTACTACAAGATCACGGGCCGCGTGGACGACGTCATCAACGTATCCGGCCACCGCATGGGCACCGCAGAGGTCGAGAGCGCGCTGGTTTCCCACCCGAACGTCGCCGAGGCGGCGGTTGTGGGCTTCCCGCACGACATCAAGGGCCAGGGCATCTTCGCGTACGTCACGCTGAACACCGGCGTGGACAAGTCCGAAGACCTCAAGAAGACCCTCATCGCTCACGTGAGAAAGGAGATCGGACCCATCGCGACGCCCGACCACATCCAGTGGGCCGACGCGCTCCCGAAGACACGCTCCGGCAAGATCATGCGCCGCGTGCTCAAGAAGGTCGCCGCAAGCGACTTTGCCGATTTCGGCGACACGTCGACGCTGGCCGACCCGGCGGTGGTGGACGACCTCGTGGCAAACAGGAAGAAACTGGGCTAAATTTTTAGAAACCGCGGGGATTCCGCCCTCCGGCGGGGTCCCCGCTCCACCATTATCTGAGACGATACGGCATCATTGTGGGTTTTTATCGTAGGGAAGGGACCAAATGAGAGGCGAAGAAAAATACCGGATGATATTGAACGCCGCCAAGCATGTATTTGCTATGGAAGGTTTCTATAACTCCAAGGTCTCCGAGATTGCGAGAGAAGCGCATGTGGCGGATGGGACGATATACCTTTACTTCAAAAACAAGGACGATATCCTGATCTCCCTCTTCGAGGAGGAGCTGAACAGGATCATCACCACCGTGAAATCCAGACTCGAGAACATCACCGACCCTCGAGAAAAGATAATTACCTTTTGCGACAACCATCTCACCATGATAGAAACAGACAGGGCCCTGGCCGAGGTGATCCAGGTCGAGCTCAGGCAGTCGAACAAGTTTATGAGGGAATACAAGAACAAGCATTTCCTTGCCTATCTGAACATCATCGCGGACATCGTGGCCCAGGGCCAGGAGCAGGGGCTGTTCAGGGTGGATCTCAAGCCCGAGATCTGCGCCCGCGTGATCTTCGGATCCCTGGACGAACTGTCCACGTACCTCGTGACGGCAAGGAGGAAACGCTTCGATGTGCACGAGGTGGCAACCATGGTCGGAAACTCCTTCCTCTCCGGGTTCGTGAAGAACGGAACGGGGGCAGGGGGATCGAAGGATAAGGAAACAGGCCTCTAGGCTAATATAAAAGTATGTAGGAAGGAGGATAATGTGAATACAGTTGTTTGCATTAAGCAGGTACCTGACACTGAAACTTTGATCAAGATTCAGGGAGCCGGTATCGTACAGGACGGGATCAAGTGGGTCATGAATCCCTACGACGAGTTCGCAGTCGAAGAAGCCCTGAAGAAGAAGGAAGAGCTGAAGGCCGGCGAGGTTACGGTTGTATCCCTGGGGCCTGACAGGGCTGTCGAGGCGATCCGCACCGCTCTCGCCATGGGCGCCGACACCGCGATCCACATCGCGGACGCCGCTTATGCGGAGAAGGCCGACCCGTTTGCGACCGCAGCGGCCCTCGCAGCGGCGATCAAGGGCTCGGGAAAAGCGTACGACGCCATCTTCATGGGCAAGCAGGCCATCGACGATGACAGCGCGCAGGTCCCGGTGATGGTTGCCGAAATGCTCGGCATCCCCTCCATCACCATGGTCATCAAGTTCGACGTAGCCGCTGACAAGAGCAAGGCCACCGTGACCAGAGAGGTCGAGGGCGGCGTGGCAGTGGTAGAGGTTCCTCTCCCGGCAGTGTTCTCCGCGCAGAAGGGTCTCAACGAGCCCCGCTATGCATCCCTGCCCGGCATCATGAAGGCGAAGAAGAAGCCCGTTGACGTGAAGACGGCCGCAGCGCTCGGCGTGTCCGACGGCCCGAAGACGGTCGTCAAGGAGATGACCCTGCCCCCGGCCCGCGAGGCTGGAAAGAAGATCGCAGGCGACGACGCGGCTGCAAAGGCGAAAGAACTTGCCAGAATTCTCCACGAAGATGTGAAGATAGTCTAAGAGGGAGGGAAGAGAGATGCCAGGAACACTCATTTATGCAGAAGTCCAGAAGGGCGAGATCAAGAAGGGCTCTTTTGAGGTAGCAAGCAAGGCCAAGGAACTGGGCGGCGACGTTGCGGTGTGCATCATCGGCAAAGGCGCGGAAGCGCTCGCACCCCAGCTTGCGAAGTTCGGCGCAGACAAGATCTTCGTCGTCGACGGTCCCGAGTTCGAGAACTACGTGACCGAGGCGTACGTTCAGGCTTTCGCGCAGGTCGCGAAGACCGTGAACCCCTCCGTCATCCTCGCCAGCGCCACCGCGCAGGGCAAGGATTTCATCCCCGCAGTGGCCGCACGGCTCGGCGTGGGCGCCATCTCCGACTCGGTCGACCTGACCAAGGCAGGGGACAAGGTCGTTGCCAAGAGGCCGGTCTACGCAGGCAAGGCGTACGCCATGGTCGAGGCAGTGGCCGACCCGCAGGTCATCGCGGTGCGCCCCAACTCTTTCTCCGTGAAAGAGATCGCCGGCGCCGGCGCCGTGGAGAAGGTTGCGGTCTCCCTCGACGCCTCCAAGATCAAGGCGGTCGTGAAGAGCATCGAACTCGCGCAGACCAACGAGCCCGACCAGACTGAGGCCGAGATCATCGTTTCCGGCGGCCGCGGCATGAAGGGCCCCGAGAACTTCAAGCTGCTCGAAGACCTTGCAAAGCTGTTCGGACCCACCGCAACCACCGGCGCCTCCAGGGCCGCGGTTGACGCAGGCTGGAGAGGGCACTCCTACCAGGTCGGCCAGACCGGCAAAACGGTCAGCCCCAACCTGTACATCGCCTGCGGCATTTCCGGCGCCATTCAGCACCTCGCCGGCATGGGAACCTCGAAGGTCATCGTCGCCATCAACAAAGACGCCGAGGCCCCGATCTTCCAGAAGGCCGACTATGGCGTGGTCGACGACCTCTTCAACGTGGTCCCCGCACTGATCGACGAGATCAAGAAGGTGAAGGGATAATCAGCAGTACGCGGGGCGGGGCAACACCCCGCCCCGATGAATAATGATCCAGGGGGGTAGTATGCACGGTTCAGGCGCAGAAATTTCGAGAGAGGTTTTCTGGAACATCCTGGGGCCCGGGTTCCCGACGGCGCAGGTCGTTCTCTATTTCATCGTGGCTGGCGCTCTGCTCATGCTTTTCCGCGGGCTCGTGACGAACGGCTTCTTCACCCGCCTCAAGGCCATCTGGGCTGCCCAGGGCTCCGAGAGCGACAGGCTCGACAAACCGGGGGAGCGGTTCTGGCACGCCGTGTGGGACGTGTTCCTCCAGAAGAAGATTCTCAGGGAGCCCTACCAGGGCACGTTCCATTTCCTGATACTCTGGGGCTTCATCGCCCTCACCATCACCACGGCGGTCGTCTTCCTGCAGGCCGACGTCATCTGGCCCATCTGGCACTGGTGGTTCATGAAGGACGGGTTCTACCTCGGACTGTCCCTGTTCGCGGACGTGTTCGGGTTCCTGGCCATCATAGGCATTCTTATGGCCCTGTACCGCAGGTACGTCATCAAGCCCGTCTGGCTCGATGAGAAGCCCGAGGACAAGACCATCCTGTGGTTCATCCTGGCCATCCTCGTGACCGGCTTCATCGTCGAGGGCTTGAGGATCCAGGCCACCGAGGCGAACCCGGCGAGCCCGATGCACCCCTACATCTGGACGTCACCCATCGGCCGCATCGCGGGCCTCGCGTTCTCGTGGATGAACGAGAGCGGGCTCAGGAGCCTCCACATGCTGCTGTGGTGGACCCACGTGATCGGCGCGGCGGTCTTCTTCGTGTACATCGCGTACTCGAAGCTCATGCACATCTTCCTGACCCCGGTGAACATCTTCCTGAGGAACACCAGCGACAACCCGGCGCCCATCAGGTTCATGCCCCCCGAGATGTTCGAGAACGCCGAGACCTTCGGCATCCACAAGCTCGAGGAATACTCCTGGAAAGACCTGTACGACTCCGAGGCGTGCGTACGCTGCGGCCGCTGCGTCGAGGTGTGCCCCGCCTTCAACACGGACAAGCCGCTCAAGCCCAGGGACGTGATACAGGACATCCGCAACTACATGGAGACCAAGGCGAAGTTCGCCATGGACGTGGACGGCAACTACCGCATCCTGGCTGACGAGGAATACACCGGGCCGGCGCTCATCGGCGACACCATCGACAAGCACACCATCTGGGCCTGCACCACCTGCATGGCCTGCGTCGAGGCGTGCCCGTGCTACATAACCCAGTTCCCGAAGCTCATCGACCTCAGGCGCTACATGGTCATGATGGAGTCCGACTTCCCCGCCGAGGTGCTCGACGTGTTCAAGGGCATGGAGAACAACTCCAACCCGTGGAGCATCGGCGCCCACGTGAGGGCGGACTGGGCCAAGGGCCACAACATCCCGCTCATGTCCGAGAAGGGCGGCGCCGAGTACCTGTTCTACGTCGGGTGCGCGGGCTCCTTCGACGACCTGAACAAGAAGGTGGCGCTCTCCATCGCCAAGCTGCTCCAGCTGGCGGGCGTGGACTTCGCCATCCTTGGCACCGAGGAAGGCTGCTGCGGCGACTCGGCCAAGAAGATCGGCAACGAGTACATCTACCAGGCGCTGGCCATGGCGAACATCGAGACCTTCAAGGCCTACGGCGTCAAGCAGATCATCACCATGTGCCCGCACGGCTACAACACGCTCAAGTACGACTACAAGGAGCTCGGCGGCGATTTCGAGGTGTTCCACTACACCGAGATCCTCGACACGCTCATCAAGAGCGGCAAGATCACGCTCAAGGAGCCCGTCGCGGACCTGGGCACCATGACCTACCACGACTCCTGCTACCTCGGCAGGTACAACAAGGTCTACGACCAGCCCAGGAACATCCTCAAGGCCCTGAACTCCGGGGCGGTGGTGGAGATGGCCAGCAACCACGCCAAGAGCTTCTGCTGCGGCGCGGGCGGCGGCAGGATGTGGATGGAAGAGGACCTCGGCACGAGGATCAACCAGAAGCGCACCAAGGAAGCCGAGGCGGCGGGGGCGAAGACCGTGTGCACCGCTTGCCCCTTCTGCTTCACCATGCTCTCCGACGGCATCAAGGAGCTCGAGCTTTCCGAGAAGCTCCAGGCGTTCGACATAGCCCAGCTGGTCGCAAAGGCCGCGGGAATCGACCTGAAGGCCAGCGAGGGAGATCAGGAGGCCGCAGGGTAGCGCCCGTCAGTACTCATACCCCCTGAGCAACACAAGGGAGGAGGCAGGCTCTGTCTCCTCCCTTTCTTTTATCGTTCTGCGGGATCGTGTCTTACCGCCCTGTGGCGACGATTGTCGGATGATTCATTCAGCAAACCAGGGCAGGCATCGACGTTTAGGCCACTGCCTGGTCCCTGTGGTGACGATTGTCGGGTGAGGTGTTCAGCGAAGGCAGCGCGTGGGCTGCGGCACAGGATTCTCCCTGCATGCCCCTGCACGGAAAAAAATATTCGAAGCGCTATTGATTCTTGCTAATACAGAATTATTCTAATCATAATTTGTTGGGTCCCGTGTACCTTTATTAATCCTGTTATGAAATTCAATGAAATTATTCAATTTAAACCGGTTGATAACCCTTGAGACACCTGCCGAAAGCGCACCATCGAACTGTCCCGGCATGAGGGGGGGTGGTGTCCACCTGAAATCGATCAATTTTTCCTGTTGGTTCAGTCCACAGTGAATGCCCCGGAGAACCCTGCCAGAACAAAGGAGGATCCCATGATCATCATTGGCATGATGTCCTATCCACCTGAAGGTGCGAAGGAAGTCGGCAATCGTTTTGTTGAACAGAAGTCATTGCCCAAATACATCACCATGAGAGGGCCATTCATAAGCAGCACGAAAGGGGAGGGCCTTCAGACCATCACCTTGTATGACTGCGAGAGATCGAAATTGCCGGATGCGCTCGAGCACATCACGAACAGGTACGTGGCCTACTTCGGAGTTCCCGGCTTGACCTATTCCGTCCACACCTGGCTGGATGTTGGTGAGGCCTTGAAGATGATCGGGTTATCCACCTGAAGCACCGCACATGCAGATGCGATTATAAAGCAGTCAGGCTGTTTCAAAGCCTTGGCTGAGAAGGTGAGAAAGGAGAAAGACAATGGGAAAGTATCTCATGCTTTGGGACTTTGACCGGTCAAGAATACCTGTTGATATCAAAGAGCGCGGTATTGGGCTGAATATGCTGCTGGAGATGGTCAAGAAGGATATGAGTAAGGGCCCGCTCAAGGACTGGGGCGTATTCCCCGGTGAATTTGCCGGATATTCAGTCGTTGAAGGAACCGAGGTGGATCTCATGAACCTCATTCAGCAGTATGCCCCCTATGTATATTTCGAGGTCCACCCCACGGCCTCGGTGGCCCAGGTAGAGGTGATGATTAAAGCCATGACCAAGTGATGGTCTGAAACCGGAGAAATGAGCGGGGGGACAATGCCGCCGGAACAGTCGGCGTCACGGCACGAAAGGTTCCTGTTCAACAGATCGTGTCACATGGGTGAAAGGAGAGAGATATGTATATTGTTACAACGTGTACCTACCCATCCGATAAAGCAAAGGAAGTCGCACAGAGGTACGTAAAGTCGATAACGAAATTTCCTGACGACGCCAGCCTGGGAACTTTCGTTGTGCAGGGCGCGGTGCGTGGGACTCTTCAAGGACTGTCCGTCATGATTGTTTTTGAGCCCAAGAAAGGGAAATTCGAAGAAGCTTATGCCCTAGGAGTGAGCAGATTGGCGATGTTCCATGACATTCCCGGCTTTGAATATGACATCAAAGCCCACTACTCCCTCGAAGAAGCGATGAAAGTTATCGGGATGTGATGAAGATCCTGCAAAATTGATTTTTTGAGGTGCCCGTTGAATGGGTGGGGGCCTCATGGTCTTCCACCCATTCGAGGGGGACATCGCTTACGGCCGCCCACCCGTCCAGTGCCTGGGCGGGGGTTGCTCAAAACCGTTCTTCCTGCTGGTGTTTTCCAGCGGCGTGACGTTGCCGGACGAACGCGTGCCGAGCCCCGGTTCCAGCCGGAGTGCGCCTGGGGTGGAGTCGGAAATGTCTTCCTGCAAAACACACTTTCCGGCCCCGGGGTGCCTGTTGCCCTTTTTCCTTGCCTCAAGTGCCGCCGAAAGGATATTCTTGCCGGAGGGCACGAGGACGATAGCGCCTGGAGCGGCGTTTCCCGGCGGCCCACCGGGGACGGGAAGGGCCGCTGCGGGCTGGGGAATCTTTCACGGGGACGTGCAGGCTTTTTATCGAGGAGATGACAGGGCTTGAAGGTAGGCATTCTCATCCCGGGCGGTCCGGCGCCCGAAGCGTTTCTGGCCGGACTGAAGTCCGCCGGCGTGGACGCGGACCTGTACGCTGCGCACCAGCCGGGCCTCCCCGCGATTTCCTGCCGCGAGGCCGGGGCGTTTCTCGGCGCGTCTTCGGGCTTAGACCTCATCCACAACCTGGCCGGCGCCATCGGCCTGCTCCTTGCCGGCCTGTGCGGTAAACCCCTCGTGACCACCCTTCCGCCGAGCCCTTCTGAAGAGGACATGGCCGTGTTCAGGGCCGCCCCCCGGTCGTGCTTCTTCGTCTGCGAGCACGGGCAGGCGCCCGGGGAAGGGCTGAAAACGATACCGGGCCTCGCGCCCTTCTCCGGCGACAGGGTGAGCTTCTACCTGGACGCCTACTCCCGCATCCTGGCCCTGGGGGGCCTGAAGGAGCACCGGCCCTGGGGAAGCTTCGAGGTCCTCTCCGACGACGGGAGCGACCACAAGGTCAAGCGGATCACGGTGCTGCCGGGAAGGCGCCTGAGCCTCCAGTACCACGGGAGGAGAAGGGAGCACTGGATCGTCGTTTCCGGCGAAGCCCTCGTCACGGTGGGGGAGGAGCGGGTGAGGCTTTCGTCCGCCCAGGCCGTCGACATACCCCGCCGCGCGGCGCACAGGATCGAAAACGTCGGTCAAGGTGACCTGGTCTTCATCGAGGTGCAGCAGGGGGACTATTTCGGGGAGGACGACATCGTCCGTGTCGAGGACGATTTCGGAAGAGCATGAGCACCGGACGAAAAGCCGCGGAAAATGCGAAGGAGCTGTTCGAGCTCCTCTACGAGACGGCCTCCAACGCCGGCATCGAGGTCATCGAGGACCGGATCAACCGGAAGGGCGGGGTCTGCAGGCTCCAGGAAAAGCTCATGGTGGTCTACGACGCCAACTCCTCCCTGGCCGAGCGCAGCCGCCTCATCCTGGAGGCCATAGCGCAAATGAACCTCGACTACATCTACCTGCCCCCGAAGGTGAGGGCGATGGTGGAGGGAAAGGGTTCCTGAAGGGTTTTCCGGGAGACGGTGCCCGGGACTACTTGCCCGATCTCATGTTGTAGAGCCTGAGCTCCCGCTGGGCGTCGGCATTGTTCCGGTTGATCTGGATGGCCTTCCTGAAAGCCTCGGGCGCCTTGCTCGAGCCTTCCTTCTTGAGGAGCCACCCGAGCACCACGTAGAGGGCGTCCGACTCGGGGAAAAGCTTCGTGCCCTCCCTGATGGCGGTCTTGATCTCGAAGCCGTTCCCCTTGCCCGTGTTCTGGTACCTGAGGTACAGGGTGCGGACGAAGGACTCGAGGAAGACCCGCTCGTCGGGCTTCATCTTCACGGCGGCGCGGAAGTTGTCCAAAGCCCTGCTGTAGTCCTTTTCCCGCAGGGCGACCGTCCCCTGATTGAAGAGGATCTCCGCCTGCAGGGTCTCGTCGATGCCCTTGGGCTGCTCCGGCGGCTTTCCCTCACGTATCCTCGCGATGGTGGTGTAGGCCTTCTGGATCTCCGTGAAGATCTCGTTGGCGAGCCTTCTCACCTCGGGGTCGTCCGCGTAGGAGTAGGTGTCCGGGTGGTTGTTCTTCACCAGCTTGATGTACGCGCGCTTGAGCCCGGCGTCGGAGATGAGCTGGTCGACCCCCAGGGTTGCGAAGGGATCCTGTTCCCTGATCCTGTGCAGGGAGGCAAGGAGCGTTTCGATGAGCGCCTTGTGCCTGCTCTCCTCGAAGCTCACCAGGCCCGTGCAGTACAGGGCCAGCAGCGCCCTGGGCGGGTCCTGGCCGAGGAGGAGCAGCTCGGAGACCTTGAAGCTGTCGATGTTGTCGATTCTCACCCCCAGATCCGGCGGGAAGGTATCGGCGAGCTTCTTGGGGGACGTGCCGGAATGGGGGGTCAGGGCGGCGATTACCGTGCTGAAGTTCGAGAACTCCAAAATGCCTTTTCTCAGCAGGCGGAGAAATTCCGTCCGCGGGATGTCCGGGATCTTGTTGATCTGCCCCTTGGCCACGCGCTGGACCGTGCCCGTCTCCCAGGTGAATATGTCCAGGAACCTCGTGTAGAACTGGTTCCTCAGGGCCTCGTTTATGATCTTGACATTGACGAGGTCCATTTCCAGCAGGATCACGCCCTGCTTTCTGCGCTCCAGGCGGGACCTCTGGAGGGAAAGCTCGTTTTCCGCCTCGCTGATGGCGGCCATGGAGACGAGGATGCTCCCGAGGAGCTCGCTTATCTTGTTCGACTGGATGGTGCACAGGACGCCGTCCCTGAAGATGAGCCCCTTCTTCCACTCTCCCGAAGACACGAAGATGATGCCCGAGAAATTCGTTTCGACGGTTTCCTTCATGAGAAGGGGAAAGCTCAGATCTTCCAGTGTGAACACGTCTTCCATAGTGGTTTTATGTATCGGCAAAGCCAGGCCATTGCAATACATATTTGTGCGGGAAAAGGCCTGTGAAGCGGGAAGGGCGGCCCTGCCTTCCGCCGGGACTCCCGGGGGAGACGCTGCTGGCCCGGTCGCCTGTCAGGTCAATCCCGGGCAGCCGGGCGGTTCACCAGCCACTTGGTCGCCTCGAGCACCGGCACCACCGACGCCGACAGGAGGGCGACGATGGCCCAGTCACCGGGGGCCAGGCTGAAGGTGAGAAACGGCGTCTGGAGGGCCGGCACGTAGACGATCACCATGAGCAGGGCGAGCTCCCAGGCGATGGCCAGGTTCAGCCACCTGTTGGCGAAGGGCCGGTCGAGGACCGAATGGCGGTCGGACCGGAAGTTGTAGGCCTTGAAGAACTGGATGAGCACCAGGGAGACGAAGGACATGGTCATGGCCTCCCGGAGGCCCCTGCCCGAATTCAGGGTCCAGGAAAAGAGGAAGAGGTTGATCAGCATGGACCAGACTCCCCCGGCGACCATCAGCGCGATGACCGGGCGGGAAAAGACGCCCTCCCGGGGGTTTCGGGGAGGCCGCCGCATGATGTCCTCTTCCGGGGGGTCCACCGCCAGGGCCAGCGCGGGCAGGCCGTCAGTGGCGAGATTGACGTAGAGGATCTGCACCGCGCTCAGGGGCAGGGGGAGGCCCAGGAGCGAAGCCCCGGCCATGAGGCCGATCTCGCCGATGTTGGAGGAGAGGAGGTACATCAGGTATTTCCTGATGTTGTCGAAGATCCCCCGGCCTTCCTCCACCGCGGCCACGATGGACGCGAAGTTGTCGTCCGTGAGCATCATGGCTGCGGCCTCCCTGGTCACGTCCGTGCCCGTGATGCCCATGGCGATGCCGATGTCGGCCTTCTTCAGGGCGGGGGCGTCGTTCACCCCGTCGCCCGTCATGGCCACCACGTGCCCCCTGGCCTTGAGCGCGGCAACCACGCGGAGCTTGTGCGCCGGCGAGACGCGGGCGTAGACCTCGATGTTTTCGACCTCGCGCTCGAGCTCTTCGTCGCCCATAACCTCCAGCTCGGCGCCGGTGACCGTGCGGCCGCCCTTGAGCAGGCCGAGGTCCCGGGCCACGGCCCGGGCGGTGACAGGGTGGTCGCCCGTGATCATCACCGGCTTGATGCCCGCCCGCTCGCAGGTTTTGATCGCGTCCCCGGCCTCGGGGCGCGGGGGGTCGATCATGCCCGCGAGGCCGAGGAAGGTCATTTCCCGCTCCGCGCTCCCCCGTGCCGCGCCGTCCCTGCGGGCGATCGCGAGCACGCGGAGCGCATCTCCCGCCATGGCGCGAGCCGCCTCGACGATTTCCGCCCGGGCCCGGTCGTCCAGCGGGAGATCGCCCCGGTCGGTGGAGATCATCGTGCACGACCCGAGGATGACTTCCGGCGCGCCTTTCGTGCACGCGAACACCCCGCCGGGCCCGGAAACCAGGGTGGTCATGCGCTTGGTTTCGGACGTGAAGGGGATCTCGTCCACCCGGGGGAACGATGCCTGGAGCTCGGCCCTGTTTATCCCGGCCTTGGCGGCAGCCGTCACGAGCGCCCCCTCGGAGGGGTCGCCCTTCACCTGCCAGCGGCCCTCGGCCTGGCTGTAAACGATCTCTGCATCGGAAGCCAGAACCGCGGCGGCGAGAAGCCTCTTGAGCGGCTCCGACGGGCCGTCCGCACCTTCCGGGGAGGAGAAGCCCCCTGTCGGCTCGTATCCCGCCCCGGAGACATCCCACAGGAGACCGGAGGAAAAGATCTTCCTGACCGTCATCTCGTCTTTGGTCAGCGTCCCGGTCTTGTCGGTGCAGATGACCGAGGTGCTCCCGAGGGTTTCCACGGCGGGCAGGCGGCGCATGAGGGCGTTGCGCTTCACCATCCGCTGCACCCCGAGGGCCAGCGAGATGGTGACCACCGCGGGCAGCGCCTCAGGGACCACGGCCACCGCCAGCGCGATGCCGAAGACGAGCATGTCGATGAAGGGCTGGCCCCGGAACAGGCCGAGGGCCACGATGAGCGCCACGACCCCCAGGGCGGCCCTGGCCAGCGTGCTCCCCACCCGGTCGAGGTTCGCCTGCAGGGGGGTCCTTCCCGTCTCCACCGTCTGGAGCATCCGGGCGATCCTGCCGAACTCCGTGCCCATGCCCGTTGCCGTGACCACCGCCCGCCCCCTGCCGTAGCTCACCGCGGTGCCTGCGTAGGCCATGTTCCTGCGGTCGCCCAGGGGAAGGTCCGTGCTCCGGAGGGCCCCGGCGGCCTTTTCCACGGGGAGGGACTCCCCCGTGAGCGCCGCCTCATCCGTCTGCAGGTTCACCGCCTCGACCAGCCGGGCGTCTGCGGGGACCCGGTCCCCGGCCCTCAGGATGATCATGTCGCCCAGGACGAGCTCCCGGGCGGGCGCCTCCACCTCCCCGCCCTCGCGGATGACCGTGGCCGTGGGGGCCGCCATCTTCCGCAGCGACTCCACGGCGCGCTCCGCGCGGTATTCCTGCGCGAAGCCCAGCAGCACGGCGAAGAGCACGATCACGGCGATGGCGGCGGCCTCTACCGCGTGGCCCAGGAAGGCCGAGAGAGCGATTGCCAGGAGCAGGATGACGATGAGCACGTTCCTGAACTGCCCGAGCAGGACAGTCCAGGGGGAGGCGGCCTCCCCGGCCTGGAGCTCGTTGGGGCCGAAGACCTCCAGGCGGCGCCGGGCTTCGTCGCGGCTCAGCCCGCCCGGGCCGGACTCCATGATGGAGAGGACCGTTTCCACGTGCAACACATGCCAGTCCAGGGTGCTGAACTCTTCATTTTTCATGGGAATGAGCGGCCTCTCCGTGTCTTGGGTTCTTCACCCCGCATCATGCAGGGAGTGCGGGGAAAAATCCCGCATCTCTTCTCATTATGCCGGACAGGCGGGTATTTTCAAGACACCGGAAGGGAGCAGATCGATCTTTTTTACGCAAGGGACCGGGGAGGCGGAGACGCTACTCCCCGGCTTTCTCCGCGTCCCAGCCGCCGCCGAGCGCCTTGTACAGGCTCACCAGGTGGGTCGAGATCTGGCTGCGGCTGGTAATGAGGGCCTGCTGGGCGCCGTACAGCGAGCGCTGGGCGTCGAGCACGGGGAGGAAGTCGCTCTGGCCCTCGACATAGAGCCGGGTGGCCAGGTCCACGGAGCGGCGGTTGCTCTCCACGGCCGTACCCAGCAGGGCCGCGCGCTCGGTCTCCCGGTCGAAGGCCACCCACGCGCTCTCGACCTCCTGGAGCGCAGAGAGGATGGTCTTGCGGTACGAAGCGAAAGCCTCGTCCGCCAGGGACCTGTTCTCCTCGATCCGGGCGCGGGTGGCGCCGCCGTTGAAGAGGTTCCAGCTCACCGAAGGGCCGAAGGACCAGAGGCGGGAGACCGACTCGCTCCAGGACACCAGGTCGGACGCCTGGATGCTCGCGGAGCCGTTCAGGGTGAACCGCGGGAACAGGTCCGCCTTCGCCGCGCCGATGCGGGCCGTGGCCGCGTGCAGGCGCGCCTCGGCGCCGCGGATGTCCGGGCGCCGCTGGAGGAGCTCCGAGGGCAGGCCCGCCGGCACCTGCGCAGGCACGCCCGGCATGGGCTTTTCCCCTTCGAGCTCCGCGAGGAGCGCCCCCGGTTCCTGCCCGAGAAGCAAGCCGAGGCCGTAGATGGTTTGCCTGATCTGCGCCTGGAGGGCCGGGATCTGGGCCCTGGTGGAGGCTGCCTGGGCCTGGGCGCCCGAGACGTCCAGGGCGCTGGCGAAACCCGCGTCGTAGCGCTTCTTCGTGATCTGCTCCGAGCGCTCCTGGGCCGCGAGGTTCTCCCGGGTGACCTTGAGCTGCTCCTGGAGCCCCCGCAGGGTGAGGTAGTTCTGGCCGATATCGCCCGCCACGGTGACGAGGACGTCCCGCAGGTCTTCCCGGGATGCCCGGACGTTCGCCCGGGCCGCCTCGACGGTGCGCCGGGTCCCCCCGAAGAGGTCGATCTCCCAGGAGGCGTCGAAGCCCGCGCGGGAGAGGTCCTTGGTGCTCGATTCGGAAAGGGTGACGCTGCTGTCGCCGGCCCGCTCCACCGTGCTTCCCGGCAGGCGCGACCCGCTGCGCTGGTGGGAAGCGTTCAGGTCCAGGGAGGGCCAGAGCGCCCCGGATGCCTGGCCAAGGGCCGCCCTCGACTGCCTGAGGCGCTCGGTCGCGATCTTAAGGTCGAGGTTGGAGCTCATCCCCCGCGCGACGAGGCCGGTGAGCACGGGGTCTCCGAACGACTCCCACCACGAGGCCAGGGCGGCGGGGTCAGAAGGGGAGGCCTTCGAGGGATCGATCCACCCCGAGGGAACCTCCTGGTCGGGCGTGATGTAGTCGGGTCCCACGGCGCAGCCCGAAAGGAGCAGGACCGCGAGCAGGAGGGAAACCGTGCGCCGTGCCCGGCGTACCCGGGTGAAGCTTCTGGTCAGAATGCTGATCATGGCCGTCCTTTCTCACTCATAGCGGAGCGCCTCGATGGGATCGAGCCGCGAGGCGCGGCTCGCTGGATAGATGCCGGCGGTGATGCCGACGCCGGCGCCCACGACCAGCGCGAAGACGAGCGACCACGGGGCCACCGAGGCCGGCAGGGGCGTGAGCGCCGCGATGAGCTGCGCGAGCCCCA
>JAKLDU010000089.1 GCA_022703355.1 Deltaproteobacteria bacterium | reverse complement strand
CCAAACGAAGCCGGCGGCCACGAGAAACCCCCGGGCCGCGACGCGGCGTTCCCCGAGTACATGAAGATCCTCTTCCGCAACGCCTTCCATGACACCTCGAGCGAAGTGAGCTGCTGGAGCAGCAACAAAGCCCGGCTCGTGCTCGACGGCACGGTGGAAAAGGCCTTCGCCCTGGTGAGGCCCCCGGGCCACCACGCCATGCGGGTCGTCCAGGGCGCCCGCGGGTTCTGCAACATCAACATCGAGGCCGTGATGATCGAGTGGGTGAGGAGGCACTACCCCCGCATCCGGAAGATCGCGGTGGTGGACACGGACTGCCACCACGGGGACGGGACCCAGGACGTGTACTGGAACGACCCCAACGTGCTCTACATCTCCCTCCACCAGGACGGCAGGACCCTCTACCCGGGCTCGGGCTTCCCGGAGGAGTTCGGCGGCCCCAACGCTTATGGCATGACCCTGAACGTCCCGCTTCCGCCCAGGACGAGCGACGCCGGGATGCTCCACGTCATGGAGCATTTCGTCCTGCCCGTCATCGAAGACTTCGAACCGGACCTCATCGTCAACTCCGCGGGACAGGACAATCACTACTCCGACCCCATCACGAACATGTCCTTCACCGCCGCCGGCTACGCCCGGCTCAACGAGCTCCTCTCCCCGCACATCTGCGTGCTCGAGGGGGGCTATTCCATCGAGGCGGCGCTCCCCTACGTGAACACGGGCATCATCCTGGCCCTGGCGGGGGTTGACTACTCCTACATCAGGGAGCCCGACCTCGACCCCGGGCGCATCCGGGAAGACCCGCGCGTCATCGAGTACATCGAGCGCCTCTGCGAAAAGCTCCTGGAGATGTGGAAAACCAGGGGCAGGGCCGAGCGGCCCTCCTCGGGCCTGCAGCAGCGGCACCGGAACATCTTCTACGACACGGACGGCATCACCGAGAGTCAGGACGAGGTCGTGAGGCTCTGCACCCGGTGCCCGGGGTCGTTCCGCATCGATTCCCGCGCCACCACCGGGTACCGCATCCTGGGCATCCACATCCCCTGGGGCGCGTGCCCTCAGTGCCGGGAGCAGGGGCTCGCCTGGTTCGAGAAGGAGGAGGGTGACCGGTATTTCGCCGTCTATCTCCAGGACATGGACAACGACGAGTACTGCGTGAAGGTTTCCTGAGGATCAGCGAACCCGGGGGCCGCACTTCTCCCGGGCGCAAAGGGCTGGACACGGGGTGCCGGGCGGCGCGGGGAGCTTCGGGCGGACCGGCGGGAGAAAGAGGCCTGGCAGGCTCCTGCCAGGCCCCGGGAAGACTACATTGCGCCCTGACCGCCGTCCAGCGGGATGATCGCGCCGGTCATGAAATCGGAGGCCCTGGAGGCGAGGAACACCGCAAGCCCTTTCACGTGCTCGGCTTCGCCGAACATGTGCAGGGGAATGCCAGCCAGCATGATGTCGAGGATCGGCTTCATGTCGTCCTTGAATGCGTACTCCATCATGTCCGTGCGGAAGAAGCCCGGGGCGATGCAGTTGACGTGGATCCTGTAGCGGGCGAGCTTCACCGCGAGGTTCTTGGTGAGGATTTCCACGGCCGCCTTGGAGGGGTTGTACGCAACGGCCGGATGGCCCTCCTCGATGGAGCCCCGGGAAGCCATGATGGACGAGATGTTGATCATCTTGCCCCCCCCCTGGTCCTTCATGATATTGGCGACCTTCTGGGAGAGGACCCACACCCCGCGGATGTTGACGGCGAAGATCTTGTCCCACTTGTCCTGGGGAAACTGGAGGGTGGGCGCGCCCCAGGTGATGCCGGCGTTGTTCACGAGGATGTCGATCTTTCCGAACTCCTTCATGGTGGTGTCCACCAGGTTCTGGATGTCTTCATCGGAAGAGGTGTCGCATTTCACCGCCAGGGATTTCACCCCCAGGGACTTCAGCTCGCCGGCCGCCTCTTCGCACTTCTGAACCTTCCGGGACGCGATGACCACATTCGCACCCGCTTCCGCAAGGCCTCCGGCAATGAACCTGCCGATTCCCCGGCCGCCGCCGGTCACGATTGCCGTTTTGCCCGTGAGATTGAACAACTCGTTGACCTTCATGGAACCTTCCTCCTTCGTCGTGCGTTATTCCCCTTTGCCGGATAGATCCTCAGGGAAAGGGGTTCTTGAGGATCTGCTTCAGGACCTTCCACGAACTGTTTTCTATCTTCCTGTGCAGGGAGTCCCCGCGTGAATCCATGGTGACCAGCGCGGGCAGGTCTTCCACCTGGAGCACCCACATGGCCTCGGGCTGTCCGAACCCGGTGAGATACACCTCCTCCACGGAGACGATGGTCCGGGCGATGTAGGAGGCCGCTCCGCCGGTGAGGTGCAAATAGGCGCACCCCTCGGTCCTGAGGGCGTCCCGGGTGGCGTCGCCCATGCCCCCCTTGCCCATGATGGCGCCCGGGCGATGGTCCCTGATGACCTTCGCCTCGTAGGGCTCCTCGCGCATGGAGGTGGTGGGGCCCGCCGCCCTGACCACCCAGATGCCGTTTTCCTGGATCGCCACGGGGCCGCAGTGGTAGACGACGAGGCCCTTCAAGTCCACGGGCGAAGCGCCCCCGGCCGCCAGGTACTTGTGCACCTGGTCCCGGGCGGTGACCACCCTCCCGGACAGGAGCACGGCATCCCCGGTCCGCAACCCCCGGGAGACATCCGGGGACAGGGGGGAGGTGATCTTCTTCACAGCCACCTGGCGATCCTCCCTTCCTCGTCGAGCTCTGCGGTCATGCGCCGGGTCGCCCAGCACGAGTAGGCCACCGTCACGAAGAAGCACGCAGGGTGCCGGCCTGCAAGGCCGATCCGCGCCCCCAGGAGGGTGGACCTCCCCCCCAGCCCCATGGGGCCGATGCCCAGTCCGTTGGCTTCCTCCACCACCCGTTCTTCGAGCAGCTCGAGGTCATGGACGGGGTTCGGCTCGTCCAGCCTGCGGAAGAGCATCTCCTTGGCGAGGAGGTACCCCGACGCACGGTCGCCCCCGATGCACACCCCGACGATGCCCGGCGCGCACCCCTTGCCCTGGGCCCTGAACAGGGCGTCGAGGATGCACCTCCGCACCCCGTCGAGGTCTCTGCCCGCATCGAGCCCGCTGTCGGGCAGCGAGTACTGGGCGCTCATGTTTTCCGAGCCGCCGCCCTTGAGCATGAGGGAAACCGTGGCCGGAGCGGGCGTGGGGATGAAGTGGATCTGCGGGACATGCTCGCCCAGGTTGTCCCCGGTGTTTTCCCCGGTGAGGGGGTCCACGCAGTTCTGACGGAGCATGCCCTTTTTCGTGAGGTGCCGGAGGCCCTCCCGGAGGGCGCGCTCGATGTCGAAGACCCTCTTCGTGGGCTCGGCCCGGACAATGGCCAGGATGGAGCCCGTGTCCTGGCAGATGGGCAGAACGGAGTTCCGGGAGAGCGCCGCGCTTTCGAGAATGATGCGGAGGGTCTCGCGGGCGACGGTCCCCTCCGGCTCCCGTTCGCACGCACGGGCCAGGGCGTCGCAAACGTCGTCCGGCAGGTCCGAGTCGGTCCTCTCGATGAGGGTGACCATGCTGCTCAAAAGCGGGGATTTATCCATCACGGACTGTATATCATAGAGCCCGGGAATTTTCCAAGACAAGCGCATACCCGGGCGCATTATTTTCGGGGCGCCGGGACCGGGCGGGGGGAGGCGCATTATTTCAAGAGAAATTTTTCGGGGAATATGGTAATGATCCATCTCACTACTGATATCCCGGGAAGACCCATGAACGAGAGATCCCAGCACCCTGACGAGAGCATCCTGTCCCAGCTGCAGGGGGTGAAGAAACGCAGGGCGAACGTCGTCGACATCGTCAACGGCGTGGTGGAAAGCCTGCCCAGGCCCGATTCGGTGCGTCTGTCAGTCGAGAAGAGCATTGCCGACCCCATCATGTGGATCGACGGCGAGCGAGTCGGCAAGGCGCTCTTCGACCTCATGGTCAACGCGGTGGAGGCCATGCCTGACGGAGGCAGCCTGAACATCTCCATCGAGGGCGACCGCATCCAGGTGATCATCACCATAAGGGACACGGGGAAGGGCATCTCCCGGGAAAACATGAACAGCATCCTCGTCCCGTTCTTCACCACGAAGCCCGCCGGGGAAGGGACCGGTCTGGGGCTGCCCACGGCCTACGCCACGGTGAAGATGCACGAGGGGAAGTTCTCCGTTGAGTCCAACGCCGATCCCGAGGCGGGCCCCACCGGCACGGCCGTCACCATCGCGCTGCCCCGGGGCAACCAGGTATACCTCCACTCGTCGAGGCTCATCATCCACGACGACGAGGAGTGAGCACGGCCCCCCGGGGCGAAAGGCTGCCCCGAAGCGGCGGTGCGGAAAGGCCCGACCGTGTCCCGTCCCCGGCGGCCGCCGGGTTCAGGATATAAAGAGGTTGTTCGTGGCGAAGTTCGGGTCGCTCGTCACGTTGACCCCGAGCCGCCTGAGCCCCGCCTCGTCCCCGGGGGTGGGAATGTGCGTCATGTGCACGTCGCACCCCTTGATGTCCTTGATCTTTTCCAGGGCGAGCTTGGCCGCGGGGTTCGAGATGGCGCTGATGCTCAGGGAAACGAGTGTCTCCTCGAGATCCAGGCTCACCGACTTTTCGCCCAGGATCTCCGTTTTGAAGCTCGCGATGGATTCGATGATGTTGGGCGGCAGGAGGTCGAGCTTCCCGGGGATCTCCGCGAGGCTCTTGATGGCCTTGAGGACGAGGCTCGACGCGGCGTGCATCATGGGCGAGTTGCTGCCGGTGACGATGGTGCCGTCCCTGAGCTCCATGGCGGCGCCGCAGTAGATCCCTTCGTTCCCTTTCTCCGCGTCGCACTGCGCCTCCCGGGCGGCTTCCCGCGCGGGCCCCACGACGCTGCGGTGCTCGGGGTTCAGCCCGAAGTCGTTGATGAGCAGCTCGACCCGCTGCACGGTCTCCCGGTCCGTGAAGCCCATGACGTATTCGCACTGGTAGCGGAAAAAGCGGCGGATCACCTCCTGGCGCGAGGCCTCCTTCACCACCTCGTCGTCGACGATGGCGTACCCCGCCCGGTTCACCCCCATGTCCGTGGGGGACCGGTAGAAGGACTCCCCCCCGGTGATCTTTTCGATGATGCGCTTGAGCACCGGGAAGGCGTCCACGTCGCGGTTGTAGTTCACCGCGGTCTTCCCGTAGGCCTCGAGGTGGAAGGGGTCGATGAGGTTGAAGTCCCGGATGTCGGCGGTGGCCGCCTCGTAGGCGATGTTCACCGGGTGCATGAGGGGCAGGTTCCAGATGGGGAAGGTCTCGAATTTTGCGTAGCCCGCTTTTATGCCCCTGCGGTAGTCGTGGTAGAATTGGGACAGGCTCGTGGCGAGCTTGCCGCTGCCCGGCCCCGGGCCGGTGACGATGATTAGGGGCTTTTTCGACTCGATGTAGTCGTTCGCGCCGTAGCCCTCGTCGGACACGATGAGGTCCAGGTCGGTGGGGTAGCCCTTGGTGAACCGGTGCGTGTAGACCCGGATGCCCCTGCGCTCGAGCTTGTTCTTGAACAGGCTCGCCGCGGGCTGGCCTTCGAAGCGGGTGATCACCACGCCCAGGACGTCGATGCCCCAGGCCTTGAGGTCGTCGATGAGCTTCATGGCGTCGGAGTCATACGTGATGCCGAAGTCCGCCCGGATCTTCTTTCGCTCGATGTCGCCCGCGTAGATGCACAGGATGATGTCGGCCTTGTCCTTGAGCTCGGAGAGGAGGCGCATCTTGACGTTGGGGTCGTACCCCGGCAGGACGCGCGCGGCGTGGTAGTCGTACATGAGCTTGCCGCCAAACTCGAGGTACAGCTTGCTGTCGAACCGTTCGACCCGCTCGAGGATCTCCTTCGTCTGCTCCCTGATGTACCGTTCGTTGTCGAACCCTATGGCGCGCTTCATCCCTCTCCCTCCCCGCTTTCCCCTCACAGGCCCGCCCCGCGAGCATCCCGGTACACGACGGAAACGTACCATTCGGGTGTGGGGAACGGCCTGTCGGCATGCATGTTCGTATAGTCTCTGTGACAGGAATGTTTCATTGCATAAAACGGGCGAATCCTCCAGAGCAAATTTGTTGCCCGGGGAAAAAGGGAAGGGATGCGCCAGGGCCATGGGAGGGCACCGGCCGCAGGCGCTGGTCAGATCTTTTCCACTTCGACGTATTTCCCGCGCTCGGAGAGCACCTGCACGAGCTCCCGGACGTAGACCATGCGCATGGGCTCGCCCCGGATGATGTCCGCCACCTGGTTGGGGTTGATGGCGGTGCCCACGATGAGGTGGATCTCGTCTGCCAGGAGCAGCGACCGGGCGAGCTGGGTGGAGGCGTCCGTGTCGTGGGGCAGGTCGTAGACGGTCTTCGACGACCTGAGGATCTCGGCGGCGAGGCCTAGGGTGAGGATGCCCTCGGTGACGAGGTCGACACCCTTGAGGCGTGCCGTGGGGGGGGAGCCCTTTTTCTGCTGGGGGGAGTCCTGGTTGCGCTTGGCGGGGGGCACCCAGTTCACGAGGAGCTCCTCCTTGAGGACGCGCGCCGCGAGCTGGGCGGTGGAGCCGCCGCAGATGATCTTCTCGCCCTCGGCGGCCATGAGCCGCTTCACCGCGAACTCGTCGAGGTCCTTGTTTGCCGGGGGGCCCGTGAGCACGGTGGCGGTGACCGCCGGCCTGACCTTCATGCTCACCACGGTGGCGTCGTCCCCGGGCTTGTCGTCGTAGAGCTTCCTGCAGGTGTTCGACAGGGCCTGGGCGAGCTTGTAGGTGTCAACGATCCCGGCCTTCAGGAATCGCTGGACGGCGAGCGCGATGTTGTCCCACCCCCAGCCCAGCCGGTAGATGCCGCCCAGGCCCGCGTGGACGTACCCGTCGCTGATCATGATCAGAAAGTCGTTTTCCTGGAGGGTGAAGCGCGCCTCCCGGATCTTCCGGCCGTTCACGACCCGCTCCTCCATGGGCAGCTTCACGATGCCGTGGTCGCGCAAGAGGATGAGGGGAGGGGAGTCGAACTCCACGAGGTGGGCATCCCGGCCGTTCTTCACCGTGAGCACCGCGAAGGTCGCGTAGGCGAGCTTGCGCACGCTGCACTCGGGCAGGGTCTCCACGAGGGTCTGGAGCACGTCCTCCACCGGGGCGCCGCTTTCGAACATCCGGGCGGCTATCTCGGCCGTCAGCGTCGACAGGATGCTCGCCTTGACCCCTGACCCCAGGCCGTCGGAAAGCACGGCGGCGAAGGACACCGCGGACTTCCTCACCATGACGGAGTCGCCGCAGAGCTCTTCGCCGGCCTTGTTCAGGCTCGACCAGGAATGTTCGACGATGAGCCTCACTTGTTCCCTTCCTCCTCGAGGAGCTTGGCCAGGTGCGAGAAGATGGTCTTGCTCTCGGCCGTGGTCTCGCCCAGGAGGTGGGCGATCTCGTGGGCCACGCGCATCTGCTTGCTCACCACCTCGCGGGTCCGCTGGAGCGTCTCCTCGCGGATGGCGCTGAACTTCTCCTTCTCCTTCTCCCGCTCGGTCACGTCCCGGAGGACGGCGACCATCAGGCCCTGGCCTTCGACGGGCACCACGGTGTACTTGGTGACGACGCCTTCCCTGATGCTGCCCGCCTTGCCGTAAATGGGCTGTTTGGTGTCCCGCACCGAGATGAAGTCGTCCAGGAGGACGGACATCACGCTGGACAGCGGCTTGCCCGCGACGTCTTCGAGCCTGCACCCGAACAGGGTCTCCGCGGAGGGCGACATGTCGTGGATGACGAGGTCGTTGTCGAAGATGACGATGGCGTTGGGCACGAGGTCCATGACCACCTTGCGCAGGGACTCGGACGAGCTGCGCATGTAGGGGATGCACATGGTCATCTCCGCCATTCCCCTCAGTGTCGCAATGGCCTTTTCCCGGCAGGTGGCGTAGCCGCATGCCCCGCAGTTGAGCTCGTCCTCCCGGGTGTACTTGTTCACCCGCCGGAGGACCTCCTGGATCTGCTCGTCGGTGAACTCGGGGACGTACACCTTCCTGTCCCGGTAGGTCCTGCCCAGGTCGGGCCAGTCCTCCCGGGCGATGTGCAGGTCCTTCTGGCGGCCCGCGTTGAACTCGATGATCTTCTGGCGGGCGAGGTGGCTGCTCCCGTGGACGTCGGCCATGGCGGGGCCGTTCACGCAGCCGCCCTTGCAGGCCAAAAGCTCCACGATGCTCGCCTTGAGCGTGCCCGCCCGGATGTCCTCGAGGATGTCGTTGCAGACGCGCAGCCCCGAGGCCACGATCATGTGCCCGTCGAGGATGTCCGTGTTCATCTTGGCCGTGCCGATGAGCCCGCCTTCGATGGGGAAGAGCCGTGCCTTCTCCGGCGGTGCGTCCGTGGGGTGGGACTCGCCGGGGGGAAAGTGGACGTTGTTGGAAAGGAACAGCTCCAGGAGGCCCCGGAAGGTGACCACCGCGTCGATGACGCCGGAGATCGAGTCCTCGTGCATCTCGGCCTTCTTGGCGATGCAGGGGCCCACGAAGACCA
>JAKLDU010000088.1 GCA_022703355.1 Deltaproteobacteria bacterium | reverse complement strand
CTCCTGTACAGCAACCTCGTGCTCGAGGAGATGTCCGACGACCACCCCGGGAGGGAAAACATGGAAAAGATCATCTACCAGACGGACCGCTGCAAAAAGATCGTGCAGAACCTCCTGGACTTCGCCCGCACCCCGTCGGGGGACATGAAGCCCCTGGACGTCAACGGCGTCATCCTCACCTCGCTCAACCTCGTCAAGGACCAGTCACCCTTTTTGGGGGTGAAGATCGAGAGCGACCTCTCGGAAGACCTTCCCCCCGTCACGGCTGACCTGTCCCGCATGGAGGAGGTTTTCCTGAATCTCTTCATCAACGCAGCGGACGCCATGGAGGGAAAGGGCACCCTGTGGATAGCCACCAGGCTTTCGAGCACCGGCGCCGTGAAGATCTCCATCAGGGACAACGGGAAGGGCATCGACAAGGCCTACCTGCCCCACATCTTCGAGCCTTTCTTCACCACCAAGGACCCGGGCCAGGGAACCGGGCTGGGCCTCTCCATCACCTACGGCATCATCCAGAAGCACAACGGCATCATCGACGTGGAGAGCGAGGCGGGCAAGGGCACCACCTTCGTCATCACCCTGCCCTCCTGCCTGGACGGAAGCAATGAGGGGCGCCGCGTGGCAGAGGGCGGGGCACGGGAGGAGGAGCATGCCTAAGAAGGCCGCGCACGTGCTCGTCATCGACGACGAGGAGTCCATCCGCGACGGGTGCTCCCAGATCCTCGCCCGCATGGGCCACCAGGCCGAGAGCGCCGGCGACGGGCTTGCGGGCCTGGAGATGGCGAAGACGGGCAGGTTCGACCTCATTCTCCTGGACATCCGCATGCCGAAGATCGATGGGCTCGATATCCTCAGGACCCTCAAGAAGGAGCTGAACATCCCCTCGAAGGTGATCATCATCACGGGCTTCGGCACGATCCAGCTCGCGGTGGAGGCCATGCGGCTGGGGGCCGGGAACTTCATCACCAAGCCCTTCGACGCCGCCGAGCTCAAGAAGGCCGTGAACGACTGCCTCGCCGGGGAGGCCTGCGGCATGACCCCGGGGGAGCGGCTCTCCACCATCATCGGCACGAGCGACTACATCGAGGAGCTCAAGGACACCATCCGGCGCGTGGCCAAGACAGACAGCACCGTGCTCGTCACCGGCGAGAGCGGCACGGGCAAGGAGCTCGTGGCCCGCACCATCCACACCCTGAGCACCCGTTCTGAAAAGCTCTTCATCCCGGTGGACTGCTCCTCCCTGGTGCAGAACCTCATGGAGTCCGAGCTCTTCGGCCATGTCAAGGGGGCCTTCAGCGGGGCCACGGAAAACCGCGAGGGCAGGTTCCAGATGGCGGACAAGGGCACCCTCTTTTTGGACGAGATCTCCAACGTCCCGCTGGAGGTGCAGGCCAAGCTCCTGCGCGCCCTCCAGGAGCAGGAGGTGCCCCGGGTGGGGTCCTCGGTGCCGGAGAAGGTGGACGTGCGGCTCATCACCGCCACCAACAGGGACCTCCGGGAGGAGGTCAGGTCCGGGACGTTCCGGGAGGACCTCTTCTACCGCATCTCCGTGGTGCCCATCCACATCAGGCCGCTGCGCGAGCACAAGTCGGACATCACCCCCATAGCGCTCCACTACTTCGAGCTCTTCCGCACGAAGCACAACTCCCGGGCGCAGCGCCTGTCCCCGGAGGTGGTGAAGTCGCTTGCCGCCTATTCCTGGCCCGGGAACATCCGGGAGCTCAGGAACACCATCGAGCGGCTCTGCGTACTGTGCGACAACGAGGAGGTCACCCTTTCGGACATCCTCTACTACGGCCAGGACACCCGGGCCAAGGCCCCGGTGGTGGACCCCTTCTCCGGCAGGATGACCCTCGTGGACGTGGAGAAGGAGCACATCGAGAAGGCCCTCCAGCACTTCAACTACCAGATCAACAAGACGGCGCAGTTCCTCGGCATCGACCGCAAGACACTGCGGACCAAGATCAGGAACTACGGGATCGACGTGCGCGAGGAAAAGTAGCGCTGCCGGGCCAGGGACCTACCTCCGGCATGCACGCGACAGGTGTGCGCGGGGACAGGTTGGCCGGGTCGTTCTCCGGGAGTTGCCCACAGGCAAGGGGACAGGTTCGCGCGAGCTCGGGCAGGCGCCTTTTTCCGGACCAGGGGTACATCTTCCTCGTCCGCGGGGAGTTTTTCCCCGCGCACCCGGGGCCGTCATCGAGCACCCTCATTTAGTGACCCATTTATCAGACAGTTAAAGAGTGGCACCGACATTGCTTCCCCTGCAGATCATACCAGAAGGAGGTACGGCAATGGACGCGAAGAAGAAAGTGCTGCTTATCGACGATGATAAGGACTTCTTGATGGCCACCAAGCTCATCCTCGAAAAGGGGGGCTACGAGGTCTTCCTGGCCGAGGACGGCAAATCCGGGGTCGACATGGCAAAATCCGTGGGCCCGAACCTCGCCATCATCGACATGATGATGGAGACCTGGAGCGAAGGCTTCAACGTCGTCTCGAAGCTCAGGACCTCCGACCCGGGCAAGCAGATCCCGCTCATCATGCTCAGCGCCGTGGACCTCCAGGGACCCTATCAGTCCTTCGAGCCGCCGGACGATCTGCCCACCGTGGACCTGGTCCTGCACAAGCCCATCAAGGCGGACGATCTCCTGAAGTACGTGGGACGTCTCATCGGGTGACCACATGGTGGAAGGGCACGTTCCGTTCCACATCCTCATCATAGACGACGAGGAGTCCATTCTCGACGGGTGTCGGCAGACCCTCGAGAAGTCAGGCTATTCGGTGACCACGTGCGGCGACGGCACCGGGGGGGTCGCGCTGGCCCGGGAGGTGAAGCCCGAGGTGGCCTTCGTGGACCTCAAGATGCCCAACTGCTCCGGCATGGACATCATCGAGATCCTCTCCCGGGACATGCCCGACATCGTCCTCATCGTGATCACCGGATACGCCTCCATCGTCTCCGCGGTGGAGGCCATGAAAAAGGGGGCGTACGACTACCTCCCCAAGCCCTTCACCCCGGACCAGATCAGGGCGGTGACCAAGCGGGGCATCGAGCACCGCGAGCTCAAGATCGAGGCGGACCGGCTCCGCGTGGAAAAGGCGCGCATGGAGAAGAACTTCATCACCTTCGTCTCCCACGAGATGCGCTCGCCGCTCGTGACCATCCAGCAGTACATCGAGTCGCTGAAGGTCATCGCCGGGGACGCCCTCACGGGGAGCGCGGGGGAAATCATCGGCAGGTGCGAGAAGCGCCTCACGAGCCTGCAGGATCTCATCGAGCACTGGCTCGACCTCTCGCGCATCGAGAACGGCACCTTCTCGGAGGCAAAAGCCCCCGTCGAGCTGTGCGAGGTGCTCCAGAAAAGCATCGAGGAGATGAGCCCCCTGTGCCAGCGCCGGGAGATCGACCTCCGCTACGACACGGGCGGGGCAGTTCCCAGGATCCTGGGCGACCAGGAGAGCCTGCTCAGGGTTTTTTCGAACATCATCGGCAACGCCACCAAGTACACCCCCCCGGGCGGCTCCATCACCGTGAGGACCGACCACGACGACTACTACGTCTACGTCATCGTGGCGGACACCGGCCAGGGCATCCCCCAGGACAAGCTCCCCTTCATCTTCGAACCCTTCTACCGGGTGCGGGGAAAGGAGGAGCGCCAGAAGGGCTCCGGGCTGGGCCTCACCTTCAGCAGGAAAATCATGGAGGCCCACGACGGCCAGATCACGGCCGCCTCGAAGGAGGGAGAGGGAACGACCTTCACCATGAAGTTTCCCCGGCTCTCCGGTCTGTAGGAAACGGGCCGCGCGCGACAGATGAGCATTACGGCCACGCCTGAAAGGGTTTCCTCCTCCGGCCCGCAGGAAAGGGGCCGGGTGCTCGACCGCGCCCCTGGCGGAGAGATGCGGTCCAGGCCTTGTCCTGCGCCCTTTTCGAAAAATAATATTTATTCCTTTGACAAAGACATTTTTAAAGAATAAGAGTGTCCAATCTGAGACATGAATATATCCGACATGAATCTTATTTTATGAATAATGCCTAAAAACACTCTTCCTGAAATAACCATTCTTGCGCCGATATCTTTCTGTTTTCAGAAATACACATGCAGACCCCGGTTCTGCCGAGCCGCGGGCTGAACAAGAGGAATCATCATGGCAAAAGGAACAGTGAAGTGGTTCAATGATCAGAAAGGCTTCGGATTCATCACCGCAGACGACGGGAAAGAGGTGTTCGTTCACCACAGCGCCATCAAGGAGAGCGGCTTCAGGTCTCTCGAAGAGGGCCAGAAGGTCACCTTCGACATCACCCAGGGCGCGAAGGGTCCCCAGGCTTCCAACGTCTACAAGGGCTGAAATCACGGGGGCAGGTACTGCCTGCCCCCTCTTCCCCTTCCCGGGCAGACCGACGCCGCAGGCTCCCCTTAATTATGGACCGTGCGCCGAAGATTCTCTCTCCGGACATGGTTATCGCATGAAGGGCACCGTGTGAGCGGCGTGATGCGCCGACAGGATTGATCCCTCCAAGGAAAAACCCCTTGCCAGGAGTGTGAGCGGCACAGGGAAACCCGTCTGATAAAATCACATAATATAAGAGATTAAGGAATTTCATGACATTCGATGCATTTGACCTTCATCGGGACATTCTCGGCGCCGTTGCGCACCATGGGTTCGAAACGCCTACCCCCATCCAGGAAAAGGCGATTCCTGCAATATTGACAGGCAGCGACCTTCTGGGCCTTGCCCAGACGGGCACGGGCAAGACCGCGGCCTTCGTGCTCCCGATCATCCACCGGCTCATGAAAGGCAGGTGCAGGTCACCCCGGGCGCTGGTCCTCGCCCCGACCCGTGAACTCGCGGCCCAGATAAACGACGCCGTCAGGAGCCTGGGCAAAGGGACCGGCCTGCGCAGCGCGGTCATCTACGGCGGGGTGGGCATGAGCCCCCAGACCGAGGCCCTCGGGCGAGGCGTCGACATCCTGGTCGCCTGCCCCGGCAGGCTGCTCGACCATCTCTCCCAGAAAAACGTCGACTTCTCCAGGCTGGAGACCCTGGTCATCGACGAGGCGGACCGCATGTTCGACATGGGCTTTCTCCCCGACATCCGGCGCATTGCCAGGCATCTGCCCGTAAAAAGGCAGACCCTGCTCTTTTCGGCCACCATGCCCGCCGACATCCGCGGCCTGGCCGACGACATGCTGCACGACGCGGTCACGGTGCAGATCGGCCACACGAAACCCATCGACACGGTCTCGCACGCCCTCTACCCGGTGGAGCACCACTTGAAGGCGGCCCTCCTGAGAGACCTGCTGGCCGCGACCGACACGGACTCGGTCCTCGTCTTCACCCGGACGAAGCACCGCGCCGAGCGGGTGGCGCGCCAGCTCTCGCATGCGGGCTTCCGCGCCGTGTCGCTCCAGGGAAACCTCTCGCAGAGCAGGCGCGAAAAGGCCATCGAAGGCTTCCGGAGCGGATCGTACCAGATCCTCGTGGCCACCGACATCGCCGCCCGCGGCATCGATGTGTCGGCGATCTCGCACGTGATCAACTTCGACATGCCGGACACCGTCGACGCCTACACCCACCGGATAGGCCGGACGGGCCGCGCGGAAAAAACCGGCGACGCCTTCACCTTCATCACCCGGGACGACGCGGCCATGATCGGGGCAATCGAGCAGGTCCTGGGCGAGAGGATCGCACGAAAGACCCTGCCCGGATTCGATTACGAAAAGCCGAACGACGCACCCGCGCAGGGGGCAAACCCCCATCAGAGGCAGCAGCAGCGGGGCGCACGCCCTCGAAAGGGCGGCCGGCAGGAAAGAAGCTTCTAGAACTTGCCCATGTCCCCTTCCCAGGGGCGGGTGTTGTCGAGGAGATACTCGTCGGAATTGTTCACCATGCAGTCGCCGCAGAGGTGGACCATCTTCATGCTCGAGACCTGGCGGACCGTGAAGAGGTGGCACCCGTTGGAGGTGCACAGGAAGCATTTGTCTTTCACATCTTTCTCGTGAAATTCATAACACTTCTCGTCCGTGTATTTCGGCTTCATAATCCCCCCGCGTACGTTTCACCTGTACCATACGGCACCACCCAAGGCAACAGCATATCACCGTGAGTCCCCCACGAAAAGGCATCAAAACCTTCTTGCACCCGGAGGTGTGTGCGGGCAATAATGGGGCAACGCGAAACCGGGATAAATCATCTCGAGGGGGAACGGTGGACAGCTACTGGACTTTTCTATCGACGCGCCGGGTCTATGAGAACAGGATCATGAAGGTCAGGGAGGACGCCTACCGGTTCTCCCGGGGAAACGTCGTCCACGACTATACCGTGCTCGAGTTCCCGGACTGGGTGAACATCATCCCCGTCACCCCTGAAGGGAACGTGGTGATGATCAGGCAGTTCCGGCACGGCGTCGAAAGGAGCACCCTGGAGATCCCCGGCGGTCTCATCTCGGGTTCCGACCTCGACCCCCGGGAGGGGGCGATCCGCGAGATGGAGGAGGAAACGGGCTATGCAGGCGCCGAAGTGATCCACATCGGCACCGTGGAGCCCAACCCGGCCATCCAGAACAACCGGTGCCACTCCTTCCTCGCCCTGGACGCCCGGCCGGGCCGGGGCCAGAACCTCGACCCCACCGAGGCGATCAACGTCGAGCTCGTGAAAAAGGCGGACGTCTACCGGATGATCAGGGAGGGCGGCATCACCCACGGCCTGGTGGTCGCGGCCTTCGCCTTCCTCATGCTCCACGAGATGGGCTGAGGGGCTCTCAGCCCGCCACGTGCTCCCACAGCGTGGCGTTCGCGTTTCCGAAAGCGCCGCAGAGGGTGGCAACCCCGTAGCGGGCATGCGTGAAGTCCGTTGCCATGATCGAGTTGAGCGTCACCACGATACGGCAGCCCGACTCGCCCAGGGGGTGACCCAGGGCCAGTGCGCCGCCCCACACGTTCACGTTTTCGAAGGGCGCGTTCTGCGCTATGCCCAGTTCCCTCAGGCACGCCAGGGTCTGGGCGGCAAAGGCCTCGTTGAACTCCCACACGCCGATGTCCCCTGGGGTCAGCCCTTTCTTCTCCAGGAGCCTTCTCACCGCATGCACGGGCCCGATGCCCATCATCGTGGGGTTGCACCCGGCCATGACCCCGCCCGCGTACCGGAGGCGGTAGGAAAGGCCAAGCTCGTCCGCCCTCTTCCGGCTCATGAGGAGCAGGGCGCACCCGGCGGTGGAAACCGGGGACGAGACCGCGGCGGTGACCAGCCCGTCGTCGCGCATGAGGGGCTTCATCGAAGCCATGCCTTCCCGGGAGATGTCGTCCCGTATCCACTGGTCGCGCTCCACCATGAACTCGCCCCCCTCCTCGTCGAATCCCTTGAGCGGGACGATCTCCCGGGCGAACTTGCCCCGGTCCCGGGCGACGGCGGCCCGTTTGTGGCTCCAGTACGCCAGGTTTTCCGCGTCTTCCCGGGAGATGCCATAGTGCCTGGCCACCTTCTCCGCCGTGGCCTCCATGGGCATCTCGTGCATGGGGTAGCGGAACATGAGCCCGGGCGCAGGCTCGAGGTCGTAGGCCAGGGGCACGTGGAGCATGTCCTCCACCCCAGAGGCAATGATGATCTCGCCCTCCGCGCACATGATCGCCCGGGCCGCATGCTCTATGGCCGCCATGCCCGACGGGCACTGCTGGCCGATGCCGTTCGTGGGCACCGTGTCCGGGAAGCCCCCGGCGAGCCAGGAAAGCCTGGCGATGTCGTTCTGCACGCCCGCCTGGTTGGCGCACCCGCAGAACACCGCATCCACGTCCTCCGCCCTCACCCGGGGATTCCGCGCGAACAGGGCCCGGTAGACCGCGTGGAGCAGGTGCTCGGGCCGCGCCTTCCTGAACCAGCCTTTGTGCGGATGCGCCCTGGCGTTCGCCGTCCTCACCCCGTCAACGATCACGCATTCCTGCATAAGCCCCCCGGTCCCGATGGTTCACCTGACCGAAATATCTCGTTTATTTTCAATAGTAAGAGAAAGCTCGAGAAAAGCAACACCGGATCGGTTTTCGCTTCACCCCGCCCGCCCTTCCCCTCCCGCAGGCGGGCCCGCCCTGTCGACCGCGTGGAAAGGGCCTATTATTCCCAACGTGTTCGGTTTTGCCTCGGCCCGCCCCGGCAACCGCAGAGAACAGTCCGCCCCGGGCATTCCCCCACCCGGCCTGTTTCCGGGCTATTCCGCCCTTGAGTCCGGAGCGCTTCCGGACGTATAATCGGTCCATACACACAGGGGAGGCACGCCATGGCCGAAGAAAAGAAGCAGATCGGGAAGGTGACCCATTTTTTCAGCAAGATCATGGTTGCGGGGATCGAGCTGAGCGGAACCCTGAAGGTGGGCGACAAGATCTCCATCGAGGGCGCCACCACGGCCTTCGAGGAAACCATCGACTCCATGCAGATCGACAACAAGTCCGTGACCGAGGCGAATGCCGGCGACACCATCGGCATCAAGGTCAAGGACAAGACCCGCGCGGGAGACCACGTCTTTCTCGTGAGCTGAGGTCTGGCGGCCGGGCCCGCCCGTCAGGGCTTGTTTTTCGCCACGCGCACGACCACCCTCACCCACGGGTTCTGCCCGTATTTCAGAC
>JAKLDU010000087.1 GCA_022703355.1 Deltaproteobacteria bacterium | reverse complement strand
TCGTGCCCGTGGCCCCGGTGAGGATGGCGTCCTTGAGCTTGACGAGCGCCGGCGTCACGTCGTGGCTCTTGAGCGCCCCGAAGATGTCCACCTCGAACTGCTTCGCCCGCTCCGCGGTGAGGTTGTCCACCACGCCGCCGGCAAAGGTCGTGGGCCCGTCCGTCCCGTCCGAGTCCTGGCCCACGATCACCACGTCGCCGATGCGGTCGATCCAGAGCGCGGCGCCCAGGGCGAACTCCTGGTTCGGCCCGCCCTGCCCCGGTTCGGACGTGATCCGCACCGTGGTCTCCCCGCCGCCGATGACCACGCAGGGCGGCTTTAAGGGCCTGCTGCTCATGAGGATCTCCCTGGCGATGGCGGCGAAGGTCCCGCCGAGCTCACGGCTCTCGCCCTCGAGCATGGTGGAGAGGATCATGGTCTCGAACCCCAGCTCCCGGGCCCTTTCCGCGGCCCCTTCGCAGGCGGCGGTCCCGGGCACGATGATGAAGTTGTCGATATGGTGGTCGGAGAGGTCCTTGGGCGTTTCCCTTGCCAGGCCTCCCGCCTTGAGGTACGCGCTCACCGAGGGGGGCACCTTGTCCCACAGGTCGTACTTGGTGAGCGTCCGGCGGGCGTCGTCGAAGGTTGCCGTGTCGGGCACCGTGGGGCAGGTGATGTAGTCCAGCGGGTCGCCGATGACATCGGAGACGGTGAGGTTGATCAGGTGCGCCCCGGGGTGCACGGCCTTGGCGAGCCACCCGCCCTTGACCTGGCTCAAGTGCTTGCGGACGTTGTTGATCTCCACGATGTTCGCCCCGCAGGTGAGGAGCAGCTTGTTTACGAGCTTCTTCTCGTCGAGCGTCACCCCTTCAACGGGGTACGGCATGAGCGCCGAGCTCCCGCCCGTGACGCAGGCGAAGACGAGGTCGCCGGGTTGGGTCTTCCGGGCGAGCGCCAGGGCCTGCTTGGCAGCGCTGAACCCGTTCTCGTCCGGGATGGGGTGGCTCGAGAAATAGAGCCGCGCCCGGGAGAGGGTCCCCTCCTGGCCGTACTTGCAGATGATCACGCCGTCGGCTATCCGGTCGCCCAGGATGTCCTCCAAGGCCTTTGCAATGGGGAACGTGGCCTTGCCCGTCCCCAAAAGCCAGATCTTCCCCTGCTTCGTCAGGTCGATATTCATCCCGCCGACGTGCAGGACATCGCCCTCGAGGGAAACGAGCTTCCTCGTGGCCTTGTACGGGTCGGCCTGGGCCAGGGCGTGGTCGATGATGTCGAAGACGGTTGCGCGCAGCTTCTGGTTTCCGTGGGAAAGCAGCGCGTCCAGGTTTTTGATGTAGCTCATGGGGTCACCTCCTCTGGGCCGTGCGAAATAACCGACAGGGCCGCGGCTTCGTGCCGCTGGTTTCGTGATGATGCCGCGGCCCTGTCATGGACCGGGGGATGTTGTCTGACCTCTCGTGGTGTGCTTCTCTCCCCCGTTTTGTTTTCCCTTACAGCGCGCAGCGGAAATCCGTCCCCGCGTAGCGGGCCTGCGAGCCGAGCTCCTCCTCGATGAGCAGGAGGCGGTTGTACTTTGCGGTCCGCTCGCTGCGGACACCCGCGCCGGTCTTGATCTGGCCCGCGTTGATGCCCACCACGAAGTCCGCGATGATGGGGTCTTCGGTCTCGCCCGAGCGCTCGGATACCATGATCCCGAAGCCCTGGCGATAGGCGAGCTCGGCGGCGTCGAGGGCCTCGGAGAGCGTCCCGATCTGGTTGAACTTCCACAGCAGGGCGTTGGCCGCGCCCTTGGGCGCCCTCTCCCGGATGCGGGCGGGGTTCGTGCAGTAGAAGTCGTCGCCCACGATCTGGATGCCCAGCTCCTTTGTGGCCCGGATGAAGCCCTTCGTGTCGTCTTCCGCGAAGGGGTCCTCGATGGAGACGATGGGGTAGTCCCTGCAGAGGGCCTTGTAGTAGTCGAAGAGCCCGTCCGTGGTGTACTCGACGCCCTCGAGGGTGTACTTCTTGGTCTTGGGGTTGTACCAGTGCGTGGCGGCGCAGTCGAAGCCGTAGCCGATCTTCCTGGCGTGGCCCGAACGCTCCACCGCCTGCACCAGGCACTCCATGGCCTCGCGCACCTTCTTGATGGGCGTGGCGAAGCCGCCTTCGTCGCCCACGTTGGCGGCGATCTTGCCGTACTTCTTTATGACGATCTCCCGGAGCTCGTTGTTCACCGCGTTGCCGATGAACATGGCCTCGGAGAAGGTCTCCGCGCCGATGGGGAAGATGCAGAACTCCTGGAAGTCCAGGTCGTTGGAGGTGAGCTTGCCGCCGTTGAGCAGGTTGAGGAGCGGAACGGGCAGCACGTGCGCGTTGCAGTTGACGTAGCGGTACAGCGGGAGCCCCACGGCGTTGGACGCGGCGCGGGCCACGGCCACCGAGACGCCCACGATGGCGTTGGCGCCCAGCTTCGACTTGTTTTTGGTCCCGTCCAGGGAGCGGAGCTTCTCGTCCACCTTGCGCTGGTCGGTGACATCCATGCCGATAATGGCCGGGCCGAGGATCTCGTTGACGTTCTTCACCGCCTTGCGCACGCCCTGGCCGGCATAGCGCTTTTCCTTGTCGCGAAGCTCCCTGGCCTCGTTCGAACCCGTGGAACGGCCAGCAGGAACATCGGCCCGCCCGAGGGTCTCGTTGTTCACCCAGATGTCCACCTGGACCGTCGGGTTCCACCGGCAGTCGAGGATCTCCCTGGCAAAGACTCCTGTTATCGTGAATTTTTTCATGACACTCCCTCTCCTTTCGAGATGATGGTTTTTTTATCGAGCCGCTCCCTGGCCGAGAACGGACAGGGCCCGCTGGGGCTGCGGGAAGAACAGCACCTTCGGGTCGGGGTCCGGGACCATGGTCAAAGCCTTTTCCAGGGCCTGCTGGGGACTTGCCGCGGTGTCCAGGAACATCTTCTTCAGCACCCCCTCGTCCACGCTCGGGGTGGCCACGACGATCCGGACGCCCTTCAGGAGGATCTTGCCCAGCAGGAGGGCGTGGTCCATCTGGATGCGGTAGCCGCTCTTCAGGCGGCGGATGACCTCTTCGGCGTCGCGCGCGCCCTCGTAGGGGATGAGCATGTCATCGCTGCCGAGGCCGTCTTTGCACGAGCAGTAGAGGACGAGCACGCCCCCGGGGGCCATGACCGGCGCCAGGGCGATGAGGGGCTTGACGGACTGGTAGAAGTTGATGTTCAAAGGCTTGCCCGGCGTGGTCACGATGATGTCCGGCCGGGTCTCGAGGGATATCTGGCAGAAGGACCGCATGAAGGCCACCGCCCCCCCGTGCGCCTCGTCCAGGCCGCCGGTGAAGATCCCCACCGTTTTGCCGGCCTGGTTCAGCACGAGGTTGACGGTGAAGTGGATTTCGAGCATCCGGGCCGCCTCCACCATGTCGAGGTGGATGGGGTTGCCTTCGAGCTGCCCCGGCCGGGCCGAAGGCGACATGAGCATCTCGGGGCTGTGGTTGATCTCGATGGTCCGCTCGCTTGCAATCCCCGGGAGCACCGACTTCCTCCCGCCGGAGAACCCGGCGAACTCGTGCGGCTCGACCTTCCCCACGGCGATCCTCAGGTCCGCCTCGTAAACGGCCTTCGAGACCTCCACGGGCGTGCCGCGGGCGGTCGTCCCGAGGGACACGAGCAGGTGCGGGTCATAGGGGTTGTGGTTGATGACCGTCAGCCCCGGGAGGTTCCTCTCCCCCACGATCTCCCTGATCTCGTCCTCCGTGGCGCCCCGGTGGACCCCCGTGGCGATGACCACCGTGACGGCCTCCCTCTTCATGCCCGCCCTGGCGAGCTCTTCGAGGATCATGGGCATGACGTGGGACGTGGGGACGCCCCGGGTGGAGTCGGACACGATGATGGCCGCGCGCTTCCTGCCCCGGGCCAGCTCGCTCAGGCGGGGGGTGCCCAGGGGGGACGCGAAGGCGGCGCGGAAGTCCTCGTGCCTGCTCAAGGCGGGCGGCTCTTCGAAGCTCACCATGCCGAGACAGCGCCCGCGGGCGAGAGATATCTCCACGCCCTCGATCCTGTCGCGGTATACGGCCGAATCCCCCTGATCGCTGACCGAGTACATGGCTACTCCAATCGCTCTATCACGGCCTCATTCGGGGCTATGGGCGGCAGGCCCTTGATGTCCCGGACGATGTGCATGAGCCCGTAGACCGTCATGAGAAAGAAGCTCACCGGGATGGCCGCGTAGGGGATGGCCGTGGAGATGCCCAGGGCCGGGGTGATCTGGGTCCAGGTGTCCTGCACGAGGATGGCCCCCGCATACGTCACGACCCCAGCCACCGCCGTGGCCAGGTAGATGAGGATCCGCCGGAGGAAGGTCTGCACCGGCTTGGGCATCATCTCCCGGAAGATGGTGATGCCCAGGTGCGCGTTCCTCTTGTGCAGGATGCTCGCGCTGAGCAGGGCGTACCAGACGATGGAGAACCGGAGGAACTCCTCGGACCAGGTCAGGGCGCTGTTGAAGGCGTACCGCCTGATCACGTGCATCCAGGCGACCACGAGCATGAACGCGCAGATGACCATGGTCACGTTGAGCGTCCACTTCTCGATCACTTCACAGAACCGCTGTATCTTCGGCTTTTCCATGGGTCCTTCTCCTTTGCACCGCCGCAGGCATTCCTCACGTGCCGCGCCCGGCCTGTGGCGGTTCGGTGGAGGGGGCGGACCGCGATGAGACGGCCCGCCCCTTCCGGGTTGTCGAGACTAGAAGCCTGCGTTCACGTCCTTCTTCATGGTAACGATGGCCGCGAGCCAGCTGTCGACGAACTTCCTGTCCACGCTCGCCTTGATCTTCGCCACGACGGCGCCCTGGGACTTCGCCCTGAGCTTCGCCTTGTTGGCCTCGGAAACGTCGTTGACCTTCATCCCCTTGGCGGTCAGCTTGGCGATGATGGCGTCCTCGCGGGCCTTGTTCACGTACCGGCTGTAGTTCTGGGCCAGGACGGCGCCTTCCTTGACGATGGCCTGCTGCTCCTTGGTGAGCTTGTTGAACCACTTCAGGTTCGCCATGAGGGGCATGGGGTCGTAGATGTGCCCGGTGAGCGAGCAGTACTTCTGCACTTCGAACATCTTCACTTCCCAAATGTTGGCCAGAGGGTTTTCCTGGCCGTCCACGATCTTCTGCTGCATGGTCAGGTAGAGCTCGGTCCAGGGCACCGGGGTCGGGTTGGCGCCGAGGGCCTTGAAGTTCTCCATGTGCATGGGGGCTTCCATGGTGCGGATCTTGATGCCCTTGAGGTCATCGGGGCCGTTGATGGGCCTGACGTTGTTCGTCACGTGGCGGAAGCCGTTTTCCAGGTAGGCAAGGCCCTTCAGGCCCAGGCCCTCGCTGTTGTTCAGCAGCGCCTGCCCCATGGGGCCGTCGAGCACGCCCCAGGCGATCTCGTAGGAGTCGAACGCGAAGGGGATGTCCAGGACCATGAAGTTCCGGTTGAAGGTGGTGAGGGGACCCGCCGATGCGGTGGCCATCTCCAGGGAGCCGCTCTTGACCTGCTCGATGGACTCTCTCTCGCCGCCAAGCTGTGAGTTGTAGTACAGGCCGACCTTGATGGCACCCTTGGATTTGGTCTCGACATACTTCTTGAAGGCCTGCATGCCGATGGACTGCGGGTGCGTCGGGGAGTTGCACAGGGAAACCCTGGCCTTGATGGGCGCGGCGAACGCCATTCCCGCAAGAAGGAAGGTGATTGCCGTTACCAAGGCTGCCATTGTGAGCCATCGATTCTTCTTCATACGATTACCTCCATGATGTTTGTTCTTTCTTTATTTTCTATCCTATCCCTTCCCTGCCGCGTCCTTCGCGGCCGGGGTACAGCTCTTAGTAGCCGAACATCCGCGGCAGCCACAGGGTGAGCGGCGGCCAGTAGGTCAGCAGGAACAGCACGACCACGCTTGCCAGGAGCATGGGCCAGCCGCCCCGGAAGGTGTCCTCCACGGACACCCCGGCCATGGGGCTCGTGACGAAGAGCACGATCCCGAAGGGCGGGGTCGCCAGCCCGATGACCAGGTTCACGCAGATGATGACGCCGATCTGCAGCGGGTCCACGCCCAGGGCCCAGGCGATGGGGGCCAGGATGGGGCCGAGCACGATGACCGAGGCGTAGTCGTCCATGAACATGCCGTTGAGGATGAGGCCGATGTTCAGGAAGAGCAGGAAGGCCCAGAGGGGGATGTTCGCGAGCGGGGCTGCCAGTGTCTCGACGATCATCTCGTTGGCGATGGCCCAGGCGGTAACCGTGGCCGCCCCGGCGAGGAGGATGACCATGCCCGAGGTCACGGCCGTCTCCATGAAGATGGCGGGAAGGTCGCTCCACTTGACCTGCCGGGTGACGAACATGGTCAGCCCGAAGGCGTAGGCCGCCGCGGCCGCGGAGGCCTCGGTGACCGTGAAGATGCCGCCGAAGATGCCGCCCAGGATGATGACGGGCAGGAGCAGGGCGGGGATGGCGGCCTTGAACTCCTTCCACTTTTCCGGCCAGTCCTGCTTGTCATGCCGCGGCAGCTTGTCCTTCTTGGCGATGAAGTAGATCACCACCATCTGGGAAACCGCGATGAGGACGGCCGGGATGATGGAGGCCAGGAAGATCCCCGCGATAGAGGTCTTGCCCACGGAGATGCAGTAGAGGATCATGAGCACGCTGGGGGGCATGATGGGGCCGAGCAGCGAGGCGCTCGCCATGACGCCCGAGGCGAACTTGGGCTTGTAGCCCTCCTCCTTCATCATGGGGATGAGGAAGGAACCCAGGGAGGCGGTTTCGGCCACGGCCAGGCCCACAATGGCCCCCATGAAGAGGCAGGAGCCCACCGTGACCAGGGCCAGGGCGCCCCTGACGTGGCCCACGAAGGCGTTCACGAAGTCCGTGAGCGACTTGAGGATGTTCCCCTTCACCATGAGCTGACCGGTGAGGACGAAGAAAGGCACGGCCAGGAGGGCAAACCCGTTCATGCCCTGGAACATCCGCTGGGGGATCAGGGTGAGGGGGTAGTCCCCCACCACGAGGTAGACCAGGGTGCTCAGGATCAGGTTGAACGCGATGGGAAACCCGGTGATCAGCAGGATGACGAAACAGACAATCAAAGCTGTCAGGGCAATGGACATGGGCTATACCTCCTTGGGTGCTGGGTTCTTTCTTCCTCGCCTGTCATGGGGTGCCGGCCCCCTCGAACCTCCGGGTACTCCCCAACGTCGTGGATATGTCCCTGGCGGCCTGCACGGTGTCCTGGACGATCCGGGCCTTCTCCTCTTCCGAGAAGCGGAAGATGGGGCCGCTCACGCACAGGCTCGCCTCGATCCCGCCCGTGCCCCCCATGACCGGGGCCACCACGGAATAGGTGCCGTCCTCCCGCTCTCCCACGGACACGGCGTAGCCGTCCGCCCTGATCTTCTCCAGGTCGGCCTCGAGCTGGGCGGGGTCGGTGATGGTGTTCGGGGTGTACTTTTCCAGGGGGCCGCGGCGGTAGAACGCCCTGCGCTCCTTTTCGGGCAGGTGGGCCAGGAGCACCTTGCCGGACGCGCCGCAGTGGAGGGGGAGGACCTTGCCCACCTCGGTGATCTTGGCGACGCCGTAGCGGCTCCTGACCGCCTCGACGCAGATCCTGTTGCCCTCGCCGGGCACGTAGAGGGAGACCTCCTCGCCGCACTCGTCCCTGAGCTTCTCCATGAACGGGCGGGCCAGGTCGACAATGCCCTTCTCCTGGGAGAGCACGCCCTTCCACTGGTGGAACCTCATCCCGAGCCGGTACTTTCCGCTCAGGGGGTCCCGCTCCGTGCAGCGCTTCTTTTCCAGGGTGGCCAGGATGCGGGACACGGTGCTCTGGGTGTAGCCGGTCATGGCAGTGATCTCGGTGACGGTGAGGCAGGGCGATTCGACCCTGAAGCACGACAGGACGTCAATGGCCTTTTCCACGGACTTGATGCTTTGCATCAACCACCTCATGCGCTATGTGCATGTCTTATGCGCACTGTGGTTATAAATTAACTTCGTCCCTGTCCCCTGTCAAGCTATTTTTCACAAATAATTTTCCACTCCCTGTCGGGAGATTGTTTGACCCGGGATTACGGACAGTTATGAAATTTATTTTTTTTGATTTGATTTGCCCCGCCATCTTTCACTAATGTCTGGGATCAATGAAATTGTCCTGGGGAGGGGGATCATGAAAATTGCGGTACTGTTCGGGGGCCCGAGCCCCGAGCGCGACGTTTCCATCGCGAGCGGGGCCCAGGTGGTCAGATCGCTGCGCGCGGACGGGCACGAGGCTCTCGCCGTGGACATCTCTTCGGGCGTGCTGGGCCGCGAGGAGGAAGACCGGCTGTTTAAGGCCACGCTCTCCGGCACCCCGCCGCCCTGCGGGAAAGGTGCCTCCGTGCTTGCCACCCTGTCCCGCGTCATCGCGGAGCTCCCGGACGTCGACCTGTACTTCCTGGCGCTCCACGGCGTGCCGGGCGAGGACGGCAGCATCCAGGCGGTCCTGGATCTCGCGGGCCTGAGGTACACCGGGAGCGGGATGAAGGGCAGCGCGGTGGCCATGGACAAGGACCTGAGCAAGCGCCTGTTCAGGCTCGCGGGCATCCCGACCCCGGACTGGAGCCTCCTTTCTTCGCCCACGGCGGGCGCGTGCCCCCTGCCCTGCCCCGTGGTGGTGAAGCCCAACAACCAGGGGTCGACCATCGGCCTCACGGTGGTCAGACACCCTGCCCTGTTCGCAGGCGCCGTGGCCGAGGCC
>JAKLDU010000086.1 GCA_022703355.1 Deltaproteobacteria bacterium | reverse complement strand
GGCAGCAGGGGGGGCATCGGCGAGGTGGGGTACTATCTCAAGGAGATGGACGGGAAGAAGGACCGCTACGTGCTCATCAGGTCCGAGGACCGCGTGCCCCACTACGGCGTGAGCGAGCGCCCCAGGGAGATGGAGATGGCCGAGAACGTCGTGTCCCTGAACATCAGGTACACCGGCGAAGACGACAGGGAGCGGGACGACTGGGACCTCTCCAAGGACCTCACCCTGCCCACGGAGGTGGAGGTGACGGTGGCCTTCGACCTGGGCGGCAAGCCCGTGAGCTTCACCGGCGTGGCCTTCCTGCCCCTGTCGGGCATCAGGCTCCAGAAGAAGGCCGAGGGGACGGTGCCATGATGGGGCGCCCGAGGCTTCTGACCGGGGACAGGCGGGGCGTGGTGCTCCTCCTGGTGCTCGCCACCATCGCCCTCTTCACGGTCATGGTGGTGAACTTCAGCGCCGACGAGGGCCTCGACATGCAGCTCGCCTACAATTTCCGCGACTCGGTGCAGGCCCAGTACGTGGCGCGCTCCGGGGTGGAGGCCGCCGTCGCACTGCTGAAGAAGGACGACACGGCCTACGACGCCGAGGACGAGGACTGGGGCGACTTCGGCCAGTACGCCATGGGGGCGGCCCAGTACCTGGACAACCAGACCATCAGCGGGTCCATCACGGACGAGAGCGGCAGGTTCGACCTGAACTGCCTGGGCAAGGCCGAAGGGCTGTCCCTCTGGATCGAACAGTTCGTGAACCTGGTCCTCCTGCTGGAGATCGACACGGAGGTCGACCCGCGGGAGCTGGCCTACGCCCTGAGGGACTGGATCGACGAGGACGACGACGACGGCGGCAACGGGGCCGAGGAGCGGTACTACCAGTCCCTGGAAAACCCCTACCACTGCAAGAACGGCCCCCTGGACTGCCCCGAGGAAATCCTGCTTGTGAAAGGCATGAAACCGGAATACTATTACGGCACGGATCACTACAAGGGGCTCAGGGACTACGTGGCCGTGGGGACGGGGGGCAGGATCAACGTGAACACCGCGTCCGAGGCCGTGCTCAGGAGCGTGTCCAAGGCCATGGACAACGACGGGGTCATCAAGGCCGTTCAGGACGGCAGGCCCTGGAAGGTGAACCAGGGCGACTGGGCGGCCGCGCTCGGGGTCACGGCGTCCGGCGACGAGAGGGAATGGATCAAGAAGGTCCTGACCAACACCACCGAGGTGTTCCGGGCGGACATGAAGGGCTCCCTGCCCTCGGGTGCGCAGATGAATGTCATGGCGATTCTTCAGCGGGTTCAGAGCGACGTAAAAATAGTGTATTACAAGATTTACTGACGCAAGGCTGGTGGTGGAGAATGGCAAGATACTCGGTGGGGATATGCTGGGACAACGTTTCCCTGAGGGCATGCCTGGTCAAGGCGGGGGCTGCGGACCACGCCGTGGAGAGGATCGTGGGCATGGTCAGGGACTACGACGAGGCCTATGTCCCCAGGAAAAGCATAGCGGATGAGCTCGGCGCCCTCCTGAAAGAGGCGCTCACCGAGCCCATGGACACGTTCGTGGTCGCCCTCCCCGAGCGGGAGACCATGCACAGGACCCTGACGAGGCCCTTCGGCGACCGCAGGAAGATCGCGCTCACCATCACGCCCGAGGTGGAGACGCTCCTGCCCGTGGCCGACGGGGACATCCTCGTGGACCACGTGCTTTTAGGCAGGGACGAGGCGGGGCTCCACCGGGTCGGGACGGTTTCGGCCACGCACAAGGGGGTGGGTAAGCTCGTGGCCGACCTCAACGCCGCGGGCGTCGACCCGGAGATCGTGGACTCGCCGCAGTCGGCCCTCCTGGCCGGCGCGCGCAACGTGTTCAGGCTCAAGGACGAGACCACGACCCTGATCCTCCACATGGGCTGGCAGGAGACGTCGCTGGCGGTCCTCGAGGGCAGCGAGGCGCGGCACATCGGCTCCTTCCCCTACGGGTTCGAGAAGATCGCGCTGGCCGTGTTCAAAGGCAAGGCCGTACCCCCCGCCCAGCTGGGGAACACCCTCAGGCAGGGCGTGAGTGCGGGCGCCCTCCTCGACCCCTGGGTGCGCGAGGTGCTCATCACGCTTTCCCGCCTGGGCGCCGGCGGCTTCGAGCACTTCCTGGTTCCCGCGGGGTACGCCCGTTTCATCCGCGACCTCCCGGAGCGGTTCAGCCGGGCGGCGGACCTCCCGCAGGACCTGCCCGAGGCGGGGAGCGCCCAGCGGGGCGCGGAGACCGGCGAACTCCTGGAGAACTTCCTGCCCGTGTCCCTGGCCTACCGCGGCGTGGACCGGCAGGACGGGGTGAACTTCCGGAAGAAGGACCTCTCGTACAGCAAGAAGATCGAGTGGATCAAGGGCTACACCGGCACCTGGACCAAGGTCGCGGCGGCGCTCGCCCTCCTGTGGCTCGTGGGGCTGGGCCTGAACCTCTCCCTGAACGCCCGGGTGAGCCACCAGCTCACCGGCCACATCCGCCAGGAGTTCAGCGCGGTCATGCCCCCCGGGACGCCCATGGTGGAGCCGGTCAGGCAGATGGAGCAGCACCTGTCCCGGCTCGCCCCGGGCAGCGCGAGCAGCCCTTCCGGCAGGGGGGCCACCCCCCTGGAGATCCTGCGGGACCTCTCCGTGGTCATCCCCGGGGACATCGACGTGCTCGTGGACTCCGTCTCCATCGACGGCGAGGCCGTGACGCTCACGGGCTCCACGAGCTCCTACGACAACGTGGAAAAGATGAAGGCCGGCCTGTCGTCGCTGCCCTATGCAGGTGAAGTGAAGATCGTGTCCGCGAACGTGGACAAGAACGACCAGCGGATAAGGTTGAAACTGGCATGCAGCAGAAAATAAAGCAGAAGATCCAGCAGGCGGCCCAGTATCTCCAGGGCCTCACGAAGCGCGAGAAGATCGTGCTCGCGGGCCTGGGCGCCCTCCTGGCAGTGTTCGTCGTCATGGGCGGGATCGTGTCCCCGGTGATGAGCTTCCAGGCGAAGCTCGAGAAGTCCGTGGCAACCGGCGACGAAAAGCTCCGCAAGGTCTACGAGCTTTCGGCCCGGATCCGGGAGGCCCAGGAAAAGGTGAGGAGCGGGGCCCTTTCCCAGCCCCGGAACGTCACCCTCTTCGGGCTCGTCGAGGAGCTGGCGTCAAGGCTCAGGGTGAACGACCGCATCGAGTACATGAAGCCCGTGGTGGACCCCGCGGACGCCGCGCGGGAAGTGGTGGAGCTCAAGATACGCTCGGTGTACCAGGAAGACCTGATCAACCTCCTCTACGACATCGAGCATTCCCCCTATTCCATGGGCGTGAAACGACTGGACATCAAGAGGGTGGACAAGGACAGCAATCTCGACGTGACGATCCAGGTGGTGCGCTATGGCTGAGGCCAAGAGGGGGACGCCCTTCCTGGAGAAAGCGGCCGTGGCCGCCTTCGGCATCGTCTGCCTGGTCGTTTTCATCTGCATCAGGTTCCCCTACGGGAACTTCAGGGGGTACCTGGAGCAGGCCATCGGCGAGAAGATCGGCAGGCCGGTGGTGCTGGGCCCCATCCACCCCCACTTCCCCCTCGGCATCCGGGTGAGCGGCGTGAGCGTCGAAGGGACCGAGCGGGTGAAAGACCTCATCCTGAGGCCCCACGTCCTGTCCCCGCTGACGGGGAAGGTCGGTATGGACGTCAAGGCCCTGCTCCCCGCCGGGAGCCTCACGTGCTCCTTCGACAAACCCATGGGCAGCCTCCGGACCTCGATGAAGGCCAGGGTGCAAATGGAAAACTTCGATTCGTCCCTCATCCACGTCCTTTTCAGCACGAAGATGGAGCCCAGGGGCGCCATCACCGGCTCCATCGACCTCGCGGGGCCGTCCCCGTCCCTCGAGGCGCTGGGCGGCAGCGCCAGCATCGTGTGGAAGGACGGCTTCATCCCGCTGTCTGAGTCCCAGCTCCCCTTCGACGGACTCACGTTTGCCACCATGGTCATGGACTCGCGCATCGAGCGGGGCATGGTCACCCTGGACAAGATGGAGCTGAAAGGGGACATGTCCGGCGTGGTGAGGGGGTCGGTGTGGATGATGGACCCCGCCGGGCGTTCGCGCCTGAACCTCACGGGCGAGCTCACGCTGGCCCAGGCGCTGTCGTCGGCCATGGCCGCGGCGCCCCGTGGGGCCCTGAAGTTCAGTTTGAGGGGCACCCTGGACAGGCCCAGGTTCCGCATCCTCGGGTCTCCGTGACCGGACCCGTGATGATATATTCATGAGGCAGGGTCGCTTTTCCGAAGAAAATGAATGCATAAGGTGGTGTCATGACTGAGCGAGGAATCTTGAAGAAAACGTTCCCCGAGGCCATACGGATTTCCTGGGAAGAAGTCGAGGACATCCTCTGGGAGCTCTTCGTCGCCATGAGAAAGTCGGGGTACAGCCCCGACGTGGTGATCGGCGTGGCGCGCGGGGGGCTCGCTCCGGCGCGCATCCTCGCGGACTACCTCAAGAACAAGTACGTGTGCACCTTCCAGATGGGCCACTGGGGCGATGGCAAGAACCTGAGCGACAAGCCCAAGATCGTGTTCCCCCTGCCCGAGGTCGACCTGTCCCACCGGGAGGTCCTGGTGGTGGACGACGTCTCGGACGAGGGCGGGACCATGGAAGAGGTGGTCAACTACCTCAGGGACAAGGTGGGAGGCATCAGGACCGCGGTGGTCATCGACAAGGACATCACGAGGTTCAAGCCCGACTTCTGCGGGAGGGTGCTCAAGGAGTGGGGGTGGATCCTGTTCCCCTGGTCGAAGCACGAAGACCTCCTCTCGTTCACGGAAAAGGTCCTCCAGATCACGGGGGGCGTCACCATCGAAGACATCGTCTGCATCCTCGAGGAGTCCCTGTCGGTGGAGATCGTGACCAGCGAGGTCGAGAAGGTGCTTCTGGACATGAAGCTGGCCGGAGAGGTCACTGAGGACGAGAACAAGGTATGGAGCTTGATCTAGCGAGGCTGGAGGACGTCCTCTCGCCTTACATTGTCCTGAGGAAAAGCGATGACCTCGTGCACGTGAGCCAGCCGCTGCTCGCCAGGACGGGGTGCGCGAAGGAGAACCTCCGGTCGCTCCTGGAGTCCCGCGTCGCCCTGCTCGACACTTTCGGCACTGGCCGCGAGACCGTCTCCCTGCCCACGGACATAGGCAAGGGGGACTTTTCAGGCTCCTACACCTGCACGGCCTTCGACGGCACGGAGATCTTCGCCTTCTCGGAAAAGGCGAACGGCTCCGCAGGCCACGACCAGTTCCTCCCCGAGGTCCTCGTCACCATGTCCCTTTTTTCCACCGGCGCCTGCCTCATCGTGGGCAAGGGGCACGTCATCCACACGAACGAAGGCTTCTCGAACCTCGTGAACACCCCGGTCCAGGACATCGTCGGCCGGCAGGTGATCTCGTTCATCTCCCGGCAGAGCAGGGAGGAGTTCATCCGGGCCTGCGGGCAGTCGTTCGGGGACCCGGACAGGATCGCCCAGCCCATCGAGATCATGCTCACCTCGAGCTCGGGCAGACGGGTCTTCGTCTCCATGATCGGCGGGTGGTTCAAGGACCGGGACATGGACTACCTCTGGATGGTCATGAGCGACATCACGGAAAACAGGGGGCTGCGGAAGAGGCTCAAGGACGAGGAGCAGAAGTTCTCCGACCTCTATGACCTCTCGCCAATCGGGCTTCTGTACGTGAGCCCCAGGGGGGTCGTCACGAGCTGCAACGAGTTCGTCTGCAAGCTCATGGGCTACGGCAAGGAGGAGATCAACGGGTCGTCCTTCACGAAGTTCGTGGTGCCCCGCGAGGAGGAGCGGCTGCGGGAGGAGTTCCGGGCGCTTTTCCGGGAGGGCAGCTCCATGCACCGGCGCGAGTGCATGCTCAGGACCAAGAGCGGCGACGACATCACCATCGAGTACAACGTCAAGGTCATCACCCGGAAGAACCGCAGCGTCCAGGCGCTCATGGTGTTCTCCGACGTCACGGACAAGAAGGGTCTCGAGATGGAGCTCCTGGAGAAGAACGCCGAGATGGAAAAGACCCTCTGGGAGATGGCCGAGGTCAAGGACGCCCTGGAGGCCAGGGCAGGGGAGCTCAACCGGGCCACCGAGGAGCTCAAGGTCCTCAACGAGAAGCTCAACCAGCTCTCCATCACCGACGGCCTCACCCAGATCTTCAACCACCGGCATTTCCAGGACCGCCTGAGCGAAGAGGTGGAGCGCGTCCACCGGAGCAAGGGCGGGGTCCTGTCCCTGCTCATCCTGGACATCGACGACTTCAAGCACTTCAACGACACCTACGGCCACCAGTGCGGCGACATCGTGCTCAAGCAGCTGGCCGGGATCCTCAAGGGCACCGTCCGCGCCGTGGACATCATCGCCCGCTACGGTGGCGAGGAGTTCGCCGTCATCCTGCCCGACACGGAAACCCCTGGCGCGGCCCTCGTGGGCGAGAGGATCTGCCAGTCCGTCAGGTCGACCCCGTTCTCCTTCGGCGACGGCACCTCGGTGAAGGTGACGGTCTCCATCGGCGTGGGCAGCATCACCCAGGGTCACGGCGAGAAGTCCGAGCTCATCCGGAAGGCCGACAACGCCCTGTACGCCGCCAAGGCCAAGTGGAAGGACCGGGTCGAGGTATGGGAAGAAGAAGCCTGAGCATTTCCTTCGACCTCGACGGCACCCTCACCACCACCTCCTTCGCCGACAGCGTCTGGCTCGAAGGCCTCCCCCGTCTCCTCGCAGAAAAAAGCGGCATGAGCTTCGAATCTGCCCGGCAAACCTGCATCGAGGCGTATGCGGGCGTGGGGGAAGACTCCCTGCTCTGGTACCGGCTCCCCCACTGGCTGGGGCATTTCGGCCTTGAGGGCGTGGACGGAAACAGCTTTATCGAGGGGTTCTCCTCGAGGGTCGAGCTCTTCGACGATGTGCTGCCCGTGCTGGAAGCCTTAAGGGAAGAGGGCCACGACCTCATCCTGTTCTCCAACGCGGCCCGGCCTTTCCTGAACGTCGAGGTCGCCCGGTGCGCCCTCGAGCCGTACTTCGCCGCCGTCATCTCGGTGAGCGACGACTGGGGCCTGGTGAAATCCGACCCCCGGGCCTTCCTGAAGCTCAAATCCCTGGCGGGCCCTGACCTCGTCCACGTGGGCGACCACCCCAGGTTCGACTGCCAGGTCCCCCGGAGCCTGGGAATCCCTGCCTACCTCGTCTCCCGCGACCACCGGCCCCGCCCGGAAGGAGCACTGGCCAGCCTCCACGAATTCCTGCGGCTCATGCGCTCCGCTTCTGTCCCCGGGCCGGGGCGGACCAATCCCCAGCTCTAACCCGAAACATTTCCAGGAACAGTTGCCGGCAACCTCCGGGAGGCTCGCTCCAGCCGCCGGGGGCGTGTGCCGAACTGATGCCGGGTGCATCACCCGGTCCGGCCCCCCATTCTTTGAGCCCCGGGAAAGAATTTCTTCCGGGCCTGCAATTTTTACCCGGCGTCCGAGGGTCACCGGCGGAGCCGGGCAAGGCCAGGCCTGGATGCGGGGCGCCTGGCACCGCGGTTGCTTTTCTTCTCGTGACCGAAAATCTGGAGGTGTGTATGGCATTGCCGTTGTTGAACATGCTGAGCCTGGTGTCGAGCGCCGCGAACGCGGTGCAGAAGGTTTTTTCCCGGGGAAACCAGGGCGCCTTCGACGCGGAGCTGGCAGCGGTGATGAAAGGCGATGCGGGAAGCGGCACCCCTCTTTCGAAAGCGGTGACCGAAAAAGGGGAGATCGATGACGAGTCGTTGAAGAGCCTCCTGGGCACCCCCTCGGGCTTCCTCCTCTTCCAGTTCACGGCGGCATTGAGCGAGATGGGGATCTCTGCCCCCGACGCCAGGCTTCTCCTCGGCGGGAACGGGGCACAGATCTCCGATGGCGGGCTCGCAACTCTCCTCGGACGGTCGGGCCTGCCGGAGAGCGAAGTCCGATCGATCCTCTCGAACCCGGAGCTCAGGGACGGGATCAAGGCCTCCTTAAGCGAATCCTTCAAGAGAGCCATCGAGGCCCAGGCGAGCCGGGATGGCATCGACCCCGCTTCCCTGCTCGAGTTCGCCACCTCCGACCAGGCTCCCATCGACTCGATCCTCCTGAAGCTCAAAGCCGCGGCCGCGCCGGAACAGGCCACCGCCGGTGAAGGGCTGGAGGCCCTGCCGGCGCCTTCCGGGCAGACCGCCCAGGCCTCTCCGGCGGATTCCGCGACGCCGTCCGGCCCCCTGGTGAAGCTCACCTTTGGCCTCATCCAGAGCAGCGTGTCCCACACCGTAAGCGAGATCAGGACCATGGTCGGCCAGATCCTCAAGAACGCAGGCGTCAGGACGCTAACGGCCTCGAACACGACCGGGTCCGCCTCTGCCGGCCCCGGGACCGAAGCGGGTGTGGCCAGGATGATCGACACCGCCCGGGACGCCTTCGGGATCTCCGAAGACGAGCTTCGGCCCCTCTTTTTCGAGACCGACCCGGCCCGCAGGCAGGAGGCGGTCGAGCAGGTCACGGCCAAGGTGGGCGCCTTTCTGAAAACCCGGGAGGGCACACCCCTGGGCCCGGAGGTCCTGCACGCGCTCTCCTTTATGAAGAAGGCCATGAGCGAAACCGAGTTCGCGGGCATCACCAATGCGCTGAGCCTGTGGAACGCCGGCCAGTCCTTGCCCGACCCGGGCATGCCCGTCAACAGGGAGATGTATGCGTCCCTGGCCCGGGCGTTGGGCTCCCGGGACCCTGCGGGCCAGTTCGAGGCCCAGATGAAGCAGGTGGTGGACCAGCTCAGGCAGGCCGTCCCCTCCCAGGCGAACGGGACGGGCACCCAGGTGACCCTCAAGCTCAACCCCCCCATGCTCGGCCAGGT
>JAKLDU010000085.1 GCA_022703355.1 Deltaproteobacteria bacterium | reverse complement strand
CGTCGATCTCCCTGGTGGGCATGTAGTCGACCGCATAGGCGTTCAAACGCCCGGCACCTTTTGCCGCCTTGAGGACTTCGTCGCGCTTGACGGAGCTGTTCAGGTCTTCCCCGTCGGAGAAGACCACCATGAACCGCGGATCCGAGGCGGGCATCTTGCGGGCAAGCTCGATAGCGGCGAACATGCCTTCGTACAGGTAGGTACCGCTGGTGATGCCGTCCTTGTAAACCTTATCAATATGGTCCTTGAGGGCAGCCGGCTGATTTGATTTGAATACCTGAACATGCAGAGCGCGACCGCCCATGCTTATCGTCTTTTTGTTGAAGGTGACGATCTGCACGTTGTCGATGGGTCTGACGTTCTTCAGAAAATCGCCGATGCTGGCGAGCAGCGCCTTGATCGCTTCCCGCTGCCGCATGGAGTCTGAGTTGTCCAGCACCATGACGATGTGCCTGGGCACGTCGAGGCTTTCCGCAAGGGGCTGCACGGAGGTGACATCCGCGCTGCGGCCTCCGAGGGATACCTCAAAGTCAGCGGTCCCCAACCCGAACAGGGGTTTGCCTTCTTCATCCGCAACGCTTACGAACGCCTTGCCGGCCCCGACGAACCGGTCGACCTCTACGGCGACCCCTGGCTTTGCTGTCTTGATCTGCAGCACCGGCGCATCGGCGGCGTACGCCGTCAACGCACCACAAAAGACCATTAAAGCTCCCCAGATCATGCAGCGGAATTTCTTGCTCCTCATTGCCGTACCCCTTTTCCCGCATTGTCCCGCGTGGGCAATGCGCTGCCTGCGTGAACCGCCCTGCCGAACTTCACCTCCGGCGCGTTCCGGAAGGAGAGAACGCCGCGCCCTTCCCTCACGATGCCTCCTCACCTGTTCAAAAGCTTTCGTTATCAGCGAATGCCGCCCAGCCTTTTTCAACGCAAGACCAAAACCCCGCATGCCGTGTTCTCCTTCGCCTGTTCCATTCGTCCGAAACGTATGCGTGAAGTCTCTTGTTCAATTCCCCTTTTTTGTCCGGGCCTTTTCTATGACCTCGACGCCGCTCGAGCTGATCAGGGTGTCGAACCTGATTTCCGGGGGGGTGATGGCCGTCTCCATGATCAGGAGCACCTGCCGGTATTCATCCGAACGGAGATGGTTCTGGAGATCCTCTTCATTCCTCCATTCCTGCGAGAAAATGATCCGGTTCTCGATTTCCGTGTCCAGGTACACGGAACAGCTCAAACAGCCTGTCTGGACCCTGATCCGCTCCAAAATGGAGCGCAGGGTCCCCAGGGCGGCATCTGCCTTGTCCGGCGAGAAATCCATTCTCAGGCACGCCTGCATCATTGCAGAACCCTTTCACTGCTCCTTATTCTGTTGAGAATGCGAAGCAGAACTTCCTCATACATACAACCATGCACCGCAAGTGCTCAGCTACACCCCAATGGCAGGTATGATCATCTAAGCGCAATCCATGCCAGGATGACGATGCGAAGGCAGAACCGGGAAAGGGCTGGTTTTTATGGAAGAAACTTAGAATTATTCTCAGGAATCGTGAAGAGATCGCTGGCGGGATCTGCCGACTAATCGGCACGGTGCCGACTAATCGGCAGAAATGAGGTCATGCGACTCGGTAAGCCAACGACCGTCTTTTCGGTTCCCGCCCTGAGACGCAAGTGATAATAGTTTGATTTACGAAGACTTATCTCGTGAAATTCCCAGGGCCTTCATCTTGGACTGGAGTGTTGTCCGCTTCATACCCAGGGAATCCGCAGCGCCGCCCTTGCCCCCGAGGCGCCAGCCCGTCCTCTCCAGGGTCTCGATGATGTGCCTGCGCTCCATGTCTTCAAGGGAACAGCCCGCCGTGTTCATCGTCTGGGCGGCTTCCGGCAGTGAAATAGCGAGCGTCTTGCCTGCGCTCAGGATCATTGCATGCTCCACGACATTCCTCAACTCGCGGATATTCCCCGGCCAGCCATACTGAACGAGCCCTTCCATGATTTTCTTCGGGACGCTGTCGATCCGCTTGCCCATGGTCTTTTCGAACTGTTTCACAAAAGACCAGATAAGGGCCGGGATGTCCTCCGATCTGTCGCGCAGCGAGGGAATCGTAATGGGGAAGACGTTCAGCCGGTAGAACAGGTCTTTCCTGAACCTCCCTTCTTTGACGTCCAGGGAAAGGTCCCGGTTTATCGCCGCGATGATGCGGACATCGGCGTGGATGGTTCTGGTCGACCCGAGCCTCTCGAACACGCCCTGCTCGAGCACCCTGAGCAGCTTGCTCTGCACGTCGAACGGCATCTCGCCAATCTCGTCGAGGAAAAGGGTGGAGCCGTCCGCGGTTTCGAAACGGCCTATCATGCGGGTGAGCGCGCCGGTATAGGCCCCTTTCTCACGTCCGAAGAGCTCGCTCTCGATGAGGTTGGGCGGCAGGGAGGCGCAATTCACGGTGACCAGCGTGCGGCCTTTCCTTTTGCTCATGTTGTGGATGGCCCTGGCAAGGACCTCTTTGCCCGTGCCCGTCTCTCCCAGGATGAGCACGGTGGAGTCTGTCCTGGCGACCTGCTCGGCCTGGGACAGTACGTCCATCATTACCTTGCTCTGGCCGACAATTTCCGAATGCTCCACCAGGAGCCTGACCTCTTCCCTGAGGTAGATGTTCTCGTTCTCGACCTTCAGCTTGAGCGCCTCTATCTCTTCGAGGCGATCCTTGAGCTGCTGTTCGAGCCTCTTGCGTTCGGTCATCTCATGGGCGAACACCGATATGCCCAGCACCTCGTCGCCATCGTCGAGCCTGTTGATGCTGAGGTGCAAGGTCCGTCCTCCGCCGGATGTGCCGTAATCAGTATTGAAGGAGCCATGTTTCAGGGCCTGTTTATAAAAATCATGCCATTGTGCTGCATATCCCGGCGGAAGGAGGTCGTCGGGGGTCATGCCGATTTTGATGGGAAGATTGTGGTTTTTGAGAAAATATTCGGCTAGGCTGCGGTTGAAGGAGCTCAGGCCGAAGCGCTCCTTGTCCACCGACCAGATCAGATCTTTCGTGCTGTCGAAGAGCGACGACAGTTGCGCCTGCGACTGGGCCAGCTTGATCTCAACCTCTTTCCGCCGGGTGATGTCCAGCGTCATCCCCAGCATGCGGCCAAAATCTCCTTTGGGACTGAGCGAGCCCTGTCCGCGCGCCGTGAACCATTTCATGTTTCCATCAGGAAGCACGACACGGTAGTCGGAATGGAGAATTTCCCCAGACAGGTAAGCCTGATCCACCTCCCGGCGGACCCGCTCGCGGTCGTCGGGATGGATGGCTTCGAAGAATCGCTCGAAATGAAGCCCCTCGTCCGGAGAAAACTGGAACAGCTCCCTGGCCTTCTGTGATGCCCAGACATCTCCCGTACCTGCATCGACGACCCACAAGCCGGCGTCCACGGCCTCGGCGGTCAACCGCAGCCTCGCCTCGCTTTCCCACAGCGCCGTTTCGGCCTGTCTGCGTGCGAGCGCATTGGCGAATATCTGGGCCACAAGCTTGAGTCGGTCAATGAGGGCTTCCGGCCAGATGCGCTTCTCACGCATCATACTGAAGGCCAACGCCCCTATCGGCATCCCGCCCCCTGTCGACAGAGGAAAGGTCAACGTGCTTTTTACACCGAAATAGAGCGCGGATTCCTTGTCCCGGTCCGCCTCCGGAGGGTAATCTTCCGGGGATGACAGGTTGATGATCTTCCCCGCTTTGAACTGCGCCAGGCACCATGGATAGTATTCACTGGCATTCAAGGGCGAGGGAACGGGCGGGCCTCCTAAAGGCCGATAATAGTGCGTTACTCTTATCTCACGCTGATTATCGGACCACTGCCAGAGCACGGAGAGATCCACACCAAGACCATCACTGATGCGCTTCTGCGCATACTCAATTTCATCATCCACCCGTTCGGCGGGGACATTGACAAAACGCCCCGAGATCTCTGCCAGAAGAGACTCGAACCTGAGCTGCGACTCCAGCTGCTCCCTGCCTTTCATGCGCTCCAGGCCATTCGACAGGGTCTCTCCCAGCAGGCGCAGCCGGGGAATATACGCTTCAGGCCAGACGTGCTGAGAGCGGGTGAGGATGACCGTGATCGCTCGCGCAACCCGTCCATTCACTGAAAGGGGGATCTGCAATATGGACGTGTTTCCCGCCGCGGCATGGGATCGCCTGTCCATCGAGGCTTCCTCGGGGAAATCATCCAGCGTGCCGATGTTGACGCTCTCCCCTTGGAGCAACATCTTGCAGCTCCACGGAAACAGCTCAGCGAGATTCTCATCGCTCGCCGGCTGCCGGACGCCTTCGCCGTTCACTGCATGGGTGATCCTTACAAAAGGCTTTTCTTCACTGATTTCCAGCAGGCAGCACTGGTCGATACGGAGAAATTCCGCCGCCCTCCCCAAGGCGGCCTCGATCTCGTGGTCGAACCGATCGAGAGGAGCAGCCATGACCCGGGCAAATATTTCCGACAGCATCTCCTCAAAACGGAGACACTCTTTCAGAACATTATCACCGGTTCCCATCACTGCACTGCCCATGTGACCTTGTGAAATCCATTCCTTCTATTTTATCGTTTATAACTGCACTCCCCCATGGCTTATCCTCAAACATATCAGGTTTTAAACAAATGATCAGTAATTATAAATTGCACAGCTTGATGAAACATTAGATTGCCTTAATAAAAGAGGTGTTAATATACCTAAAAAATAGAAGCATCGAAATCAGCCCGAGATCTTGGGTGATGCAACAGAGCTCGTGTCAGGGGAGCCAGTCTTCCAATTTCCCTGCCCCGGGTTCCCCGGTTACCCCAGAGTATTCTGAATTCATAATCTTCCCCAGGGTTGTCGATACGCCATCCATGAACGTGTTCAAGACGGTCCCGGTGGATGTCATCCAGATACACGAAGTGTCGGCGGTGGATCTCTTCATCCGGCAGGAGGACAGGCTCGTGCTCTTCCTCCCCAAGGGCGCGGTCTTCACCAGGGACCACCTCGTGGACCTCAACCGGTTCGCCATCAGCCGGGTGTACATCCGCAGCGACGAGGCCCTGAACTTCGAGGAATACGTCCACGTCCACATGGACAAGATCATCACCGACCCCACGATCCCGTCCAGGATCAAGGCCGCCACGTTCTACCTCTCCTCCATCCACGCGCTCAGGAAGGCCTTCGAGGACCCCGACGCCGAGGAGATCGAGGAGATCAAGAAGACCCTCAAGCCCATGTTCAGGAACATCTTCGAGAACAAGGTCCTGCTGGAAGACCTCTTTTCCATCACGGAGCACGACTTCAGCACCTACACCCACAGCGTCAACGTGGGCATCTACGCCACCGCGCTGGCCATCCAGTTCTACAAGGGGGACTCCTCAGTGGGCATGGACTTCCTCGAGCGGCTGAGCTACGGGTTCTTTCTCCATGACATCGGCAAGTCCAAAGTCCCCGTGGGCATCCTGCGAAAGCAGGGGCCGCTGACCGACGAAGAGTGGACGATCATGAAAAAGCACCCCGAGTGGGGATACACCATCCTCATGGAGACGGGCCACCTAACCGACGAGGCGGCGTACATCTCCCTGCAGCACCACGAGCGGCCCACCGGCACGGGATACCCCGCGGGCATGACGGACATCCACCCCTGCGCGAGGATCTGCACCATCGCGGACATCTTCGACGCGCTCACCGCCTCGCGCCCCTACAAACGGGCCATGAAACCCTTCGAGGCCATCGATTTCATCGGCAGGGAAGCGTGCACCGACTTCGACAAGCGCCTCATGCAGTCCTTCATCAAGATGCTCGGGCCCCAGCCCGAAAGCAGTGCCTTGTAGACATTTCCCCCTCTGTACGAGTCTTGACAGTTCAGGAGCAGGCGATCTAAACAGAGTGGAGTCCGCCGGGCGCCCGAAACGGCCCGCCGGGGCCCTGCTCCGCTTTCTCCCGCAGGGCCCGGAGAAAAAGCCGGCTGCAGGATAAACGCTTTTTTACCCAGGGGAAGACTATGAAGAAATGGTATCCGTGGCTCATCGCGATCGTCCTGACCGCCGCCCTGCTTGCGGGCGGAGTTTTGCTGACCCGTTCCGGCGAAGAAGAGGCGTCGGCCTACAAGACCACGCCGATCAGGCGGGGCGACCTGGTGGAGGCCATCAGCGCCACGGGCACGGTGGAGCCCGAGGACCTCATCGACATCGGCGCCCAGGTGGCCGGCCGCATCGTGGAGTTCGGCACGGACACCAGGGGGGCACAGATCGACTACGGTTCGGAGGTGAAGAAGGGCATGCTGCTCGCCCGCATAGACGACTCCGTGTACAAGGCCCAGGCGGAGCAGGCCGGCGCGGCGCTCAAAAGCGCCGAGGCGAACCTCGCCCGGGCGCGGGCCGACCTCCTGCAGCTCCAGGCGAAGAAGGACCAGGCCATGAACGACTGGGAGCGCGCGAAGAAGCTCGGCCCCTCCGACGCCCTGTCGAAGACCGCCTACGAAGGCTACCGCTCAGCCGCGCTCGTGGCGGAGGCCGCAGCCCAGTCCGGCAGGGCCGCTATCAGGCAGTCCGAGGCGGGCATCGTCCAGGCCCGGGCCGACCTCAACCGCGCCCGGGAGAACCTGGGCTACTGCACCATCCCCTCCCCGGTGGACGGCGTGGTCATCGACCGCAGGGTGAACATCGGCCAGACCGTGGTGGCGAGCCTCAACGCCCCGAGCCTGTTTCTCCTCGCCAAGGACCTCAGGCACGTCCAGGTGTGGGTCGCGGTGAACGAGGCGGACATCGGCAACATAAAACCCGGACAGCGGGCCCTCTTTACCGTGGACGCCTACCCGAACGAGGAGTTTCCGGGCACGGTGAGAAAGATCCGCCTGAACGCCAGCATGACCCAGAACGTCGTCACCTACACCGTGGAAGTGGCCACGGACAACAAAGACGGCAGGCTCCTGCCCTACCTCACGGCCAACATGCGCTTCGAGACGGCCCGGAAAGACGGCGTCCTCGTCGTCCCCAACCAGGCCCTGAAGTGGTCCCCGCCTTCTGAAAAGCAGGATGCCGCCGGGAGCGCCCCGGCAGCCGACGGGGCCGGGCGCGGGAAGCCGGCGGAGAGGAAGGGCGGGGTGAACCCCGAAAAGGGCCGGATCTGGATCGTCGAAGGGGAGCGCCTCGAGCCCCTGGAGGTGGAAACCGGGATCAGCAACGGCATCGAAACCGCCGTGTCGGGCCCCGGCGTCAGGGAGGGCCTGGCAGTGGTCACCGGCACCCAGGCCCCGTCGGAGAAGGGAAAGAAGGCCTCGACCAACCCCTTCGTGCCGCAGATCCCGCGCGGCGGAAGGCGCTGAAGGCCTTGCGATGGGAACAGATGGGCGTGAAGGCATGGACCTGATCGAGCTCAAGGACCTCCGCAAGGTCTACCACCTCGGGGAGATCGACGTGCCGGTGCTCAACGGGATCTCCCTGAGCGTCGCCGCGGGGGAGATGGTTTCCCTCATGGGGGCCTCGGGCTCCGGCAAGAGCACCCTCATGAACATCCTCGGGTGCCTCGACCGCCCCTCGTCGGGCCTCTACCTCCTCGAGGGAAGGGACATCGCGAAGCTGGACCACGACGAGCAGGCCGAGATCCGCAACGAGAAGATCGGTTTCGTGTTCCAGAACTTCAACCTCCTGCCCCGGACGAGCGCCCTGGAAAACGTCATGATGCCCCTGGAGTACCGGCACAGGCGGATCTCCACGCGGGAGAGCCGGGAGATCGCCCGGAACCTGCTTCAAAAGCTCGGCCTCGAGGACCGGATGCATCACCACCCCTCCCAGCTTTCGGGCGGCCAGCAGCAGCGCGTGGCCATCGCCCGGGCGCTCGCCAACAGCCCGTCGATCCTGTTCGCCGACGAGCCAACGGGCAACCTCGACTCCCGCACGAGCCGGGAGATCCTCGAGATGTTCTCGAGGCTCAACGGGGAGGAGGGCATCACCATCATGCTCGTGACCCACGACGCCGAGGTGGCCTCCCACGCGGGGAGGGTCATCCACATCTTGGACGGGCTCGTCGTGAATGGTGCGTACCGCGCCGCCGCGGGGGGTGGGGCATGAGGGTCATGCGCTCCTCGGGCACCGCGCTCCGGGCGCTGGCCCGGAACAAGACCAGGGCGGTGCTCACCACGCTCGGCATCGTCATCGGCATCGCCGCGGTGATCGCCATGATGGAGATCGGCAACGGCGCCTCGATGGCCATCAAGGACTCCATCTCGAGCATGGGGAGCAACTCCCTGCTCATCTTCCCCGGGTCCACGGCGTTCGGAGGCGCCCGGGCGGGCGCGGGCACGGGCGTCACGCTCACCGCCGACGACAAGGAAGCCATCCTGAGCCACTGCCCGGACGTGGCCCGGGCCTCCGTGGTGGTGAGGGCGGGCGGTCAGGTGGTCTACGCGGGCAGGAACTGGGTGCCCAACTCCATCTACGGCACCGAGCCCTCCTACCTGGACGTCCGGGACTGGACGGCCCTCACCGAGGGTGACGTCTTCACCGGACGGGACATCCGGAACGCGAGCAAGGTGTGCATCATCGGCCAGACCGTCAAGCGCGAGCTCTTCGAAGACGAGTCACCCATCGGCCGCGACATCCGCATCAGCAACATCTCGTTTCGGGTCGTGGGCGTGCTCGCGCCCAAGGGGGCGAACCTCATGGGCATGGACCAGGACGACGTCATCCTGGCCCCCTGGACCACGGTCAAGTACCGGGTCTCGAACCGGCGCTCGTCGTCGACCCAGGCGTCTTCCTCGAGCTCGTCGTCGGACACGGTCAACACCCTGAGCTCCCTCTACCCCTCGACCGGCGAGGGGCTTTACCCGGCGCTTTCCGCGACCCAGCAGGCGAACACCCCCATGCCCGTGCGCTTCGCCAACGTGGACCAGATCATGGTGTCCGCATTGTCGGGAGAGTCCATCCCCCGGGCCATCGACCAGATCACGACCCTCCTCCGGGAGCGCCACCGCCTCAGGGCAGACGAGGAGGACGACTTCACGGTCCGGGACATGACCGAGCTCACCAAGACGCTCACCTCCACCTCCACGCTCATGACGAGGCTCCTGCTCATCGTGGCGCTCATCT
>JAKLDU010000084.1 GCA_022703355.1 Deltaproteobacteria bacterium | reverse complement strand
GTCCGCGTCGGCGACCGCAACCTCCTCGGCCTGAACCGGGACGTGTGGCTGAGCGCCCAGGCCAGCGAGGTGAACACGCGCTTCGAGCTCGGGGTGAACGCCCCGCGGCTCCTGGGCACCCGCGTCGCCGGCGTCTATAACCTGTTCCGGGAGGTGCGGGAGGACTTCAACCAGAACTTCGGCCTGCGGACCCTGGGGTACAACCTGGCCCTCATCAAGAGGTTCGGCCGCAGGGTGTTCACCTCGGTGAACTTCCGGTACGAGCACAGGGACCAGTACATCATAGACGACGAGCTCCAGGCGCGGCTCGACGCAGAAAAGTCCCCGGAGGAGCTCGCCGACCAGGCCGACTCGCTGGAGCCCCGGAGCGTCTTCGTGGTGTCCCCCGGCATCACCTACGACACGCGGGACTCGTTCATGAACCCGCGGGGGGGGAACTTTTCGTCCGGCACCATGGACATCTCCACCGGGCTCCTGAACAGCCGGGACATCGACAACTTCGTCAGGTACCGGGCGGACGTGCGCCAGTACGCCAGCCCGCTGGGCCGGCTGACCGTCGCCTGGATGGGCAAGGCGGGATACATCGTGCCCACCAGGGACACGGGCCGCATCCCGGACGACCAGCTGTTCTACCTCGGCGGGGTGCTCAACGTGCGGGGATACCGGGAGAACATGCTCCTGTACGACGAGAACCACAACCCCGTGGGCGGACGGCTCTCGCTGGCCACCTCCCTCGAGGGGAGGTTCCGGGTGATCGACGGCATCGAACTCGCCCTGTTCGTCGACGCGGGCACCATCCGAGACACGAACACGGACCCGGTCACCCCGGACACCCGCGTCTCCTTCGGCAGCGGGCTGCGCTACCTCACGCCCATCGGGCCGGTGAGCATCGTCTATGCGCGCAAAGTCAGCCCGGAGCCCGAGGAGAGCCCGTACGAGTGGCACTTTTCGCTGGGCTACACCTTCTGACCACGGAGCGCGTGGGGGAGTCCGGGGAGGGGCGCAAAAGAAAAAGGGCAGCGCACGTACAGGTCGTGGCACGGCCCCGTGGGGCACACGTCCGGGGAGAGGGGGAAAAGAAAAGGGGCAGCGCTGAGGCTGCCCCTGGTGCCTTTCCGGGATGGCTGCCCGGGCCTACATCATACCGCCCATGCCGCCCATTCCACCCATGCCTCCCATGCCGCCGCCGGGCATGCCGAGGTCCTTCTTGTCCTCCGGGAGCTCGGCCACCATGACCTCGGTGGTGAGGAGCAGGCCGGAGACCGAAGCCGCGTTCTGCAGGGCCGACCGCACGACCTTGGTGGGGTCGACGATGCCCGCCTTCACGAGGTCCTCGTACTCGTCGGTGGCCGCGTTGAAGCCGTTGTTCCCCTTGAGGGACTTCACCTTCTCCACCACGATGCCCCCTTCGAGGCCCGCGTTCACGGAGATCTGGCGGAGCGGCTCCTCGAGGGCCTTCTGGACGATCTTCACGCCGAATCTCTGGTCGTCGGGCAGATCGAGCTTGTCGAGCTTGGGGATGCAGCGGAGCAGCGCCACGCCGCCGCCGGCCAGGAAGCCTTCCTCCACCGCGGCGCGGGTGGAGTGGAGCGCGTCTTCCACCCGGGCTTTCTTTTCCTTCATCTCCGGCTCGGTGGCCGCGCCGACCTTGATGATGGCCACGCCGCCGGCGAGCTTCGCGAGACGCTCCTGGAGCTTCTCGCGGTCGTAGTCGGACTTGGTTTCCTCGATCTGGGCCTTGATCTGGGCGATCCTGCCCTGGATGGCGCCCGCCTCGCCGCTGCCCTCCACGATGGTGGTGTTGTCCTTGTCGATGATGATCTTCTTGGCGCTGCCGAGGTCTTCGGACGACGCGGACTCGAGCTTGCGGCCCAGGTCCTCGGAGATGAGCTGGCCGCCGGTGAGGATGGCGATGTCCTCCAGCATGGCCTTGCGGCGGTCGCCGAAGCCCGGGGCCTTCACGGCCGCGCACTTGAGCGTGCCCCTGAGCTTGTTCACCACGAGGGTGGCAAGGGCCTCGCCCTCGATGTCCTCGGAGATGATGAGCAGGGACCGGCCTTCCTTGGCGATGCGCTCGAGGATGGGGATGATGTCCCGCATGCTGGAGATCTTTTTATCGAAGATGAGAATGGAGGGGTTCTCCATGACAACTTCCATCTTCTCGGGGTCGGTGACGAAGTAGGGGGAGAGGTAGCCGCGGTCGAACTGCATGCCTTCGACCAGGTCGAGGGTGGTGTCCATGCCCTTGGCGTCTTCGACGGTGATGACGCCTTCCTTGCCCACCTTGTCCATGGCGTCGGCGATCATCTGGCCCACCTCGGTGTCGCCGTTGGCGGAGATGGTGCCGATCTGCTCGATCTGGCTCTTGTCTTCAACGGACTTGCTCATCTTCTTGAGCTCATCGACGATGGCCGCAGTGGCCTTGTCGATGCCCCGCTTGAGGGCCATGGCGTTCATGCCGGCGGCGAGGTACTTGAGGCCTTCGGTGTAGATGGCCTGGGCGAGGACCGTGGCGGTGGTGGTGCCGTCGCCGGCCACGTCGGAGGTTTTGGAGGCGACCTCGCGCACCATCTGCGCCCCCATGTTCTCGAACTTGTCCTTCACCTCGATCTCCTTGGCCACGCTCACGCCGTCCTTGGTGACGGTGGGGGCCCCGAAGGACTTGTCGAGGATGGCGTTCCTGCCCTTGGGCCCGAGGGTGGCCTTCACGGCGTTGGCGAGCTTGTTCACGCCCGCGAGCATCTTTTCCCTGGCTTCTCCGCTGTATATGATCGTTTTCGCACTCATCTCATTCCTCCCTTACTTTTCCACGATTCCCAGGATGTCGTCTTCCTTCATGATGAGGTACTCCTCGCCGTCGAGCTTGACCTCGGACCCCGCGTACTTGGAGAACAGCACCTTGTCGCCCTTCTTCACGTCCATGGGCACGAGCTTGCCGTCTTCCGTCTTTCTGCCGTTGCCCGCGGCGATGACCTTGCCGATCTGGGGCTTTTCCTTAGCGGTGTCGGGGATGATGATCCCGCCGGCGGTCTTTTCTTCCTCCTCGATGCGCTGCACGATTATCCTGTCCTGTAGTGGCCTTATTTTCATCACATACCCCCTGAGAAATAGTGTTGTTAGCACTCGCTGATGACGAGTGCCAATAATCAATAGGAAAAATTCTGAACTATGTCAAGAGGGGAATGGAAAATATTCAGGGTCTTGCCAGAGTTTCTTCGGGTTCGAACCGGTCCAGGCGCACCAGGAAGGTGCCGATGGAGTGGCTCGCCTCGATGCGGAGCACGTCCTTGAAGTCGTCGGCGGACAGGTAGATCCTCACGTCGGCGGGCTTCTTCTGGACCTGGGGTTTTTTGGCCGGGTCCAAGTTGCGCGCCACGGGCACGATGACCCAGGCGGCTCGGCGGTAGCCCCCCATGTCGACCAGGGTCTTCTCCGTGCATTTCAGGCGCAGCTCGTACCTCTTCTTGCCGGTGTACACGTCGAAGACCTCCTCGGAACCCACCTTCCAGTCGTAGCCCCGGGCCAGGTAGGTCGCGGAGAAGGGGTCCACCGTGTACCGGTCGGGATGGATCCTGCGCAGGTCGCTGTCGTCGGGCTCACCGGGCTCGGACTCCTTCTCGGTGGTCTGGATGCTCCCGTCGCCCGAAAACCTGATGACGACGTCTTTTTCCTTGGTCTTCACCGTCTGGGAGATCTGCGTCACCTTGGGCGAGAGGGGGTCCATGTCCGTCAGGTTGTTTCCCCGGTACCTGATCTTGTAGACATAGTCGATCTTGCTGTTGGTCCGGGCATTCACGTGCATCCGGTACAGCTCGCCTTCCTTCCCGATGGAGATGGAGGCGGAGCCGATGTTCATGCTGTTGAACTCGAAGCCGTAGTAGTAGGTCCCCAGACGGGGCTTGAAATCGGGGTCCGTCGGGAACGGGGCGGACAGGGCGGGGGCGGTTCCTTCCGTGAGGGCATGGATTGCCTGCGCCCACGCCAGGGTGATCAGGGAAGCTGCCAGCAAAACGATCGCGATCTTTTTGTTCAGCATGTCTCCTCCCTCCCGATCCATTCCCTCTCCCGATTGCATCGTCATCATACGCCTCAGTCTCAGTATAGCAATTAACGTACCACTGCGTGGTCAGCGGCGCAGGAACGCCTGCGCTGAGGCATGGCAGGCCGGGGAGCCGGGTAGAGCACAGAGGGGTCGGAGATTGCCGGGGTTCTCGGCCGATGTTGCAGGAAAGACACAGAAAGTGAAGGCTCAGAAGGGGGCCTCGTCCGTTTCGGGCCGGAGCAGGTGGATGATGTCGAGGATGCAGTCGGCCTGCCCGGTGACGATGATGTCGTCGCCCTGGACGAGCATGTCGTCGCCGCCGGGGTTGAGTATGGTCTTGTCCCCCCTCCGGATAGCCAGGATGCTCACCCGGCAGCGCTTCCGCAGCTCCAGTTCGGTGAGCGTCCTGCCCGCGGCCCTGCTGCCCGGCTTCACCGTGAGGGTGGTGATCTTGAAGTCGGGTATGCGCAGGCCGGCCAGCGAGGAGGACGTGGCGTCTCCCGAGAGGGAGCGCAGCATCTCGTACCCGCCGGAGCGCAGCTCACCGATCATGCGTTCGATGTCGTCCCGGGGGATGAGGTATTCGGACAGGGCCCGGGAAAAGATCTCGATGGAGGTCTCGTACTCTTCCGGGATGACCTCGTCGGCCCCGAGTTCGTAGAGGGGCTTCACCTCGGAGACGAACCGGGTGCGGGCGATGATGTGCAGCTTGGGGCTCAGGTTCCGGGCGGTGGAGGTGATCATCCGCGTGGCCGCGACGTCCGGGATGGCGATGACCAGCACCCGCGCCCGGGCGATGCCCATGTGCGTGAGCACGGCCTCCTGGGTGGCGTCCCCGTAGAAGATGGGCTCGCCCGCCTTGCGCTCGGTGTGCACCGTGTCCGGGTTGACCTCGAGGATCACGTAGGGGATGCCCGCCATGCGGGCCGCCTTGGAAACGTTCCTGCCGTTTATGCCGTAGCCGATGATGATGAGGTGGTCGTCCAGGAAGACCCCGTCGTCGGAGCCGGCCACGAAACCCGCGGGCATCATGGCGTGGTTGAAGCGCTCCGGGAGCCTGAGCTTCACGAACAGGTCCGCCACCTTCGGCGAGATCCCCATGAGAAAGGGCGTGGCTGCCATGGTCACCAGGCAGGTTGCCAGGAAGAGCTGGTAGTGGGAGGGGCTCAGGATGCCGTAGTCGAAGGCCGTCTGGCTCAGGATGAAGGAGAACTCACCCACCTGGGCCAGGGCGAGGCCCACCATCACGGAGATGCGCAGGGGGAAGCCCAGCCCGAACACGGACACGGCCCCGGTGAAGAACTTCAGCACGACGATGCCCGAAGCAGCCAGCAGGATTATCCCCAGGTTCTCCATGAGGAACGTCATGTCCAGGAGCATGCCCACGGAGATGAAGAACACGCTCACGAACACGTCCCGAAAGGGCAGGATCCTGCCCAGGGCGTCGTGGCTGAACTCGGACTCGGAGATGATGAGCCCGGCCAGGAATGCGCCCAGGGCGAGCGAAAGGCCCAGGGAGTACGTGAGCCAGGCCACCCCCAGGCAGATGAGGATGATGGTCATGAGGAAGAGCTCCCGGCTGCGCGTCCGGGCCACCAGCTTCAGGAGCTGGGGCACGATCCACCGGTAGCCCAGGATGAAGAGCGCGATGAGCCCGGCCCCCTTGAAAAGGAGCATGAACGGGGCCTCGCGCACCCCGGACGAGGACCCGGCCAGAAACGGGATGAGCAGCATGATGGCCAGGGCGGAGATGTCCTGGAAGATGAGGATGGCCAGGGTGTTCCTGCCCTGGGGCGAGGTGGTCTCGGCCCGCTCGTCCAGGATCTTGAGCACGATGGCCGTGGAGCTCAGCGACACGATGAGGGCCAGCAGGACCGCCTCGGTGAGCCCGAGCCCCAGCATGTCCCCGACGGCGAAGCCCAGCACCGAGGTGAAGGCCATCTGGAGCGTCCCGCCCAGGAACACGTACTTCCGGATCTGCATGAGCCCCTTGAGGGAGAACTCGATGCCGATGGTGAAGAGCAGGAGGACCACGCCGAAGTCCGAAAGAAGCTGGACCTGCTGGCCCGAGTGGATGAGCTGGAGGCCGGACGGGCCTGCCAGGATGCCCGTGAGGAGAAATCCGATGATGGAGGGGACCCGCAGGCGCAGGAAGAGCAGGAGCACGGCACAGCACAGGGCGAAGACGGTTATGAGGTTGGTAAGAAAGACATTTTCCATCCTGGAAGCACATCCTATTCCGAAAAGGGAAAAGAAACAAGAAGTGCATGCCACGGGTTTCCTGTGGTATAAGTACGGTCTGCCCCTTCGGGGCGTGAACGGGCGCCGCGGAGCGGGCAGATTCATGCGGCGGGAAACAGGGGGTACTCCATGAGGAGAAAACGGGGGAGATTTCACGGGGAGCCTGCTTTGCACCCCTGCCGGGAGCTAGCCTCTTTCCGTTTCCGCAGGTGCGGGCCTGTCCGGGGAGCTTTTGCCGAAAGGCAGGGCACAGCGGCTGCTCCCGCCGGAGCCGATCGTGGATGAGCTGAGCATTCTCGTCACCTTTGCCGTCGGACTGGCAGGCGCCCTGGTCCTGGGCTATGTCACGCACCGGCTCAAGCTGTCCCCCATTATCGGCTATCTCCTTGCGGGCGTGGCGATAGGCCCCTTCACCCCCGGTGTCGTCGTCAACCACGACATCGCCGAGCAGTTCGCGGAGATCGGCGTCATTCTCCTCATGTTCGGTATCGGGCTGCGGTTCCACCTCAGGGAGCTCATCACCGTCTGGCGCGTTGCCGTTCCCGGGGCGCTCATCCAGAGCGCACTGTCCACCACCGCCCTCGCGGTGCTGCTGCACCTCATGGGCTGGAGCTGGACGGCGGGATTCATCTTGGGGATGGCCATCTCGGTGGCCAGCACCGTGGTGATGTCCCTGGTGCTGGCGGAGTGGCGCGACCTCCATGCAAAGATCGGGTACATCGCCATCGGCTGGACCGTGGTGGAGGACATCATGACCGTGGCCCTCCTGCTCGTCCTGCCCCTGGTGTTTTCCCCTGCCGGTGCAGGAAAACAGAGCATCGGGGCGGTTCTGGGAGAGGCCGGGTTCGAGATCGTCACCCTCGTGGTCATCATCGCCATCCTGGGCAAATGGGTGATTCCCCGGGCCCTGGAGCGCATCGCGGAAACCCGCTCGCGGGAGCTGTTCACCCTCGCGGTGCTCGTTTTGGCCGTGGGCATCGCCGTCGGTGCGGCGAAGGCCTTCGGGGTCTCCATGGCCCTGGGCGCTTTTCTCGCGGGTCTCGCCGTCGGCCGGTCCGAGTTCGCCGCGCGGGCGGCCAACGATGCCCTCCCCATGCGCGACGCCTTCGCGGTGCTTTTCTTCGTCGCCGTGGGCATGCTGTTCGACCCCATGAGCCTCGTGCGCGTCCCCCTGACCATCGCCGCGGTCCTGTTCGTGGTGATCGTGGTCAAGCCGCTGGCCGCCACGCTCACCGTCCGTGCCCTCGGGCAGCCCATGGGGACGGCGATCCCCATCGGCGCGGCCTTTTCCCAGGTGGGAGAGTTCAGCTTCATCCTCGGCACCGTCGCCCTCGGCCTCGGTCTCCTGGACGACAGCGGCTGGAACGCGCTGGTGGCGGCCTCCATCATTTCCATAGCGCTGAACCCCTACATATACCGCTGGGCGCGCCGCCTGCCCTCGGCCCGGAAAGCAGGCGGAAGGCGGGCTGTCCCCAACAGCCGGGACGATGTCGATCCGGCCCGGTGCATCCTCGTCGGCTATGGCCCGGTGGCCAGGATCGTGCACCAGCTCCTCCTGGAACGGGGAGCGGAGATCACGGTGATAGACCTGAATCTCGAGACGGTGCGCTTCCTTCGCACGCAAGGCCACCGTGCGATTTACGGGGATGCCCTGAGGCAGGGGACCCTCGAGGATGCGGGGATCGCGTCCGCCGGCAGCCTCATCGTGAGCGCCGACATCGACGACGCCGCAGAGATTATCAGGCACGCGCGTCTCCACAATCCCGACCTCAAGATCATCGTGCGGTGCAGCCATCTCCGCGATGCCGCCGCTCTTCGCCGGGCCGGGGCGACGGTCGTCCTGTCGGGGGAGGCGGAGGTCGGCGTCGCCCTGGCCGAGGTCGTGACCGAAGGAGATCAGATGGTGTGCGCCTCGGCTGCCGAACACCGGAACACCATCCGCCGCAGGCTGTACGCATACCCGGAGGAAGATGCCGGGAACGGGCAGGAGCCCTGACCCCCCGACCCGGCCTGAAGCGACCGTCAGTTCCCCCTGCCACGCCTCCATCCGTGACGAAACCCTCGCGCCCCGGGCCGACCCGACCCTCGAGCGTCCGCCAATCCCCCCTGCCATGCCACCATCAGCGACGAAACCCTCGCGCCCCGAGTCGACCCGACCCTCGAGCGTCCGCCAATCCCCCCATCGCTCCGGAAGTCTCCGGGCGCGAAGCGTTCTGGTTGCAGATTAAAATCTAATAAAGTTTGCATTTCGATATTCCGAAGACGATTGCAGTCGAATTCAGGGGTCTGAATTCCAATCTCTTGAGCAGGGAGTTCACCGAATGAAAGGGAGTACGAAGGTCCTGTTTCTCAGGCCAATGCTGTTTCAGGAATCGGTCGTCGCCTTGGTCGTCGTCCCCATGCTGGTGGCAATCTTCTTGAAGTTCTCGCAGGGTGTGCGGGACAATATCCTGGACGTGGTCATGGGTGCATTCGCCGCGGTCCAGGTAGGGCTCGTCCTGGGGCTTGCCCTCAAGTTCTTCCTGCTTCGGCCGGCGCTCAAGGTCATGGAGGAGGATTCGCCGGACACCGGCGAGCTGCGCCATGCCGTGGGCACCGCGGCCATCCTTCCCATGGCCGAGGCTGTCACGATCTTCCTGCGGTTCGCCCTTTCGGGCAGTCTCATCGCCATCGTGCCCATCTATTTCAAGGGATACATAAACACCAGCGAGTTCATGGTGGGCATCAGCTCTCTGGTCATGATCGGCCTGCTCGTCATGCCTTTCTTCTACCTTTCGGCAGAAAACAGCCTGGTGCCCTTTTTCCAGAAGTGCCGGATGGAAG
>JAKLDU010000083.1 GCA_022703355.1 Deltaproteobacteria bacterium | reverse complement strand
GGAGGGTGAGGGGGATGAGCGCGAGGACTTTTCCCGCCCTTTCCGCGAACTCGACCTCCCTTTCCTCCCGGGGAGAGAGGAACGGGCGTCCGTTTGCCGCCAGGGCCTTACGGCCTGAAATTCCCCAGGGCCTGCCAGGGGGAATACTCCGCGGCTTTTCCGGTCGAGGCCGTCTCCGCTCTCCTTCGCCCCCTGGCGTCTCCGATCACGTAGGCCAGGACCGCCCGGTCGAGGCCGTGGAGCACCGGGTTCCACGGCGTGAAGTGCTTCTCGATGAAGTCGGTGTGCGTTTCGCCCCGGGCGAAGGGTTCGCTTGCGAGGATGTCCGCCAGGAACGGGATGGGGGTGAGCACCCCCAGGATCGCGTAGTCGCGCAGCGCCCTGAGCATCCGGCTTATGCACGCCCCCCTCGTGGAGGCGTGGGTGATGAGCTTCGAGAGGATGGGGTCGTACTCCACGGGCACGGTGAAGCCGGGGTAGATGCCCGAGTCGTTCCTGACCCCGGGGCCCGTGGGCTCGTGCACGTGGACGATCCTTCCCGGCGAGGGCAGAAAGCCGCTCAGCGGATCCTCGGCGTAGATGCGGCACTCGATGGCGTGGCCTTCGGCCCGGATGTCGTCCTGGGAAAAGGGGAGCCCCGCCCCGGCGGCGATCTCGATCTGCAGGCGCACCAGGTCGATGCCGGTGACCATCTCCGTGATCGGGTGCTCCACCTGGAGGCGGGTGTTCACCTCGAGGAAGTAGAAGGAGCCGTCGGCGTCGAGGAGGAACTCCACCGTGCCCGCGTTCACGTACCCCGAGGCCTTTGCCGCTGCCACCGCCGCCCGGCCCATCTGCTCCCTCAGCTCGGGGGTGAGGGCCGTCGACGGGGTCTCCTCGACGATCTTCTGGTGCCTGCGCTGGATGGAGCACTCGCGCTCGAAGAGGTGAAGAGTCTTGCCGCGGCTGTCCGCCAGGACCTGGAACTCCACGTGGCGGGGCCTCTCGAGGTATTTCTCCAGGTAGATGTCGCCGCTGCCGAAGGCGCCCTTCGCCTCCCGGGAAGCGGACAGGCAGGCTTCGGCGAGCTCCCCGGCCGACCTCACCACGCGCATGCCCTTGCCGCCCCCGCCCGCCGCGGCCTTGACGAGCACCGGGAAGCCCAGCTTTCCGGCCTCGCCCGCGAGAACGCCCGGGTCGCCGGAGGGCGCCATCATGCCCGGAATGACCGGCACGCCGCTCTTCTCCATGATGCGCCGGGCTTTCGTCTTGTCGCCCAGGGCGCGGATGGCCCCCGCGGGAGGGCCGATGAACGCGATGCCCTCGCTCGCGCAGCGCCCGGCGAAGGGGGCGTTTTCCGCCAGGAACCCGTATCCCGGGTGGATGGCCTGAGCGCCGGTCTCTTTCGCCGCGGCGATGATCCGGTCCATGTGGAGGTAGCTTTCGGAGGGGTCGGAGGGGCCCAGGTGCACGGCCTGGTCAGCCTCGAGGACGTGCAGGGCCTCCCGGTCGGCATCGGAGTACACGGCAACGGTGCCGATGCCCATCTCCCGGGCGGTGGCGATGATCCGCACCGCGATCTCGCCGCGGTTCGCGATGAGTATCTTCCTGAACATCTCCCCTCCTACATCCTGAATATGCCGAAGCCTTCGACGTCGTCGCGGATGGGGGCGTTGAGCGACGCCGAGATGGCGAGCCCGAGCACGTCCCTCGTGTCCGCCGGGTCGAGGATGCCGTCGTCCCAGAGGTTCGCCGTGCTGTGCCAGGCGTCGCCCTCCTTCTTCGCCGCCTCCACGATGGGCACCCGGATGAGGTCCTCCTCCTCCTTCGTGAGCGGCGGCAGGCCCGCCTTGGCGTTCTGGTCGTTCTTCAGGGTGACGAGCACGCCCGCCGCCTGCTCGCCCCCCATGACCCCGATCTGGGCGTTCGGCCACATCCACAGGAAGCGGGGGCCGTAGGCGCGGCCGCACATGCCGTAGTTGCCCGCGCCGAAGGAGGCGCCCACGATGACCGTGAACTTGGGCACGGAGCACGTGGAGACCGCATTCACCATCTTCTGGCCGTCCTTGGTGATGCCCAGCTTCTCGTACTGGCGGCCGATGATGTAGCCGTTGATGTTCTGGAGGAACAGCAGCGGGATCTTCCGCTTGTCGCAGAGCTGGATGAACTGCGTGGCCTTCAGCGCGCTGTCCGAGAAGAGCACGCCGTTGTTGCCCAGGATGCCCACGGGATAGCCGTGGATGGAGGCGAACCCGCACACGAGGGTGGGGCCGTAGAGCTCCTTGAACTCCAGGAACTCGCTGCCGTCCACCATGCGGGCGATGATCTCCCGGCAGTCGTAGGCCACCTTGAGGTCCCGGCTCACGATGCCGTAGATCTCCCGGGGGTCGTAGGCCGGGGGCTTGGGGTCGCGCAGGGAAAGCCGGGTCTTGCCGTGCAGGGGAAGCGCGCCGACGATGCTGCGCACGATGGACACGGCGTGTGCGTCGTCGTCGGCAAAGTAGTCGGACACCCCCGACTCCCTGCAGTGCACCTCGGCCCCGCCCAGCTGGTCTGCCGTGACCTCCTCGCCCGTGGCCGCCAGCACGAGGGGCGGCCCGCCCAGGAAGATGGCCCCCGTGCCTTTCACGTGCACCACCTCGTCGGACATGGCCGGGACATAGGCGCCGCCCGCCGTGCACAGGCCCATGACGGCGGTGATCTGGGGGATGCCCATCTTGGACATGACCGCCTGGTTGTAGAAGATCCTCCCCCCGTCGTCGATGTCCGGGAAGATCTCCGACTGGAGCGGGAGATAGGCGCCGGCGGAGTCGAGGAGGTTGATCATGGGGAGCCGGTTCTCCATGCAGATGGCCTGGCAGCGCAGGTTCTTCTTCACGCCCATGGGGTAGACCGCGCCGCCCTTGATCATGGCGTCGCTCGCCACCACGAGCACCTCGCGGCCCTCCACGATGCCGATGCCCGCCACCAGGCCCGCGGCGTGCACCTTGCCGTCATACATGCCCCGGGCGGCCAGCGGCGCGATCTCCAGGAAGGGCGTGTTGCGGTCAAGGAGGAGCTCGAGCTTTTTCCTCACGGGCATCTTGCCCTGGGCTGCAAGCCGGTCGCGGGCCTTCTGGGGCCGGTCCTCACGCGCCTTTTTCAGCTCGGCCTTCAGGCCGGCCACGAGCGCCTCCATTGCCTCGTAGTTCTTCCTGTACTCGTCCGAGCTTCTGTCTATCCTCGTTTCCATGACGTCCATCAGACTGTCACCTTTCGTATCCGATCATGCCCGCACCCACCGGTCGAGCTCGGCGGCCGCGATGAGGGAGCGCTGCATCTCGGAGGTGCCCTCGCAGATCTCCCCGAACTTCGCGTCCCGGAAAAGCTTCTCGATGCCCGAGCCCGAGAGGTAGCCGTGGCCTGCAAAGATCTGCATGCCCCAGTTGACGATCTTCATCGCTCCCTCGCTGGCGAAGAGCTTGGCGCTTGCGCCCATGACGGGGGCTTCGGGCTCGCCCTGGTTCATGCCCCAGGCGGCGCGCAGGCCCAGCATCCGGCCCAGGTCGTTGTAGGCGAACATGTCCGCGAGCTTGAATCCCACGTCCTGGAACAGGCCGATGCGTTTGCCGAAGGCGGTCCTGCTCCTGGCGTGGCCCGTGGCGAGCTCCATGCACGCGGTGCCGATGCCCACGCACAGGGCCGTTATCCCCACCGTGCCCAGGGAGAGCAGGGTTTCCGCCTGGGAGAAGCCCCTGCCTCCGGCATCGCCCAGGAGGCCTTGTGTCACGCAGCCGTCCATGACCAGGGGCGCCATGGGCAGGCCGCGGAGCCCCAGCGTCTCGGCGCCTTTGCCGATGGAGAGGCCCTCTGCGTGCTTCTCCACGATGAAGAGGCCCATGGCGCCGTTTTCAGGCCCCTCACCGCACAAGGCCAGCACGAGGAGCACGTCGGCGATGGGGGCGTTCACCACCAGGTTCTTCGTGCCGCTGACCAGCCAGGTGTCGCCCACCTTGACCGCCCTGGTTTTGATGCCCCCCAGGTCGGTGCCTGCCTGGTCCTCGGAGTAGGCAAGCGCGCCCACCGTCTCCCCCTTGAGGAGGGAGGGGAGGTAGCGGGCCTTCTGTTCTTCGGTCCCGAAGAGATCGATCGCCCCCGCGCACAGGAATACGCTCGCCCGGGCGCTCAGGAAGGTGGCCGGGCAGGCTTTCGCGATCTCCTCGCCCGCGATGTAGTGCCTCACCATGTCGGGGCCGGACCCCGCACGCCCCGTGTCCAGGAGGCCTTCGGCCCCGAGGGCCTTGAGGTTCTCCCTCACCAGGGCGCAGGCCGCCTCGGGCAGACACCCGTCGAGCACCTGCGTCCCGGGCGCGATCTCCCTGAGGCAGAAAGCGGCAGCGTCCTGCTGGAGCTTCGTTTCTTCCGGAGAAAACTGGAAATCCATGGAGCACCCTCCTCCTACATCAGCATGATCCGGGAAACGATCATGCGCATGATATCCGACGTGCCGCCGCCGATGGCCGCGAGCTTCGCATCGCGGAAGTTTCTTTCCACCGGGTACTCGTGCATGAACCCGTAGCCCCCGAAGATCTGCACGGCCTCGCTGGCCATCTCGAAGCCCCGGTCGCCCGCGTAGACCTTGCTCACCGCCGCGGAGAGGGGGTTGAGCATCTGGCCCCTGTCCTTGGCCGAAGCCACCCGGTAGACCGCGAGCCGGCAGGCCTCGATAAAGATCTTGATGTCGGCGATCCGGTGCTGCACGGCCTGGAAGGCCCGGATGGGCCGGCCGAACTGCTCGCGCTCGTTGGCGTAGCGGGCGCAGAGGTCGAGGTTGCAGAGCGCCGCGCCCAGCAGGGGCGAGAGCAGGGTGCAGCGGTCCCACTCCACGCCGTTCAAAGCGATGAACCAGCCTTTCCCCTCGCCGCCCAGCACGTTCTCCCCGGGCACCTCGCAGTCTTCGAGGAAGACCTCGGAGGTGGCGGAGCTCCTGCACCCGAGCTTGTGGAAGGGTTTGCCGGTGGAGAGCCCGGGCGCGCCCTTCTCGATGATAAAGGCGGTGATGCCCTCGTGCCTGCGGGAGTGGTCCACGTTGGCGAACACCACGAACACGTCGGAGACCGGCGCGTTGGTGATGAAGGTCTTGGAGCCGTTGAGCACGTAGCCCCCTCCCTTCTTCACCGCCGTGGTCCTCAGGGACGCCGCGTCCGAGCCGCTCCCGGGCTCGGTGAGCCCCATGCACCCGATCCACTCGCCTGTGGCGAGCTTCGGGACGTACTTTCGCTTCTGCTCCTCTGTGCCGAAGTCGAGGATGTTGTGCGCGCAGAGGTAGGTGTGGGCACCCCAGGCGAGCACGCTTCCGCCGTCGACCCCGCCGTGGCCCAGGGCCTCGCCGGCGAGGCAGCAGGTGAGGATGTCCGCCCCGGAACCCCCCAGGCTCTCGGGCAGCGGCAGGCCGAGGATGCCGAACTCGCCGAGCTTCCTCCAGATATCGAAGGAGAACTCGCCCTTGAGGTCGGCCTCCTCGCACAGGGGGGAGACCTCGTTTCTGGCGTAGCGGAACACGGTGTCCCTGAACATCTCCTGTTCCCGGGTAAGGCTGAAATCCATGGAACCCCCTTTCCCGGCGGGCGCGGCGACAGCGGGCCTATTTTCAGGGCCAGCCGGCAGGTGTCGCCCGCGCGGGCATCACAAAAGGAGTCGAAAGAAACTCCCGGTTATTCACTTAACCAAGAGTAGATAATTAACTGCGAGTCATGAGAAAGTCAAGGCAAATGAGCAGGGATGCACGGGCGCCCCGGGAGGGACGGGCGCCCGCCGCGGGCCGTGCCTCTGCCGAAAGAGCCCTCATTCCCCTTGACAAGGGAGGACCGGGGTGGTGTATAGCTTACTCCCGGTAGGAAAGTTGACTCGCCGTTTGCGAACGGTGTTTCCGGCCACAGGTGAGGCTCATGCACAAGCATCGGGAAGCCATACAGAACAGGAAGAAGCGGGAAAAGGACCAGCGCATCGAAGGCATCCTCTCCGCCGCGAAGAAGGTGTTCTTCTCCAAGGGCTACCAGAAGACGACCATGGACGAGATCGCCTTCGAGGCGGAGATCAGCAAGCCCACCATCTACCAGTACTTCCGGACCAAGGACGAGCTCTACTCGGCGCTCATGCTGCCTTTCCTGGAGGAGTTCGGCAGGTCCTTCGAGGCCATCGCGGCCAGGCTCGAAGGCAAGGGCTACAAAAGGGGCAGGGCGTTCGTGAAAGACATCTTCCGGGCGTTCACCCGGAGCTATGAGGCCGCCCCGGACTCCCTGCGGGTGGCCAACACCTTTTTCCAGCACGCCGACCTCATCGGCGAACTCTCCGAGAGCACCCGCGCGGTCATCAGCGAGAGGGGCAGGCGCGACTTCGAGCTCGCCCGGCAGGTCCTCCGGTCCGCAGCCGCCCGGGGGCTCATCCGGAACAAGGACCCCTACGCCCTCTCGGACATCATCTGGGGCATGCTCCTGGGAATCACGCAGGTCATGGACATGAAGGCGGCCAAGCAGCCCGGGCGCGCGGCCTTCCTCAAGACCACCCTCTCCGAGGCGGAAAAGATCCTCGCGGATGCCATAGCGCTTTCCTGAGGCGCCGCCGGAGCTCGAGCCCCTCGAGGTCAAGGGGCGGGCCCGGGCACTGCGGGACGCCCGGGCTCCCGGGGATGAGGGCCGGCCTCCCGTTCGGTCCTGACCTCAGAGGTCGTTCGATGTCCTGAACTTCTGCACGTCCCCGGCCAGAACCGTGGCCACGGTGCGCAAATTCTCCAGGGTGCCCGCCAGCTCCTCGACGGTGGAGGCGTTGTTCTGGGTGGACCCGTCGATCTGGGAGATGGCCCTGCCCAGCTCGCCGATGTTCTGCGTCTGCTCGAGGCTCGAGGTGCTGATCACCTCCATCATCTGGAAGAACGACTCCATGCGGCCCATGAGGTCCTCGAGGGATCCCGAGGTCTTCTTCATGGCCTCGTCGCCCAGCACGACCTTGCTCACGGTGCCCTCGATCAGGGCCCTGATCTCCCGGGCCGCTGCCGCGGAGCGCTGCGCCAGCGACCTCACCTCGCCCGCCACCACGGCGAAGCCCTTGCCGTGCTCCCCCGCCCGGGCGGCCTCGACGGAGGCGTTCAGGGCCAGGAGGTTCGTGTGGAAGGCCACTTCATTCACGGTGGACACGATGTCCCCGATCTTCAGGGAGTCCTTCGAGATCTCGCTTGTGGCCTTCATGAGCTCGCCGAAGACCTCCTTGCTCCGGGTGATAAGCCCGGTGATGGCGTTCGACGCCTCCTGACCCTCGCGGATGAGGTCCGCGTTGTGCCGCACCGAACCGGTGAGCTCCTCGATGGAGGCGGAGACCTCCTCCACCGACGCGGCCTGCTCCTGGGTCGCCTGGGAGAGATCCCGGGAGCCGGCGCTCACGTCCTCGATGGAGTTGTGGAGCTCCAGGGAGGACTCCCGGACGTGGGAGACGATCTGCTCGATGTCGTCCATGAAGGTGTTGAACCAGAAGGCCAGCTCGCCCACCTCGCCCATGCCCGTCACCTCGAGCCTCCCGGTGAGGTCGCCCTGGCCCCTGGCCATGTCCTGGAGCATGGAGGACATCTTGCCCACGGACAGCGTGAAGCTCTTCATGAGCAGCCAGGCGTTGATGACCATCATGACCGCGGTCTGCACGACGATGAGGAGGAAGGCCAGCTGGATGCCCTCGAGCTCGAGGCCGGAGTGGATGGACAGGTAGATGAGGCCCAGCAGGTTGCCCACGGGCGGGACGATGGTGAAGAGAAGGGTGAGGAGCAGCTTCAGGTTGAAGCGCAGGGCGAGCATGCCCGGGCCTGCCGCCCGGTCGAGGATGCCCCGCAGGTCGCTCCTCGTGTAGAAGGGCATGAGGCTGTTCTCCGACGCGAGGTAGAAGAAGGGCGCCACGGACAGCGCGGTCATGCACAGGGCATTCACGCCGAAGAGCGCTGCGTTCCTGTCGATGTGGCCGCGCATGAAGAACGGGACCACGCAGACGATGATGGCGATCACCGACCACCGGAGGAACACGACGGCGGCCTCCGCCAGGGGGAGCCTCGATGCGGACCGCGCGGCCTCGAGCACCTCTTCGGGCCTCGGCGAGGGGTTCTCCAGGGACTCGATGGCGGGCTTCACGTAGTGGTGCTTGACGAACATGCCCAGCAGGAATCCCAGGGCGCCGGTGGTCGAGGCCAGAAAGGCCGCTTCGAGGAGGTAGTCCGCGAAACCGGGTGCCGCGTACATGAAGAGGAAGTAGATGAGGGGGATGAGGATGGCTGCCGAGACGGTCTCCTGGAACATGAACGGCCGGAGGAATAAAACCTTTGTCTGCTCCTTCATGGGTGCATTTCCTTTCGCGCTGCGGTCAAAGTTTCATGGCGTGTGTCGTTGATGGGATTATCGGTAAACATATCGGCAACCTTTACGGCATGACCTGCATGCGCAGGCGTTCCCCGGCAGCGGTTTTCCAGCCGGCCGGAGGGCCGGAGCATCCTGTTGAATATTTTCCCGGCCGGGGCTACAAGGAATCATCCTGAGAAGAGGGGGCGAACCATGAAGAAGGAGACCGCGTGCGTCCATGGAGGCACCTACCGTGACAAGGCCGTGAGGGGCGTCAACACGCCCATCTTCACCTCGTCGGCCTGCGAGTACCTGGACCGCGGGGAGACCCCGTACCCACGCTATTTCAACACGCCCAACCAGGAGGCCGTGGTGGCCAAGGTGTGCCGGCTGGAGGGCGCCCAGGCCGGCGTGCTGTTCTCCTCGGGCATGGCCGCCATGAGCACCTCCATCCTGGCCTTCGCCGGCGCCGGGGACCACGTGGTGCTCATGGACGAGCTCTACGGGGGCACCCACTCCTTCGCCACGGACGATCTCGGCAAGCTGGGCATAGGCTTCTCCTTCGCCGCCACGGATGCGGACGCGGTGATCGGCGCGGTGAACGGCAGGACCCGGGTCGTGGTGGTGGAGTCGCCCACGAACCCCCTCCTGAGCGTGATCGATATCGCGAAGGTCGCCCGGTTCGCCCGGGAACGGGGGATCACGACGATCATGGACGGCACCTTCGCCTCGCCCGTAAACCAGAACCCCCTGGCGCTGGGCATGGACGTCGTGGTGCACAGCGCCACCAAATACCTGGGCGGGCACGGCGACCTCTGCGGCGGCCTGGCCCTGTCTTCGCAGGAAAAGGCCGGCCGCATCCTCTCCCTGGCGAGGCACCTCGGGGGCAGCCTCGACAGCTTCGCCTGCTACCTCCTGGAGCGCAGCATCAAGACCCTCGCCCTGAGGGTGGAGCGCCAGTCCGCCAATGCGCTGGCGCTGGCCCTGTTCCTGCGGGACCACCGGTCGG
>JAKLDU010000082.1 GCA_022703355.1 Deltaproteobacteria bacterium | reverse complement strand
TGTTCAGCGCGATGGAGAAGGCGATCTCGCTGTAGGGACCGATGTCCGTCTCGTGATACTCGAAGCAGGCAATGGCTATGGCACCCACGCCCGGGAAGATCTGGGCGGGGGAAAACCGGGGGTCCGGGAGGAGTTTCTTCAGCTCGAAGATGTTTGCCGGGAACACGGCCCCATATGCCCGTGCGTCGCGATAGAAGAGGGGGAGCTTGACCTTTCGGCCCGCCGCCCACACGTCGACCTGATGTATCCCTTCAAAAAAGCTCTCCGCATCGAGACCGGTCATGAAACACCTCCTGGAACTCATTATAATAAAAGAAGACCTGCAATCCCACAAAAAACAGATCTTTCATCCGGAAGGCTTGCGGGGGAAGCGGAGCGCACGGGGAAGAGCACTCTGCGAAGGGCGTGTCCCGGGGCTGTTTTCAAGCAGTCATTCCGAGGCCGTGCGGGATGATTGTATTCATCGAACGGCAAAAGGCCGGGCGTACCTGCGGGAGAGGCGGGAAGCGAAGCGTGCCGTGATGCCCGCGAACGCCGCGGAGCCGAGGGCGATGAAGAACAGCGTCATGGCCTGCCCCTCCTTTCGATGATCACTTCCTGGATGAAGCCCTTGAATCCGACAGCGATGCCCGAGATGAGGAAGAGGAGGGTGAAGTTCGGGGCCATCCCGGTGACCTTGTCGAGCCAGAGCCCCAGGTAGAGGCCCAGAAAGGTCATGATCACGAGCACCAGGCTGTAGGCGCTGATCCGGGAAAGCCGGTTTGCCAGGGCCCGGGGGATTTTTTCCTTTCTCGTCTTTTTCATGGCGTCGCCTCCCTTCTCCCCTGTTCCGCGGGGTTTTCAGTAAAAGAGCCGCATGAGAAGCTCCCGGGCCGGAGCGGTGTTGACACCCACGAGGAGGACCATGAGGACGAACACGGCGGTCGCCTCGGCGGGGGTGAGGCCCAGAACCCTGTACGTGAACCTGAGACCGATCCCTGTCATGAACAGGCAGCCTATCACGATCCATACGGTCAACATCGTCCCATCCTCCTTGTTCTTTATTTACGTTCCGGACAGTATGTATCAAGGGCCGTGCCAATGAGGAAAGATGCTCAACATAATGATATTAAACATAATAATAAAACTGCCCGGTGGAGAGGGATGACAAGTTGTCAAACGGCCCGGGCCGTCTCGCCCCGGCTCTGCCAATCTGGCAATCCGGCCGGGGGGTCGGCCCGTCAGGGTTGACAGTCTGGCACGAGGCGCAGGCGGGATCAGTCCCCGCCGGCAACGATGCGCACGCCGAGGTCTTCGTAGGCCACGAGCCGCGAGTGGAAGGAGTTCTTGAGCATGCCGTTCTCGTCCACGTAGTCGTAGATCACCGCTTCCTCCTTGCCTTCGGAGATCCTTAGGATGCGGCCGATGTACTGCTTCACCCGGCCCGTGAACCTGATGGGCGTGGCCAGAAAGATGGAGTCGAGCTGCCGGAGGTCGAACCCTTCGCCGATGAGCTGGGCGGTGGCCACGAGGATGTGGTCGTTCGACGAATTCAGTTCCCCGATGAGTTCGGCCCGTCTGGCTGTCGACATGGCACCGGTCAGCAGGGAGACGGGGCGTCCCTTGCCCGAGATGATCCGGCAGAGCTCCTCGCAATGGGCCACCCGGTCGGAGATCACCAGGGAGATCCCGCCCCTGCCCGTGTTCGCCCGCTCCACCACGTCGTCGGCGATGAGGGCGTTGCGCTTGCTGTCCGCGATGAGGGCCGAGATCATTGACTGGTACTCGTCGGAGTCGAAGTAGTAGGCGCATCTCGTGTGCCGCACCCTGAGCGTCGCCCGCATGATCTTGTCGAGGGCCTGGAGCTGCCGGGACTGGATCCGGTGGAGGCGGTCCCCCAGGTAGAAGTAGATGATGCGGGTGAGCTTGTCCCGGCGGTAGGGTGTGGCGGAGAGGCCCAGCATGTAGGCCGTGTCGAGTCTGCCCACGACGTCGGTGAAGGTGCGCGAGGGGATGTGATGGCATTCGTCCACGACGAGGTGGCCCACGGCGGGCCTCACCTCGTCTATGACCTTGTAGAGGGAGTTGATGATCGCGATGGTGAGGCGGTCCCCGACCTTTTTGCGGCCATCGCCGATGAGGCCCACCTCGTCTTCGTCCAGGTCGAGGAACTGGGTCGAGCGCTTGTGCCACTGGTACATGAGCTCCTTGGTGTGCACGATCACGAGGGCCGGCTGGGCCCTCCGGGCAATGACGGCCAGCGCTATCACCGTCTTTCCCGCACCGGGCGGCGCCTCGAGCACACCGAACCTGCGGGCGGCGAGGTCCCTGACCGCCTGCACCTGATAGGGGTGCAGTGTTCCCCGGAACAGAAAGGGCGCCGGTTCGAGCATGCGGGTCCTGTCCACGAGCATATAGGGGGCCGGCTCGATCCGGTTCAGCAGGCGGTTGATGTATCCCCGGGGCAGGAGGAGGACGCCGCTCTGCCTTTCGAAAAACTCCAGCATCTCCGGCTGGAAGTTGCGCCTTCGGGAGCGTTTGTACCGTTCGACCTGCTCCCACCGGGGATTGGGAAGGGTGAGGTCGGCCTCGATGCGCTTGACCGCCTCCGGTTCGAGGTCGGCCTCGAGCACGCGCAGGGTGTTGTCCACGTGGATCATGGTTTCCATGGCATTCTCACCTGAGCGGTCGGGAAAGGGGTGCTCCAGGGGGCAGGGTCGATTCGGGCACGGGCACGGCTCAGAGTGCCCGCCCCAGGTCATCCATCAGCCCGGCCGCTTCGTCCCTGCTGAGCTCAATCTCCACTTTGCCGCCGCCCGGGTGCTTCATGGCGAGGGTCACCCCGGCGCCCGACTTCGAGACGATCCACTTCCTGCCCGGGGGCATCCTCACCTCGGGCGCGAGCCAGTCGTCGGGCTCGAACTCTGCGATCTGGACGAGCACGCCGAAGGCGTCCTTCGGGTGGATGAAGAGCTCCTTCCAGAGGGGGCCGTACTCCCGGTAGCCGAAAAAAGGAACGCCCTTTTCCTCGAGGGTCATTTTCGCTTTGCGGATATCGGGGGTCTGCAGGGTCACGTGGTGGACCCCGCCCTCCCTGTCCTCGAGGAACCCGTCGAGAAAGCTGCCCGCGCCCGTGGGGGCGATGAGCTCGAACCTGCTCAGGTCGCCCAGGGAAGTGATGTGCCAGAGGTATTTCATCGAGGGATCGTCGGCGCGCGGACCCGACACGGCGCCAAAAAGGGTGGTGAAGAAGCTGAAGGCCTTTTCATAGTTCCTTACGGCCAGGGACACGTGGTCTATGCGCAGGATCATGAGTTCCTCCTCTCGACTCCCTCTTTCTTTCCGTATAGGAAAGTCTGGGCCACCGTCAAATGATTTATCCCCGTGCGGGGCTCCCTCCTCGGGTGAGCGGGATGGGGGTGCCTGTGTCGGGGGGACCCGGGCACGGGTTTTCGCCCGCCCGGGCAGCGCGGAGGGGTCGGGCGGTGTTCCGGTGGCCGTGCGTCCGCCATGTTCGGGAAAAAGCGGGGTGATGCCGAAGGGGGAGAGGGTGATGCGCCCGGGCCCCGGGGAAAGACCCCGGAGACCGGCTGTGGAAATCCGGATGAAGCTTACTGTATCCTGTCAGCGACCGGTTCCCGGGAGAGGACCTTCGTGGCGAACCGGTATGCGATGGCAGCGAAAAACACGATGCCGATCAGGGCGAATGCGAGTGTCATGATCCCTTTCTCCTTTCGATGATAGCTTCCTGGATAAAGCCCTTGAATCCGAGAATGATGCCTGCGATGAGACCGATGAAGGTGAAGTTCGGGGCCATGTTCGTCACCCGGTCGAGGTACACGCCGGCATAGAGCCCCACGAACGTCATGATTACGAGAACGAAGCTGTAAGCGCTGATTCTCGTGATCCTTCTGAACAGGCTGCGGGGCAGTACGTATTTCTTCATGCTCTTTATCCTAGAAAAGTCCGGATATGATCTGCCGGGCAGGACCCGAGTTGACCCCGATGAGCATGACGATGAGCACGAACACTGCGGTTGCCTCAACGGCGGTGAGCCCCAGAACCTTGTAGGTGAACCTGATTCCGATGCCGGTCATGAACAAGCAGCCAATGACGACCCAGAGAGCTACCATGTGAATTCTCCTTTCGCAGATGCAGTATAGTCAAGGAAAGGCAAAAGCCGTGCCAGGAAAAGAACATTATAACTATATGAAAACAGGACCTAAGTTATCATATCTGGGCATGCCGAATGACATTTTGGCAATAGGCCCTTCTCGGGCCTTCGCCCGCGTGACAAAATGTCAAAAAGAAAGAAAGCCCCTGTGCGCGGATGACAAGTTGACAAGGTGAATTCCATCGCGGGTGCAGCACGTCGAGTTTGTGGGCGGGGCTGCGGCCGAGGTGTCAGAGGGTGCGCGCCATCCAGACGACGCTGAACTTCTTTCCCGTCTTGATGCCGATGTCCTCGAACGTCCCGCACTTGCGGAACCCGTTCTTCCGGTGGAACTCGATGCTGCCGGGGTTCAGGGAAGAAATGTTCACCAGGATGTGCTCCAGGCCCTTTTCCCGGGCCTCGCTGACGAAGGCGTCGAGGATCATGGTCCCGATCCCTTTCCGGGTGTGGTCGGGCAGGATGAAGTAGGTCGCGACCGCCGTTCTGCGGAAAGAATCCGCCGCGTGATAGGGTTGGAGAAACGCGAACCCCACGATCTGCTGCCCCCCATCCTTCACGACCGCCGCAGGGTATCTCGTGGCGACGGCCAGGAGCTGGTCATATGCGCTTTCGCTCAGGGGGGCTTCGGGATATGCGGCAAAGGTGTTCCGGATGAAGTGATTGAAGATTTCCATCACGGGACGGCGGTGCTCTTCTCGCAGGGGTTCCAGTGCGTAATTCATGACCGCCTCGTGATGCCGTTCAACCTGTCGGGGAAAACGATCTGGCTTGCATTCTTCACAGTCAAACGTATATATTAATGGGGAAGAAGCGGCAGGTCAAGGTCTTTGAACAGCGGATTCTCAGGTTCTCACGTTCATTCTGGAGTTTCCTCCTCCCAGTCTATGGTCATTACACCCTAATATGGTCTGCCTTACTGTGGCAGGCGGGGAATACCGGGGAGGCCGGCAAATCAGTGCTCAAGCCCGTCAAGTAAAAACGGATAGTTATAAGTATGAGCCGGATCGGACCGTATGGCATGCATTTCGCTTTATGTGGATGTTCCAGCAAAAACGCACTACGTGGAGGATAGATATGGCGGTTTTTAATTACAACAAAGTAGCCCTTGAAAATCTGAAGATCGAAGACACGAGCGTTCTGGACAGGCTCGTGAATTTCGAATCGGCCCTCCAGGCGCACAAGAAAAAGGAGCATGCGAAGGTCGACAAGCGCATGACCCTCAAGGAGGCCATCGCCACCTTCATCTCGGACGGCGATGTGATATCCGATTCGGGGTTCTCCTATGTGAGGACGCCTCACCAGGCGCACTGGGAGATCATGCGGCAGGAGAAAAAGAACCTCCAGATGATCGGCGCCCCGAACACGAACCAGAGCTTCATGATCTTCAACAACAACGTGAACCTCTCCCACAACTCCTATGCGGGCGTGGAGATGCGGGGCATCGACCGGAACTATGACCGCATGCTCAAGACAGGCAGGACGAAGATCCTTTCCGAGTGGAGCCACGGCGGCGTCGCCCTCGGTTACAAGGCGGCCCAGCTCGGCACCCCGGGTGTGTTCAGCAAGCAGATGCTCGGTTCGGACATCATGAAATACAATCCTTACCTCAATGTAGTGCAGAACCCCATGAGATCCGACCCCGACCCGGTGGTCTTCATCCCGGCGCTCTACCCCGATGTGGCCATCGTCCACTGCCAGTTGGCGGACAAATACGGCAATGCCTACATCTACGGTCCCACGGTCAATGACGTGGCCGCGGCCGCCGCTGCGCGCAAGCTCATCATCACCGCCGAAGAGATCGTGCCCGAATCCGACATCCGCAACCGCCAGGGAACCATCATCCCCTTCTTCTATGCGGACGCGGTGGTGGAGCTGCCCTTCGGTGCCGTCCCGGGGAACATGCCCGGGTACTATTACTGGTCTCGCCAGTGGTGGGAAAAGCTCATCAGGTTCGGCTGCGTCAACGACGAGAATCTCAAGATATTCTTTGACGAGTGGGTTTACGGCGTGAAGGACCAGTTCGACTTCGTGAACAAGCTGGGCGGATCCAGATGGATCGCGGAAGCCAGGATGCAGACCAAGGCTGCGGAGGGAGACCACGAGGACATCGACTTCTCGTACGAAGAATACACCCGGACACACGACTCCGGGCTTTACTACTAAAGACTGGAGGCTGACATGAAAGACTTGAGCGCACCCGCCAACCCCCTGGAGACGCTGGCCTACATCCTGTCCAAGCAGATCCGTGACCATCAGATCGTCTATATCGGCACCGGCATCCCCATGATCGCCGGCATCCTCGCACTGAAGACCCACGCCCCGAACATCACCATGGTTTACGAGTCCGGCGGCCAGGACCCGATTCCCCGGGATCTCCCCTGGTCCGTGGGCTGCCCGTTCACCTGGCGCAAGTCGCCGGCGGTGATGGAGATGTCCTACTCCTTCGCCCAGTGCTACAACGGCTACGTGGACATCGCCTTTCTTGGCTTCGCCCAGGTGGACATGTACGGCAACGTGAACACCCACCAGATCGGCAAGGACGTGCTTCACCCCACAGTCCGCATGACCGGCTCCGGCGGCAACAACGACCTCGCTTCGCTGTCCGACAACCTGATCCTCGTGGGCGTGCAGACGCCGGACAAGTTTGTGGAGAAGGTCGATTTCATCACCTCCGTGGGCTACCTCACCGGGGGGAACTCGAGGAAGGAGGCCGGGCTGATCGGAGATGGCCCGAAGGTGGTGATCTCCCAGTGCGGCGAGTTCGATTTCGAACCGGCGACCAAGCGCATGCGGGTCAAGACGCTGGCACCGGGGTGGACCTTCGACTTCACCCAGCAGTTCACCGGCTTCGAACTCCTGAAGCCCGAGGGCGAGATCCCGCAGACCCCGCTCATCCCCGACGACATCCTGAAGCTCCTGAGGACAGAGGTGGATCCCAGGGGCGTGTTTACCACCATGCCTACCGCGTAGAAACTCTCGGGGGGTATTCCGGCACCGCCGGGTGCCCCCTTTTCATTTCACCCCCGGGATGGGGAAGGCTGGCAGGCGCCATCATGCAGGGGCCCGGGTACGGCATTTCTGCCGACGTCGTCCTGAAAAGTCCTGGGACCTCACCGGCCTGCGGAACGCCCCGGAGTTTCCCCTTCAGGCTCAGGGGAGAAGCGGGCGGATGATTTCGAGCTTTTCCGCCAGGAAGGGCGGGAGCACTCCTTCGGAACCGAACCAGAAGTGGTCGACGCCGCTGGCGACGGTGATGCGCTCCCTGTCCTGGACTGCCTCCAGGGCCTTCACGTCGCAGAACTGATCGCGGGAGCCGGTTACGGACCAGGTGTCGAACCCCTCGAGCGAGGGGAAGGGGAACAGGGCCGTGGGCGGGGAGATGAGAACGCAGGGCACCCTCCTTTCCCGAAGGAGCCGGGAAGCGACCCAGGAGCCAAAGGAGTAGCCGACCACCACTGCCCTGCTGCCCGCAAAGTCGAGCGCTGCCGCCAGGTCGCGCGTCTCGCCCGCCCCTTCGTCGAACCGCCCTTCGCTTCTGCCCACCCCGCGGAAATTGAACCGCAGGGCCGAGCACCCCAACCCGATGACCGTGTCCCAGACCGTCATGACCACGTTGTTGCGCATGTCGCCGCCCATGAGGGAGTGGGGGTGGGTGACGACAACGCACATCCCGGAGGGCTTCTCCTCGTAGACGGCCTCGAGCCTCGGGTTGTCTCCTATGAACAGCGTCGGCATGGTCTGACTATAGCGTGTTGCAACGGGATTTTCAACGTCGGGCAGCGCCGGGCGCTCAGGGGGTCGGGAGACTTCGTCACCGCTCCCCGGGCAGGAGGATGATCCCGTCGGCCGACGATGCGAGGGAGACGTGCGGCTGCACGTTCATCGCCTTCAGGAGGGGCGTCTTCACACCGGTGAACTTCAGGGGAGTGACGTCCATGGCCACGGGCAGGGTGGCGCCATCGGCATCGGGCCAGGGCACCACGGAGAAGGCGTCGAAGTCCTCGAGGTAGTCCGCGAGGGAGGGCGCCGTCGAGCAGGCCCACTCAATACCCTTCAGCACGTGCCGTGCCCCGACGACCACGATGCCCCTGGTCTGCGGGTTCGACTGCAGGCGGGCTACGACGTTTCGGGACATCCACTCGTCGCGGGAGGACTGCGCCGGGTCCTCCGTGTCGATGGCGACCAGGGCGAGGTTCAGCTTCCGCGCCTGCCTGAGGATCTCGCAGAAGCCGGGCGAGTTGACGATCCCGGATATCCTGACGCCCTCCACCTCGATCCTGCCCGCAGAGAAATCGTCGAGGGCCTTCTGCTGGGAGGTCGCTATCTCCACGAACAGGGTGTTCACCCCCGCGTCTTTGACCAGGGAAGGCAGGGAGCCGGCGATGATGTTGTGGATGCAGGCGTTTTGGTGATGAGTCCCGATGAGGACGAGCCTTTTGTCACAGGACTTGCCCACCAGGTACGCGGTGGTATTGTCGGCGAGGTCGAAGCCGTGCGCGGTGCTCACGGCCACTCCCGGGCCGGTGAGAACGAAGCAGATCAAAAGCCTCACTAGGCAAGATCTCAGCTGCCCCATCATCGATGCACTTCCCGGTTGAGGATGAACTCAAGACTAGCACAGGCAGTGGTCGCTGACAAATCCTTTTATGACCCCCTTCAACTCGGGAAGGCCGTCTGTCGTGCAGGCCACCCGGCGAAAACGCGTTGCCTCCGGGAGCCCCCTGACGTAGGCGGAAAGGTATTTTCTCATGAAGCGGATGCCCCGCTCGACGCCCATAAGGGAGCACAGCAGGTCCAGGTGCTCCAGCATCACCTCGCAACGCTCTTCGGCCGTCGGGGCCGGTCCTCCGGAAAGCTCGCGAAAGATCCAGGGGTTGCCCACGGAAGCCCTGCCCACCATGAAGGCGTCAGCCCCCAGGCCCGACAAGGCCAGCGTATCCCGGGGCGAGTGGATGTTTCCGCTCGCCACCACGGGCACAACGAGACGTTCCTTCACCACCGGCAGCAGGTCCCACCTGGGCACGCCCCGGTACATCTCCGCACGTGTCCGGGGGTGGAGGATGAGGCAGTCGATGCCCGTCTCCTGGAGCCGGGATGCCATCTCGGGGGCGTTGATGGACTCCTGGTCCCAGCCTGCGCGTATCTTGGCGCTCACCGGGATGCTCACGGCGCCCTTCACGGACAGGCACAGCCGGACCGCCCGGTCGACGTCGCGCATCAACGCCGCTCCGGCGCCCTTGTACACGATCTTTTTCACCGGGCAGCCCATGTTGATGTCGATGCCGTCGAAGCCGGCATCCTCCACCATGCGGGCAGCAAGGCCAGCCTCGCCGGGGGACGCGGTGAAGATCT
>JAKLDU010000081.1 GCA_022703355.1 Deltaproteobacteria bacterium | reverse complement strand
ATGCTCGGCTACGCGTCGAGCGAGCGGCAGTTCATCATGTACGAGGCCCTGCGCAAGGGCGCCTCCATCGAGGACCTCGCGAGCCGGACGCACCTGAAGCCCTGGTTCATCGGCCAGATGAAGGAGCTCGTGGAGCTCGAGGAGGAGATCCTCTCGTACCGGGGCGGAACGCTCCCGGACGACCTCCTCGTCCGGGCCAAGAAAGACGGGTTCGCGGACCGCTACCTCGCGAAGCTCCTGGGCCTCGACCCCGGGGAGATCCGAGAGCGGCACACAGCCCTGGGCGTGAAACACGCCTGGGACCGGGTGCCCGTGAGCGGCGTGGAAAGCGCCGAGTACTACTATTCCACCTACAACGGCGAGGACCGGGTGCCCGTGAGCGGCCGGAAAAAGATCATGGTCCTGGGCGGCGGCCCCAACCGCATCGGCCAGGGCATCGAGTTCGACTACTGCTGCGTGCACGCGGCCTTCGCCATCAGGGACATGGGCTACGAGTCCATCATGGTGAACTGCAACCCCGAGACGGTCTCCACGGACTACGACACCTCGAACAAGCTCTACTTCGAGCCTCTGACGGTCGAAGAGGTCCTGAGCATCTATGAAAAGGAGAAGCCCGAGGGCGTCATCGCCCAGTTCGGCGGCCAGACCCCGCTCAACATCGCCGGTGAGCTGGAGAAGGCGGGCGTGAAGATTTTAGGCACCACCCCCTACACCATCGACCTCGCCGAGGACCGCGACCAGTTCCGGAAGATGATGGAAAAGCTGGGCATCCCCATGCCCGATTCGGGCATGGCAAGCACCCTCGAGCAGGCCCTCGAGGTGGCGGGCAGGCTCGGCTACCCGCTCATGGTGAGGCCCTCCTACGTGCTCGGCGGCCGGGGCATGGAGGTGGTGCACGACGAGGAGATGCTCAGGGAGTACGTGCGCGCGGCGGTGGACGTCACCCCGGAGCGGCCCATCCTCATCGACACGTTCCTGGACAACGCCATCGAAGCCGAGGCGGACGCCATCTCCGACGGCCGGGACGCCTATGTGCCCGCGGTCATGGAGCACATCGAGCAGGCGGGCGTGCACTCGGGCGACTCCGCGTGCGTGATCCCGCCCATCAGCATCCCGGTGAAGCACCTCGACACCATCATCGATTACACGAAGAGGATCGCCATCGAGCTGGGCGTGGTGGGGCTCATGAACATGCAGTACGCCATCCACAAGGACGTGGTCTACGTGCTCGAGGCCAACCCCCGGGCGTCCCGCACCGTGCCCCTGGTATCGAAGGTCTGCAACGTGTCCATGGCCCGGATCGCCACCCAGCTCATCCTGGGCAAAAAGCTCGGCGACTTCGACCTGCACAAGGGCGCTATCCCCCACTTCGGCGTGAAGGAGGCGGTGTTCCCGTTCAACATGTTCCCCGAGGTGGACCCGCTGCTGGGCCCGGAGATGCGCTCCACCGGAGAGGTCCTGGGCATGGCCCCGTCCTTCGGCCTGGCCTTCTTCAAGGCCTCCGAGGCCGCGTCCCAGTACCTGCCCATGGAAGGCACCGTGCTCCTCACCGTGTCCCGGCGCGAGCGCCCGGCCGTGCTCGAGGTGGCCAGGCTCTTTTCGAGCCTGGGCTTCAAGCTCAAGACCACCCGCGGCACCCAGAAGTTCCTCCGGGAGAACGGGGTCGAATCCGACATGGTGCTCAAGCTCCACGAGGGCAGGCCCAACATCGTGGACGACATCAAGAACCACGCCTACGACCTCATCATCAACACCCCGAGCGGCAAGCTCAGCAAGCACGACGACTCCTACATCAGGAAGGCCGCCATCCGCTACAAGGTGCCCTACATCACCACGCTCGCCGCTGCCATGGCTGCGGGCAGGGGCGTCGAGGCGAACCGCGGGGGAAGGGGCATGGTCAAGCCGCTGCAGGAATACCACAAGGACATCGGGAACTGACTCCCGGTCCCGGCAGATCCTGCCCGCGCCCCCTGCGGGGAGTACAGCGGCTCTTGTCCCCGCGGTACAGGCGGCCACGGGGTTTTCTCATGCTGCACTGCCGCATTCCCCGATGTTTTGCCCCGTTCTTATTCTGGCTTCCCGCTCCCTGCAGACCGCCGGCCCTCTTGCCGGTTCAAGAAACCGGGCTCTTCAGATCGTCTCTTTCTTAAAAGATTACCTGGCTTCCCAGGGCCGACTCAAGAAAAAGGCCGCCCCGGCACTGCCGGGCGGCCCTGTGCAGGTCTTGCACGCCACGTACTCACGGGTTCCTAGTCATAGAAGAACGTGATTGCATGAAGGTCGTCGACGTCTGTCACCGGGAACTCTTCCAAGATCCCTTGAGGATCCTCATCATCCGCTATGAAATTGACTACTACCAGGTATGCGCCTTCCATGGTAGGATTGATTCCCACATAGATCCCCTCTTCCGTCGGGAGAAAGTCTCCATTGCCGGCCGGCCGGCCTATGGCAAATTGATAGGTTTCCGCCCCCGTATCGGGATCGATGGCATACACATCCCCATCTCCATTCAGCAGGTAGAGGTTGTCATTGCGATCATATGACAGGCCAAAGGGCAGGTATGGCTCGATTTCCGGCTCATAACCGGTTTCGCCATTGCCAAACCACACCAGGTCATCTATCCCCGCGGTAGCGTGGTTTTCCAAGTAAGCCAGATAGATATAATCCAACTCCCCATCTTCCACACCGGCGGCATACAGCTCTCCATCGGAACAGACGGTAGGAGTGTAGAATGCAAGCCCCTCAATGCCGTGAGGACTGCCAATCTCCGTCCCCGCACCTGTATCCCGGTTGATTTCGATCAGTCCGGCAGGGAACTCGGGGTCATCCTCGGTCGTCAGTGCATAGAGTTTGTGATGGACCCTGTCATATTCCAATCCGCTCACCCGGTAACCGACATCTCCGATTTCTTTTATCAGGTCCCCCTCCGTCCCCTCCGCCGTACTGAGCAGCACAAGGGTGCTGGTTCCTTCAGCGCCCAGGGTTGTCCCGTACAACCTCAACACATCGTCGTCATCGTCGTCATCGTTGCAGGCTGTCAGGAGAAATAAACAGCAGGAAACGATGACCAGAACCCTGAAAAGCCTAAAATCCTTCTTCATGGGTCTCTCCTTCTCTCCCCTGTCTGACCAGGGTAAAACATCTGTGGCCAGCTCGTTCAGATACCTCATCTGACAACAATTTAGATTCTTGTGCTGATCCGATTAAATTCTTGTGCTGATCTGAGGGAGCATAGAAGGGCACCACCTCCTCGCCTTTCACACAGGGAGATTCTTCCTCGTGATGAAATCGTCGGTGCGTTGTGTGTCGCTTGGATATTATACCTTATTTGCTGTATAATATAATAAGACTGAGAACTGGAATGTCAAATCGTGACAGGTATATTTTGTCGCTGCTGCCCCAGGGGCAGCAAAGCACGCATCAGATGGGGAACTCTTGATGAACCGGGAAGAAGTGAATCGAAAACGGGTGGCTCGCAGCTGCTTGATTCTAAATGGTAGCGGGGGGAGGATTTGAACCTCCGACCTTTGGGTTATGAGCCCAACGAGCTACCGGACTGCTCCACCCCGCGTCACTGAAGTCTTCTATAATGTATGGAAAGGAAATGTCAAGGAAAGTTTTCCCGGGGTTGAGAATAAATATCAAATGATTTCTTATAGATAAATATCTTCCCCTCGCCCGGGGCAGTTCCCGGGCCCGATCTCTCTGCCGCCCGTGCCCCCGGATGCAGTTTCCCGGACAAAAAAAATGCAGGCCGTGAGGCCTGCGAACATATGAGGAGGTTCTACGGGGAATGAATCTTGAAGAACCTGTTATCCTCTATCGTCCGGCCGCCGGGATACTTGAACCGTTTGCGGACTTTTTTTAAAATTTTTTCTCGAGACCCATTTGTGCTATAGCTGGCTCATGGAAAAGCACACCCCGCCCCTTGCATACCGGATCAGGCCCGCCCGTCTCGACGAGCTCGTCGGGCAGGCCGAGGCCAGAAATTTCCTCGAGGGCTTCATCGCCGGCAAACGGCGCTCCGCCATACTCTGGGGCCCCCCGGGCACGGGGAAGAGCTCGCTGGCCCACATCGTCGAAAAGCTCTACCCGGACTCGTACTTTCTCATCAGCGCCGTCACCAGCGGCGTCCAGGACATCAAGCGCGTGGTCAAGCTCGCCGAGGGCCTCCCCGTGCCGCCCATCGCCTTCATCGACGAGATTCACCGGTTCACCCGGGTCCAGCAGGACGCCCTGCTCCCCTACGTCGAGAGCGGCGAGATCGTGCTCATCGGCGCCACCACGGAGAACCCCTCCTTCTCGCTTTCCGCCCCGCTGCTGTCGCGCTGCCAGGTCATCCTGTTCCGCCCCCTCGAGCACCCGCACATCGAGGGGATCGTGAGGAGGGCCATGGACATGGACGCCACCGTGAAGTCCTTCGGCAGGTCACTTTCCGACGAAGCGGTCAAAGCCCTCTCCGTTGCCGCAGACGGGGACGCCCGGGCGGCGCTCAACCTCCTGGAGCTCGCGCTGGCGAACTCCAGAAAAGAGCTGGTGGAGGCCGGCGACCTGGGTGCCCTGCTCGAGCGGCCCCTGTACCACGACAAAACGGGCGAGCGGCACTACGACCTCATCTCCGCCTTCCACAAGAGCGTGCGCGCCAGCGACATCCAGGCGAGCCTCTACTGGCTGGGCAGGATGCTCGAGGGGGGCGAGGACCGGCTCTTCGTCCTTCGCCGCATGATCCGCATCGCCTCCGAGGACATCGGCATGGCCGAGCCCAACGCCCTGCGCATGGTGCTTTCGGCAAAGGAGGCCTTCACCTCCCTGGGCTCGCCCGAAGGGGAGCTCGCCCTCTACGAGGCCGCGGTGTACCTCGCCTGCGCGCCCAAGAGCAACGCCCTCTACCTTGCGGAGAAGAAGGTCCGCGACCTCATCGGCAGGACGGGCACCCCGCCCGTGCCGCTCTACCTGCGCAACGCCCCCACCAGGCTCATGAAGGACCTGGGCTACGGCAAGGGCTACATCTACGCCCACGACGACCCTGAAGGGGCCCTGCTGGTGAGCTACTTCCCCGAGGGCATGGAGGAGGTGCGGGTCTACATCCCCCGGGACATCGGTTTCGAAAAGCGCGTAAAGGAGATCATGAATGCTCGAAAAAAGGCTGCGGCTCATCGGGCAGGGGCATATCGCAAGACTTCTTGAGGAGGGCGTCCCCTTCGTGTCCCGAGATGCCGTCGAGCGGGACCTCTCCGGCGTTGACATGGGGCTCGTGGACGAGCTCGTGCAGGGCAGGCACCTCTTCGGCGACGTCGATCTTTCCCGCGTGGAGCCCCCGGAGGTGTTCCCCGCGTCCTTCGGTGACACGCCCGGGGCCCTGCCCTACCGGGTGCACGGGGAAAAGCTCCTGAGGGAAGGCCGGGTGGCGGCCCTCGTGGTGGCGGGCGGGCAGGGTTCGCGGCTGGGCGTCGAGGCGCCCAAGGGCGTGGTGGGCGTGACCCCGGTGACGGGAAAGAGCCTCTTTCAGGTCCATGCGGAAAAGGTTCTCGCCCTGTCCCGGAAGTTCTCCTCTTCCATCCCCCTGTTTCTCATGACCTCCCGGGAAAACGACCAGGCAACCCGTTTCTTCTTCCGGGAGCACGGCTTTTTCGGGCTCGACCCTGCTGACGTGTTCTTCTTCGTCCAGGGCATGCTCCCCTCGGTCACCCCGGCGGGCGGGCTCATCCTGTCCCGGGAGGGCGGGCTTTTCCTCAACCCCGACGGCCACGGCGGCACGCTCTCCGCGCTCCGGAAGAGCGGGTGCCTCGACCTCATGGAGGAGCGGGGCATCTCGGAGATCTTCTACTTCCAGGTCGACAACCCGCTGGTGGCCGTGTGCGACCCCCTCTTCATCGGCCTCCACGCCGTAAACGGCGCGGACATGTCCACGAAGGTGGTGAGGAAGCGGGACTTCGACGAGAAGGTCGGGGTCATCGCGAAGGTCGACGGCAGGACCCGGGTGGTGGAGTACAGCGACATGGGCGACGGGATGCGCCTGGCGGCGGACGACGAGGGCGGGATGCTGTACTGGGCAGGCAACAGCGCCATCCACGTCATTCGGCGCGACTTCGTCCAGGCCATCACGGGCACGGGCCTGAGGCTCCCCTTCCACAAGGCGGCAAAGGCCATCGCCACCCTGGGCGAACAGGGGGAGCCCGTCGAGATCCGGGGAGTCAAGTTCGAGACCTTCGTCTTCGACGCCCTGCCCATGGCGAAATGCACGGTTAGTCTCGAGGTCCTGCGCGAGGACGAGTTCGCCCCGGTGAAGAACAGGGCGGGCGAGGACTCCCTGGAAAGCGCGATGGCCATGCAGAGCAGGCTCCATCGCCGCTGGCTCGAGGACCTGGGCATCCGCGTCGATCCGGGCTGCCTCGTGGAGATCAGCCCGCTTTTCGCCCTGGGAAAGAGCGACCTGAAAGCTCGGGTTGAATCCCTGCCCGGTAACATAGTAAAGGATATGTATATCGGTTGATGTCGTAAAGGAGGGCTTCCCCCATAAAAAGCTCCGCGAAGAGGCACACCATCACCATTAAGGAGACCAGCTGGGAGATCCTGATCTGGATGGGAAGCTTCATCGTGCTGGGGTTCGTGGTGCTCTTTGCCCTGTACTCCTACCGGAGCGTGGAGCGGGAGATGGCCAGGCAGTTCAACCGGGAGCAGGGGCTGCTCGCCCAGCAGACCGCCATGGGCATCGAGCAGTACATGCACGACATCACGAACATCCTCAACCTCACCATCCACATCCAGACCGTTGCCGACGGGGACCCCCGGGCCATCGATATCGCCCTCGAGAACGCGTTCCTCTCGCTCAAGAACAAGGTAACCTTCGTGTTCTGGGAAAATGCCGAGGGGATCATGACCGCGCACTACCCCAGGGCCGTCCTGCCGGGCCTCGAGGGAAAGGACTTCTCCTTCCGGACGTATTTCCGCGTGGGCAAGGAGCTCAACGTGCCCTTCGTGTCCGACATCATCACGGTGGGCGGCGAGAAGAACAAGGACATACCCGGCCGCTTCGAGACCTTCATCATCTCCTTCCCCCTCAAAGGGAAGGACGGCCGGTTCAACGGGGTCATCGGCTGCGCCATCGACCTGTCGAACATCACCGCGCACTACGTGGCGCCCATCAGGCCCTCCGAGACGGGCTACGCGTGGCTCCTGGACGAGACCGGCATGATTCTCTACCACCCCAACCCCCGGTGGATAGGCATGAACCTCTACGACATCACGATGAAGCTCGAGAAGCAGGGGGTGAACGTCAAGGGGATGCAGGAGATCAAGCACGCCATGGAGCTCAAGAACGACGGGATGTACGAGTTCTTCTTCCCCCACTACCCCAGCCCCAGGCCGGTGAAGAAGCTCCTGGCGTTCTCGTCCGTCCACTTCCTGAACCGCAGGTGGGTCACCGTGGCCTCCTCGCCCTACAGCGAGGTCATCTCCCTCATGTCGGGCACCTTCCGCAACACCATCCTCCTGGGCTCGGTGAGCATCTGGTTCGTCATCATCGCCACCCTCGTGCTCCTCAGGATCAACAAGGCCCGCGCCACGGCCTCCGAGCGCAACAAGTGGGCCGAGCGGGTGCTCGTTGCCCACAAGAGGCTCGAAACCATCTTCAACGGCGTGCCCCACTACCTGGCCATGATCGATGCGGCCTTCACCATGGTGGACGTGAACGAGCGGCTCTGCGAGCTCTACGGCAAGAGGCGCGAGGACGTCATCGACAAGCACTGCTCGCTCGATTTCCCGGAGAGCGAGCGCATGTGCAACCTGAAGATCGTGGAGCAGTGCTTCAGGACCGGCCAGATAGTCACCGAGCGCGACCAGCGGGTGGATATCCACGGCAAACCCTACTTCTTCGACATCTCCGCCATCCCCCTGTACGACAACAAGGGCGAGGTGGACAACGTGGTGCAGTACGCCGTGGACATCACGGACAAGAAAGCCCTCACCGAGAAGCTCATCCAGGCCGAGAAGATGGCCGCCGTGGGGCAGATGTCCGCCCACGTGGCCCACGAGATCCGCAACCCTCTCACGAGCGTGCTCCTCCACTCGGAGCTCCTCGAGGACGAGATCCGGGAGCATGGCGACAACGAGGAGGCGCAGGCGCTCATCGGGACCATCAAGTCCGAGATCGACCGGCTCTCCCAGGTCACGGAGGAGTACCTCTCCTACGCCCGGCTCCCCCTGCCCAAGAAGCAGCTCGTCGACCCCGAGGCCGAGGTGAAGTCCGTGATCTCCATGCTCCTGCCCGAGGCCAGGAGGAGAAACATCGAGATCGAGGTCGCGACCTCGGGCAGGGTCCCGCGAATCCTCATCGATCGTGGACAGTTCAGGCAGCTTCTCATAAACCTCATCAAGAACGCCGAGGATGCGATGCCCTCCGGGGGCAGCCTGGAGATAGCCCTCACGGGGATCAAGGACAACTTCCTGCTGCTGGTGAAAGACACGGGCTACGGGATACCCCAGGAGCTCACGAGGAGGATCTTCGACCCCTACTTCACCACCAAGGACAACGGCACCGGCCTGGGCCTCGCCCTCGTCCAGTACATCGCCAATGCCCACGACGGGTGGGTGGACGTGGAGAGCCAGAAAGGCACGGGATCCACCTTCATCCTCTCCATCCCCATACCCCCCGAGGGCCAGACCGCCAAGCAAGAGGTGCAGGCATGACGAAAAAGCTTCTGGTCGCCGCCTTCCTGATTCTCGCGCTCCCCTTCCCCCTCTCCGCCGCCAGGCTGATCTGTTCCCTGCCCCCGGGGCTGCCGTCCGCCTTCCTCCTCTCGGGGGGGACGCTCGCCATGATGGACTACGAAAAGGCCCGGGCGCGCTCCGCCCTCGGGAAGCTCAAGAGCGAGTACCGGGTGGACGATTCGGGAGCCGGGACAAAGTCGGGCAGCAGGCAGGTGGCGCTCGCCCGGCAGGCGTACCAGGCCAGGGCAGAGGCGCTGCGCAGGCACTGCATCTCCCTCCTGAACATCCGCCTCGTCTCGGTGCACGCCGACATCAACCCCTCGTCCTCGGCCCTGGCGGAGGTGGCGTACGTGTATGCGGCGAAGAACTCCTCCGACAGGATCATCACGGACATCACCTACCGGCCGCTCATGAGCGGCAAGCCCCTGTCGACCACCTCCAAGTTCGTCCTGGAATTCATGGACCCGGCCACCATGAAGTCCGGCCTGGGGCCGGGGGAGACCATGACCAACCGGGGCCACGACCCCGAGAAGTTCTCCTTCTTCCTGAGCGAGGCGTCCCCGGAGATGGTCAGGGCCATGCAGAGCGGCCTGGACAGGACGTTCGGCATCGAGGTCGTTGACCTGCACTTCACCGACCGGAAGGACTACAAGGGCCAGTTCAGGCCCCAGACCTTCGAGGAGGCCTTCGCCCCTGCGCTCGCCCCCCTCGGCAGGGCCGTGAAGCAGGCCGAGGCCCGGGCGAAGGCACTCGACGATTCCGAGGCGCGGGTGCTCGGGGAGTTCAGGGCCCGGAAGGCCGCGCTGGT
>JAKLDU010000080.1 GCA_022703355.1 Deltaproteobacteria bacterium | reverse complement strand
CGCACCCCGAGCCAGCTGCTTCACGATCTCGACCATGGCCGCTGTCGCGCGGCCCAGTTCCGCGGCCAGGCTCTTGCCGCTGTCCAGCTCCGCTTCGACCTGAAGGGGGCCTCCGGCCTGAGCCCCGAGGTCAGAAGCAGGGTCGCCCGGCTCGCGGGCAGGCGCGTGACGTCGGACGGGATCCTCATCATCACCGCCCGGCGATTCCGGCACCAGGAGAGAAACCGCCGGGACGCCCTCGAGAGGCTCGTGGAGCTTATCCGGCAGGGGGCGGCGCCCCCGAAGCGCAGGATCGGGACAAACCCCACGAGGGCTTCCCGGGAAGAGCGCATCCGCGGCAAGAAGCTCAGGGGGGCGAGGAAGGGCCAGCGGGCAAAGACCGTCAGGGGGCTCGATGAGTAGGTCTGCTGCCGGGCGTCGCGGCCGGGTGGATCCTCGAGCGGGCGGATGCATGTCGCTTGTCGCTTTCGGCAAAGAATTTTCTCGCAAGGGAGCCCTGTGCCGGCGGCCGGCCCACGGCTGCATGAGGGGCAGGACGCCGAACGGGGAAGAGGGGGCCGGCACATGAGGGAGACAGGGGGCAGCGGGTATGTCTGAGCGCAGGCTCATCGTCCTGGGCACGTCGAGCCAGGTCCCTTCCCGCGAAAGGAACCAGAACGGCTACTTCCTGCGGTTCGACGACCAGGGGTTCCTCTTCGACCCCGGGGAAGGCACCCAGCGCCAGATGCTCATGGCCGGGGTGGCGGTCTCGGGGATCACGAAGATCTTCATCTCGCACTTCCACGGCGACCACTGCCTCGGGCTCGCCGGGGTGATCCAGCGCATCTCCCTGGACAAGGTGCCGCATCCCGTGGAGGTCTATTACCCCGCATCGGGCCAGGCGTATTACGAGCGCCTGAAGGACGCCTGCTCCTACCGCCACGAGGGCCGGCTCGAGGAACGCCCCATCCGAGGCGACGGCACGGTCTTCGAAGACGACCGGCTCGTCATCAGCGCCGCCCGGCTCGACCACGACATCGACACCTTCGGGTTCCGCTTCCGGGAAAAGGACGCCTACACCCTCGACCCTCAGATGCTCTGCAGGACCGGGGTCTTCGGCGCCATGGCGGGCGAGCTGAAGAGGACCGGCTCCGTCCGGGTGAAGGGGAAGGTGGTCACCGTCGAGGACGTGGGCACCGCACTTCCCGGCCAGGTCTTCGCCTGCGTCATGGACACCAGGATCTGCGGCGCCGCCTGCGAGCTGGCCCGCGACGCGGACATGCTGCTCATGGAGGCCACCTTCCTGAGCGACCTGGAGGGCAAGGCCATCGAGTTCGGGCATCTCACCGCGGCCCAGGCCGGGATGATCGCCCGGGACTCGGGCGCGGACCTTCTCGTGCTCACCCACTTCTCCCAGCGCTACCCCACCCCCGACCCGTTCGTGGAGGAGGCCTCCCGGTTCCATGCCAACACGGTGGCGGCCCGGGACGGCATGGCGATCGACATGCCCAGGCGCAGGCGCTCGCTGAAGATGGAATAGGGGCTGCGGCGAAAAGGGGGGTGCCGCGCCAGGCCGACGGCCTTCCGCCAGGCGTCTCACCAGGGCTGAGGCCCGTTCGGGCCCTGGCCGGGGGCGTCTTCCGGCTCCTCCCGGAGCCTCCTCTTCCTCAAAACTACCCGGACGTAGCCCCAGAAGGTGAGCAGCGCGGCCAGGAGAAACAGGATGGTGTAGAGGTGGACGGCCAGGTACGCGAGCAGGGCCGTGGGCCCCAGCTGCTCGGAGCGCCAGGCCTTTTCCAGTTCTGGCAGGGTGAGCATGAGCGACACCTCGATCGCCCCCTCCAGGTCCGCCCCCTTTCTCATGGCTTCCAGGATGTTGAGGATCCCGTTTCTGCCGTAGTTTCGGGCGATGTACTCCACCACGGACCTGCTCTGCCCGTAGGCCAGGGCGAGCCCCCTGTCGTCCCGGGGAAAGGACCGGTCGAGGCTTTCGAGGGAGAGCAGGCTCCCGGTCAGGGCTGCGCCCGTGAGGAGTGATTCCCGGGGGATGGCGGCGAGCTCGGGGATGCCCCCGGAGATCCACTGGGCGATGCCCTCGTCCAGCCACCGGGGCATGCCGGTGCTCCCCATGCGCCGGTGGAGCAGCAGGTGGCAGAGTTCGTGCCTCAGCGTGATCTCGAGGGTGAAGGGGCGCTCGCCCATCCGGGTGTGGTCGATGGCGATGACCTGCCTGCCCGGGACCGCGAAGGCCACGAAGGAGTCGCTGCCGGCCATGTCCTGGAAGGTTTTCCGGGTCCCCGCCAGCACGATCACGGGCCTGAAGTCGATCTCCCACCCGAAGGCCGCCTCGAGCCCCTTCCTGATCGACGGGTACAGCCCGAGCACGACCCGTCCCTCGGGGACCAGCCGCGGCTCGCACAGGACGACCGCCCCGGGCCCTTCGATCCTCGAAAACTCGAGGGCGCGGCAGGGAAGGGGGGCCAGGGCAATGAGGACGGTGAGGAGCAGCAGACACGCCGCCGTTATCCGTGCGGGAACGCATGTCATCTCGAGGTCCACGTCCTTCCTTCCCCCCCGGGCGGCCTTCTGCGCCCCGGGCCATCATACACCAATCCCCTCCGGAGGATAAGGGGGCCGAGGTTGACAAGGGGAAAAAAATCAGGAAGGACAGGGTGAGGGGCGAAAGGCGCACCCGGCAGGAGCGAAAGCCCGCGGGGGATGAAGACGGGAGGTCAGAGATGATCACACGGGATGAAATCAGGGACAGGGCCCTGGGGCTGGGCTTCATCGACGCGGGGTTCACGACCGCCGAGCCCTTCGAGGGGCAGAGGGAGCTCCTGCTCGCCAGGCAGGAGGAGTACGGCTGGACGGAGAAGGCGGGCCTCGACCTGCTGGGCGGCACCGACCCGCGGTCCGTTCTCCCGGGGGCCAAAACGATCGTCGTGCTCGTCCACTCGTACTTTCTCGAGTCGTTCCCCAGACCCCTCGAAACGCACTTCGGCCGGTGCTACCTCGAGGACGACCGCGTGACCAGGGACGGGCTGAGCCTGCGCATCAAGGAGTTCCGCTCGTTCCTGCGGGACCACGGCATCGACTCCAGGGTCCCGTTCAACCTGCCCCACCGGGCCGCGGCCGCCAGGGCCGGGCTGGGCACGCTGGGGAAGAACTGCCTCTTCTACTCGCGCAGGCTCAAGGGGAGCTCCTGGGTCGTGCCCATGGCGGTGGTGGTGGACCGGGAGTTTCCCCCGGACGAGCCCACGGTGGAGTACGCCTGCCCGGACTGGTGCCGCAGCGCCTGCGTCGCGGCATGCCCTACCCGGGCGCTGAAGGGCAACGGCACCATCGACCCCCGCAGGTGCATCTCCTACCTGACCTACTACGGCTCCCGCGTGACGCCCCTCGAGCTCCGGGAGCCCATGGGCCTCTCCGTCTACGGCTGCGACCGCTGCCAGGACGTGTGCCCGAGGAACCAGGCGTGGCTCGCCACGGAGCTGCCGGAGAACCCCCGGGTCAACGCGATGGCGGGACACTTCGACCTGAAGCGGCTCCTGGCCATGGACCTCGACTGCTTCCAGGCGCACGTCTGGCCCCGCATGTTCTACATGGGGGCGGACATGCTCTGGAAGTGGAAGATGAACGCGGCCCGGGCCATGGGCAACTCCCTCGAGGAAGGCTACCTGCCCGGCCTGGCGAAGGCCTTCGGCGAAAACGGCGACGAGCGCGTGCGATCCATGATCGCGTGGGCCCTGGGCAGGATAGGCGGAGCCGAAGCCCGGGAAACCCTCGAAGGGTGGGCACCCGCCGCCGAAGGCGCGGTGCTTGGCGAGATCGAGCAGGCCCTGGCCATGATCGGCCGGGGGAGATGAGGGGGAGAGGACGGGGACTGCCAGTCCGGCGGTCTGCCCGCCCCTGCCGCAGGTCCGGGAAGAACACCGGGCGGCTCGGCATGGAGATGGCCCTGCCTGTTACACCCTGCCCTGCCGCAGGTCCGGGAAGAACACCGGGCGAATCGGCATGGAGACGGCCCTGCCTGTCACACCAGCTGCCCTGCCGCGGGTCCGGAAAGAACCCCGGACAGGATTGAACGGCCTCAGGCGGCTGCCTGGGCCTCGGACCTCATGTCGTCGAAGCCCGCGCGCAGGAGCTCCACGGTCCGGCCGATCATCGCGTCGAGCCAGCTCGGGAGGCTTCCCAGGGTCCGGCGCGCCTGGCTCACCCCTTCCTCCATGGCGTTGGCGAGGGTTTCCAGCTTCTCGGGCGAGCCGTCCCACAGCGCCCTGGCGAACTCGAGGATGCGGTTCGCCGTGCTTTCCGGGGTGAAGGAGCTGTTGCCGTAGGTGTAGTTCCCGTACTGGCCGAGCTCGTAGGAGGTCTTGTTCAGGACGCCCTGCCGGGCATAGTCGATGGTGACCTTTGTGCCGTCCTTGAGCTCGATCTCCATGTGGAAGGACTCGCCCTGCGCGGGGAGCGTGTAAAGGGAAGACCTGCCCGCCGCGGCGTTGAGCAGGACGTCCGTCAGCGTGTTCCGGCTGCTCGAGGCGTCCTGGCTCTGCAGCAGATACCGGAGTGCGCCTATCCCTGAAATGTTCATGCCGTACCTCCCTGTGCGTAGTGCCCGGCCAGATATCCTGGCATAAGTAGCTGGAAGTGTTGCCGTACCTCCCTGTGCGTGGTGCCCGGCCTCGTCATCATTATAGCGGGGCGGGGGTGCCGGGCGCAATGAAATATTCCGCACGGGTGAACAGGGTCCAGGCGGCGGTACCGGATGGGGGCGGGCTTTCTCTCCCCGCACCCGAAGGCGCCCACGCCTGCCCCTACGCGATTTCCTCGTCGGTGAGGTAGCAGGCCGGGTCCACGCCCCAGATCTCCCCCGTGGCGGCTTCGGCCCGGGCGCGGAAGTTGCCCCCGCACACGCTCAGCCACCTGCAGGTCCTGCACCTGCCCGTGACGTGGTCCTTCTTGTTTTTCAGCTGCATGAGGAGCTCGTTGTCCCGGTTCTCCCAGATCTCCGAGAAGGGGCGCTCCCGCACGGTGCCCATGACCTTGGTCCGCCAGAACTGGTCCGGGTAGACCTCGCCGTCCCAGTTGACGCAGCCGATGCCCAGTCCCGAGGAGTTGCCGCCGTTCATTTCGAGGAGCTCGAGCACCTCCCCGGCCCGGGGGTTCTTTGCCTTCTTCATGCGCAGGTACACGTAGGGGCCGTCGGCATGGTTGTCCACGGTGAGCACCTCCACGTTCCGGCCCTCGCCTGTCATCCGGGCGGCCCAGTCCATGATGAGGTCGAGCGTGCGCCGGGTTTCTTCGGGGGAGAGGTCCTCCTCCATGAGTTCCCGCGCCCTGCCGGTGTACACCAGGTGGTAGAAGCAGATGCGGGGGATGCCCTCGGCCTTCATGAGCTCGAGGATTTTGGGGATCTCGCTTGCGTTGCGCTTGTTCATGGTGAAGCGCAGGCCCACCTTGATGTTCTCGTGCATGGCGTTGTAGATGCCCTGCATGGCGTTCCTGAAGGCGCCCTGCACGCCCCGGAAGGTGTCGTTGACCTCCTGGAGGCCGTCCAGGCTCACGCCGATGTACGACAGCCCGCAGTCTCCGAGCTCCATGGCCTTGTCCGGGGTGATGAGCGTGCCGTTGGTGGAGATCACGGCGCGCATCGCCGACTTCACGGCACGGCCGATGAGCCCGGTGAGGTCTTCGCGCATGAGGGGCTCACCCCCCGAGAAGAGGATGACCGGCGACCCGTAGTCCTTGAGGTCGTCGATGAGGGAGAAGCCCTCCTGCTTCGTGAGCTCGTTTTTCGCGTGGAGCCTGCCCGCCGAGGCGTAGCAGTGCACGCAGGTGAGGTTGCAGGCGGAGGTGCAGTTCCACACCACCACGGGCTTTTTGTCCGACGAGAACTGCAGGAGGTGCGAGGGGAGCTCGTTCGAGCGCCTCCCGTAGCGCAGGGGGTCCGAAGCCTCCACGGTGCCGCAGTACAGTTTCGAGATGCCGATCACGGGTCAGGCTCCTTTCAGCTTTTCGATGATCCCGGCGTCGGTGTATTCCTCCGCCGTCAGGTTTGCCGGGACCCCGGATCTTTCCATGGCCGCCGCCGTGACGGGGCCGATGGCCACGAGGGTCCTGCCCTTTAGATGCTCCGTGGCGCCGTTCAGGAGCATCAGGGCATGCCTCACCCCCGAGGGGCTCGTGAACACCACGGTGTCGGCCCCCTCGAGGCAGGCGAGGAAGTCCTCCCCGTTCGCCTCGCCGGGCAGCACGGTTTCGTACACGAAGATCTCCTCCACCACCGCGCCCTTATCCTTCAGGGCATCCGCCAGGTAGGTGCGCGCGCCCTTCGCCCGGGGCAGGCAGACCCTCTTCCCGGCGAGGTCCCGGCCCTTCAGCATGTCCATGATCCCCTCGGCCCGGAACTCCGAGGCCATGCCGTCGGCCCTGATCCCGTACCCCAGCAGCGCGTCTTTCGTCTTGGGGCCGATGCAGAAGATCTCCCCGCCCGCCAGCGCCCGGGCGTCGAGGCCCGAGGCCAGGAGCTTGTCCATGAAGAGGGGCACCGCGTTCTGGGAGGTGAAGATGGTCATGTCCACGGTGGCGAGGTCCGGCAGGTCGAAGGGGAGCGGGGCGATCTCCAGGAGGGGGTAGAGGGACACCGTCGCGCCTGCCCGGGCGAAGAGCGACGCGCTCTCGGACGCCAGGTGGGCGGGCCTCGTGAGAAGCACGGTCCTGCCTTTCAGCGGCTGGTCTTTTTGGCTGAAGAGCGCCGTGCTCAGGGAGGCGACCTCCCCCACCACCACGATGCAGGGGGATCCGATGCCGTGCGCCTCCCCCTCCTCGCCCATGCGCTCGAGGGTGGTGATCACCTGGCGCTGGGTGGGCAGGGTCGCGTCCTGCACGAGCGCGCAGGGCATGTCGCCCCGCATCCCTTCCCCCATGAGCTTTTCCGCGATGCTCCCGATGCGGGAGGCGCCCATGAGGAACACGAGGGTGCCCGTGTCCCGGGCGAGCAGACCCCAGTCGAGGAAGCCCGAGCCCTTGCCGGGGTCCTCGTGGGCGGTGACGAACCGCACCGAGGCGGCCATGCCCCGGTGGGTGGGGGGGATCCCCGCGGAGACGGGGCCGGCGATGGCCGAGGTGATGCCCGGGATGATCTCCACGGAAACGCCGTGCTCCTTCAGGAACAGGGCCTCCTCGCCTCCCCGGCCGAAGATGCACGGGTCGCCGCCCTTGAGGCGCGCCACCGTCAGGCCTTCCCGGGCCAGGCCCAGGAGGAGCTCGTTGATCTCGGGCTGCTTCATGTACTTCCGGCCCGCCCTCTTGCCCACGTAGATCTTCCGGGCCCCGGCCCGTGCGAGGCCGAGGATCTCCCGGGGGATGAGGTCGTCGTACACCACGGCATCGCAGGCGGGGATGGTGCGGACGGCCTTGAGGGTGATCAGCCCGGGGTCCCCGGGGCCTGCGCCGATGAGGTAGACCTTCATGAAAGCCCCTCCGTTCCCACCTTCTCCTTCAGGGCCAGGGCCAGATGGCGGCCGATGGACGGGTCGGTCCCCTCGAGGAGCATCCTTTCGATGCACGCCTCGTCCGGGGAGCCGAGCATGCCGGACAGGGAGATGATCCCGCCCGCGAACGTGGCGTAGGCGCCGGCGGGCAGGTTGCAGTCCTGCCCGAGCGCGGCGAGGAACGCCCGCTCCGTCTCGGCGCAGACCCTCGTGGCGGCGTGGTCGATCCTGCCCAGCAGGCCCGTGAGCCGGGAGTCGGACCCGCGGCACTCCACGGCGATGATCCCCTGGCCGGGGGACGGCACCACCTGCCGGGGGTCGAGGGCGACCCCCTCCCGGAGGCCGAGCCTCCTCACGCCCGCGGCGGCGAGGACCACCCCGTCCACCACCGGGCCCACCTTGCCCAGGCGGGTGGGCACGTTGCCGCGGATCTCGACGATTTGAACGTCGGGCCTGAGGGCCTTCAGCTGGCAGCGCCTGCGCATGCTCGACGTGCCGATCCTGAAGCCCGCGGGCAGGGTGTCCAGGGAGTGGTTCTCCCGGGTGAAGAGCATGTCCCGGGGGTCTTCCCGCACGAGGCAGGCGCCGATGACCAGGCCGTCGGGCAAAACGGCCTGCATGTCCTTGAGGCTGTGGACCGCGCAGTCGATCTCGCCGGCGAGCAGGGCGCGCTCGATCTCCCTGACGAAGACCCCCTTGCCGCCGATGGCGTCGAGGGGGGCGTCGGAGAGGATGTCCCCGGTGGTCTTCATCACGCACACCTCGGAGGCCAGCCCGGGCTCGATGGCGTGGAGCGCCTCCCGGACCATGGCCGACTGGAGCAGGGCCAGTTTGCTACCCCTTGTGCCTATCCTGATAGTTTCCATCGAGTTGGAAAATCCTCCGCGTGTGCTCGATATTCGCCAGAGACGGGTGCTCCTTGAGAAAGCTCACCACCCGGTGGATGAGCCGCCGGAGCGACGTCCTCATGCCCTGCTCCAGCCGTGCCGCCTCGTCGCCGTCCAGCCCGCCCTGCTTCACCTCGTCCTGTACGTAGGAGTCGAGCAGGCTGAACAGGTCTTGGATCGTCGCCTGGGCGTTGAGGGAGTGGACCCACTTCTCGAAGAGGTCCACCTCCTGGGCGATGATGGCATGAGCCTTTTCCGCCTGCCCCTGACGGTCCGTGAGGTGCCTGTCCACGATGCTCTTGAGCGCGTCGATGTCGTAAAGATAGCAATTATAGCATTTCGAAACGGCCGGGTCCACATCCCGGGGCACGGCGATGTCGATGATGATGAGCGGGCGATTGCGCCGGGCCTTCATGACCTCGTCCATGAGGCTTTTCGCGATGATGGGCACGGGCGAGCCCGTGGAGGCCACGACGATGTCGCAGGAAACCAGCTCTTCCCTGAGCGCCTCGAAGGGCCTGGGGACACCCCCCAGCTCCCCGGCGAGAGTGCAGGCCGCCGAGTGGGTGCGGTTCACGATGACCAGGCTGCCGGCGCCCCGGTCCTTCAGGCGCGCGGCCGCGATGTTCGCCATGTCCCCGGCCCCGACGACCAAAACCTTCGACCGGGCGATGTCCCCGAAGATGCGGCAGGCGAGCTCCACGGCCTCGGAGGCCACGGACACCGGGTACCTGCCGATGTCGGTCTCGGTGCGCACCCGCTTCGCCGTTCGGAAGGACCGGTGGAGCGCCTTGTCCAGGAAGGTCGAGGTGGTCTTGTCCCCCAGCGCCGTCCGGTAGGCCTCCTTGACCTGGCCCAGGATCTGGGCCTCGCCGATGACCAGGGAGTCGAGGCCCGAAGCCACCTGGAAGAGGTGTTTCAGCGCGTCCCTTCCCCGGTGCACACGGCTCACCTTCCCGAGCTCCTCCACGCTCATCCCGGAGCGCTCCGCCAGGCGGGCCAGGACGGCCCCCTCGTCCATCCCCACCCAGTACACCTCGGTCCTGTTGCAGGTGTTGAGCGCGAAAAGCTCCGTTTCCCGGGACATGAGGTCCTGGAAATCCCCGGGGGACACCATGGCTTTCTCCCGGATCTCCACCGGGGCGGTCTTGTAGCTGATGGTGATGCAGCCTATGCGGTTCATGTCATGAGCCCGAGCCCGTGGGCGTTGGGGTACGCCAGGTTGAGGACGATGAACAGGAGGACCATGAGGGTGAACCCGAT
>JAKLDU010000008.1 GCA_022703355.1 Deltaproteobacteria bacterium | reverse complement strand
CGGGGCATGTCCCCCTGGCACGACCTGGTGGACTGGATGGGGGGGTGGCCCTTCGAGGTGGCGACCCCCGAGGCCGTCTTCGACTTCTGCCGGGGGCGCGGCTTCACCCTGCAGCGGCTCCTCACCCGCCAGGGTTCGGGGAACAACGAGTACATCTTCCGGAAAGTATGAGACGCTCCGGTCAACTGATTCAGATGGGGTAAACCTGAAGTGTGCGGCATAGCGGGATTCCTGGGCCAGCAGAAACACCCTGACCTCGTCGCCGAGGCGATGGCCGACACCCTCGCCCACCGCGGCCCGGACGACAGCGGCGTCTGGACGGACAGTGCGGCAGGGGTCGCCCTGGCCCACCGGCGGCTGTCGATCCTCGACCTGAGTGTTGCCGGACATCAGCCTATGGTATCCGCCTCGGGCAGATACGTCATCGTGTTCAACGGCGAGGTCTACAATCACCTGGAGATCCGCAGGAAGCTGAACTTCTCCACCTGGCGAGGGCACTCGGACACCGAGACACTCCTGGAGGCCATCGACACCTGGGGCATCAGGCAGTCCCTGGAGGAGCTCACGGGCATGTTCGCCTTCGCGGTCTGGGACAGAAAGGATCGCTGCCTCACCCTGGCGCGGGACAGGATGGGCGAGAAACCCCTCTACTACGGCAGGACGGGCACGTCGCTCCTGTTCGCCTCCGAGCTGAAGGCCTTCCGGGCGTTCCCCGGGTTCAGCCCTTCGATCAACCGGGATGCCCTTGCCCTCCTGATGCGCCACAACTACATCCCCGCACCCTGGAGCATCTACGAGGGCGTGAGCAAGGTCCTCCCGGGCACGAGCCTGACTTTGGCTTCGCCCGACTCCCCGGCTGCCCCGGGAGCCTACTGGTCCGCCCGCGAGGCGGCCCGCGCGGGGATCGCGCACCCCTTCCCCGGAGACGAGTCCGAGGCGAAAGACGAGCTCGAACGCCTGCTGAAGTCGGCGGTCAAGGCCCAGATGGTGGCTGACGTGCCCCTGGGCGCCTTCCTGTCGGGAGGGTTCGACTCGTCCCTGGTCGTAGCCCTCATGCAGGCGCAGGCAACCCGGCCGGTCAAAACGTTCACCATCGGATTCCACGAGGAGGTCTACAACGAGGCCGGGCACGCAAAGGCCGTCGCCGCCCACCTGGGGACGGAGCATACCGAGCTCTGTCTCACGCCCAGGGAATGCCGGGACGTCATCCCGAGGCTGCCGGCAATCTACGACGAGCCTTTTGCAGATTCCTCCCAGATTCCTACCTTCCTCGTGTCCGAGCTCGCCCGGAGGCACGTGACGGTGAGCCTCTCGGGCGACGGCGGCGACGAGCTCTTCGGCGGCTACCCCCGGTATTTCAGGGCCATGGATCTCCTCGGCCAGATCAACAGGGTTTCGGCCAACCTCCGCCGGAAGCTCATCAGGGCGGTCACCCTGGTGCCGCCCGCCGCCTGGGACAGGCTGTTCGCGCTTCTACGCCCCCTGACGGGGTCGAGGCTCCGCAACGCCAGCAGCCCGGGGACCAAGCTCCACCAGATGGCGAAGACGCTGGGGCCCAACACGCTCGAAACGCTCTACCTCAGCCTGCTGTCCCACTGGCACGAGCCCGCGTCCCTCGTCCTCGGCAGCAGGGAGCCGGAGACGCCGGCCAACCAGCCGAAGCTGTGGCTGGACTGCGGGGCCCAGGAGCTCCGGATGATGCACCTGGACCAGGTCACCTACCTGCCGGACGACATCCTCGTCAAGGTGGACCGGGCCGCCATGGCCGTCTCGCTGGAGACGCGCATCCCCCTCCTCGACCACCGGGTGGTGGAGTTCGCCTGGAGCCTGCCCCTGTCCATGAAGATCCGCGGCGACCAGGGGAAGCTGGCCCTGCGCGGCATCCTGTACCGCCATGTCCCCCGCGGCCTTCTGGAACGGCCCAAGATGGGCTTCGGCGTGCCCATCGACCTGTGGCTGCGGGGTCCGCTCCGTGACTGGGCCGAGGGCCTGCTGGACGAAGGCCGCCTCAGGCGGGAGGGGTTCTTCGACCCTGCCCCCATCCGTGAGAAGTGGACGGAGCACCTTTCCGGGCAGAGCAACTGGCAGTACCTCCTCTGGGACGTGCTCATGTTCCAGGCCTGGCATGAGCACCAGGGACCACGAACCGCATCTCCCGGCAGAGCCGGCGTGGCTTTCGGAGCATAGGACCGATGTGCCGCATAGCAGGAATATGGACGGGCGAAACTCCTGAAGCGCTGCGCCGCAGGTGCAAGGCGATGCGTGACACCCTCGTCCGCGGGGGGCCCGACGACTCGGGGCTCTTCATCGACGAACAGGCCGGGCTCTCCCTGGGGCACCGCCGCCTGAGCGTCATCGACCTCAGCCCGAACGGCCGGCAGCCCATGACCTTCGGCCGGTACACCATCTGCTACAACGGGGAGGCCTACAACTTCCGGGAGCTGCGCTCAGAGCTCGAGGGCCTGGGGCACTCCTTCGTCAGCTCCTCCGACACCGAGGTGGTGCTCAAGGCCTTTTCCCAGTGGGGGCCGGAGTGCGCCCACCGGCTCAACGGCATGTTCGCCTTCGCCCTCTGGGACGCGCAGGAGCGAGTCCTGCACCTCTGCCGCGACCGCGTCGGCGTCAAGCCCCTCTACTACTACCATCACGAGGGAACCTTCGCCTTCGCCTCCGAGCTCAAGGCCCTGCACCGGGGCCTCGAGGGGCGCCTGGAGGTGGACCACGCCTCTCTGGCCGAGTTCTTCCACTACGGCTACATCTCCGGCAGCCGCTCCATCTATCGGCACACCTTAAAGCTGGAGCCCGGGAACTGGCTGAAGGTGACCCCCGGCTTCTCCCTCGAGAAGGGCAGGTACTGGGATTTCCCGGAAGCCCCGACAGACGGGCAGAGGGACGAGGGGAAATATCTCGACGAGCTCGAAGAGATCATGAAGGACGCCTTCTCCCTGAGGCTCGTGGCGGATGTCCCGGTGGGAGTCTTCCTCTCGGGCGGGGTGGACTCGTCCCTGGTCACGGCCATCCTGGCCCGGCACACCACCGCCCCGGTGAAGACGTTCACCATCGGGTTTCGGGAGAAGAGCTACGACGAGTCAGGCTGGGCCCGGAGGATCGCGAACTTCCTGGGCACGGAGCACACGGAGGAGACCGTCACCCCGGAGCACGCCCGGGAGATCCTGCCCCTGTGGCCGGAGATCTACGACGAGCCCTTCGGCGACATCTCGGGTATACCCACGGCCATCGTGGCTCGGATGACCAGGAAGCACGTCAAGGTGAGCCTGTCCGCCGACGGCGGGGACGAGCTGTTCTGCGGCTACCACCGCTACTGGGTCATGAACGGCCTGGACCGGGTGCTCTCCCCCTTCCCGGCCTTCCTGCCCCGGACCCTGGGCAGGGCCCTGGGCGTCCTCGGGAGCGACCGGGCGGCAGACCTCGCCAGGGCGTGGCCTGGCCTGCGGCTCCCCGCCCTCAAGGATCGCATGCGCAAGCTCCAGGCCGTGCTCACCCACTGGCAGGGTGGCGCCTCGGGAGCCTACCCGTACTCCGTGGGCTACTGGCTCCCCCACGAGGTAAGCTCCTTCATGGGCTCCTACCGTGACCCGCGGCCCGCGCTCGACCCGTCGAAGGACCTCCTGCGCGCGATGATGGACTGGGACCTGAAACACTACCTCCCGGAGGACATCCTCACGAAGGTTGACCGGGCGACCATGCATCACAGCCTCGAAAGCAGGGACCCTTTCCTGGACCACCGCATCGTGGAGTTCGCCTGCACCCTCCCCTTAAGGCTCAAGCGCTCGGGGGGCGAGATGAAGTACCTCCTCAAGAGGCTCTTGGGAAGGTACCTGCCCGACGAGCTTTTCATGAGGCCCAAGCAGGGCTTCGCCGTGCCCGTGTACTCCTGGCTCCACAACGACCTCCTGGACCTGGTGAGCGAGCACCTCAACCCCGACGCCCTCAAGGCCCAGACCCTGTTCGACCCGGAGGTGGTCCTGAAGACTGTCGGGGAGTTCACCCGGAAAAAAGGCTCCATCGCAGTGGACCGCGTCTGGCTCCTCCTCGTGTTCATGATGTGGAAGGAGCGGTACGGCGCATGAGACAGCCCCGGCCGAAGATCAGGGTGCTCCACCTCATCTCCACCCTCGACGTGGGCGGCGCGGAGCAGAACCTCCTCAGGCTGGCCTCCTCCATGGATGCCGGCCTCTTCGAAAACCACGTGGCGTGCATGACCAGGCCGGGGCCGCTCGCCCGCTCCCTCGAACTCGCGGGCATCCCGGTGCACTTCCTGAACATGGAGAAGGGTGTGCCCGAGCCGAGGGCCATTCTGCGCCTCCGCTTCACTGCGAGCCTCATGAGGCCTGACCTCGTGCAGTGCTGGATGTACCACGCCAACCTTCTCGGGCTGTCCCTCCTTGACCCGAAGAGGACTCTCTGGAACATCCGCTGCTCGGACATGGACCTCTCGCTCTACGGGGGGGTGTACCGTTTCGCCGTGAAGGCAGGGGCCCTGCTCTCGGGCCTGCCTTCCGCCGTGGTGGTCAACTCGCAGGCGGGCAGGGACGTGCATGCGGCGCTCGGATACCGCCCCCGGCGGTGGACGGTCATTCCCAATGGCTTCGACACCGCCGTGTTCAGGCCTGACCCGGAAGCCCGCGCACGCATCCGGGCGGAGCTGGGCATCCCCGGCAAAGCCTTCACGGTCGGCCTCGTGTGCAGGTACGACCCCATGAAGGACCATGAGACCTTTTTCCTGGCCGCGGAGAAACTCCTCCGCTTGTGCCCGGATGCCCGCTTCGTTCTGGCAGGCAGGGGAGTCACCAGGGACAACCCCTCCCTGCGGAAGATCCTGCCCGACTCACGCGCTTTCCACCTCCTGGGGGAGCGGAGCGACATCCCCGCCGTCTGTGCATCCCTGGACGTGGCGACGTCCTCTTCCGCCTGGGGCGAAGGCCTGCCCAACGCCGTGGGCGAGGCCATGGCTTCGGGCCTTCCCTGCGCGGTGACCGATGCCGGCGACTCCGCGGCCCTCGTGGGCGAGACCGGGGTCGTTGTCCCGAAGGCCGACCCTTCTGCCCTGTGCGCCGCCTGGGAGCGCCTCCATGATGCAGGGGCGGACCGCCGCAAAGCCCTGGGGGAAAAGGCCAGAAAGCGCATCCTGGAGCACTACAGCCTTTCGGCCATGGTGGAGCGGTACCAGTCCCTCTACCTGTCCCTCACGGAAGACCGAGGGAGCTGAAGAACTTCTGCATCACCGCGAGCCCTGCGCGATCCCCCGCCAGAAACAGGGTCGCAACGACCCCCAGGAACTCCCCGCACAGGATCACCGGAAACCCCGCCACGAACCACCCCAGCCTTTTCGCCTCCCCTAGTCCCCCGTTTCCCCTTGCCAGGTAGTACGCCGCACCATAGGGGAAGAGCGCCCAGAACCAGGCCGCGAAGTTGATCACGGGCACGCCCCAGACGGCTGCGTCCAGCGAAGCTTCCCATACCCACCACCCGAGCCTGGTGGCCACGGGGTCGAAGGGGATATCGAGGCAGAGCCCGATGCCTGAGCACACCAGGCCCCTGCCCACGGGCGGCAGGGGCGGCAAAACCCTCTCCACGGCGAAGAAGGCGCAGTACAGCACGTTCACCCAGCCCAGGGCCGTTGCCAGGGGCGCGGGGAGCCCCGGCAGGTAGAGGAGGAAGCCCGGTTCCGAGAACACGCCGAGAATGATCCCCCCGTTTTCGAGGATCATGCCGAACAGGAGCGTGGCCCCGAAGACCCAGGCCCAGTCCCAGGGCTTAAACCAGGTCCGCGCGTGGACGACGAAGATGGCGAACTGGGCCAGGGCGCTGAACTCATAGATGAGCTTCTGCCCGGAAAGCCCCAGGGGCATCGAGAGGGTGTGCAGGAGCGGGGTGCAGTACAAAAGCGCCAGGACCGCTGCCCAGGGGACGAACCTCCTCCGTGCGCCATCGGCCCCGTATTCCCTCCGGCAGGCGTGCCACAAAAGGACGAGGAAAGCCCCCAGGGGGAGGAAGGCCAGGACCGCGACGCTCTCCACGGGCGGGGAGATGTGGTGCAGAGCGTTGTCGAGCACGCTCAGCCCTATGAGCCAGAGGAAGAACACCGGCAGGTAGCGCCAGGCGAATACCATCATGCGGGCAGGATACCACCGGCGCCCCGGGCGATCAATGGGCGCCGAACCCCCATCCTCACTGGCACGGATATTCCGGCATGACCAGGGCGCTCCACCCGCTGCTCCCGGGGTGAACTTCGGGTGGGCGTTGTCGTCGATCAGTACCGCCACTTCATCCGCGGCGGCCGGGGGTGAAACCGGAAACACCCCTGGTCGTCTTCCCCCCGTTGCCCGCTTCAGTTCATGAGGGAGGCAAAGGTCAGCCGCGCGGTCTCCACGGGGTCATGGGCCTCGAGCACCCTGGCCATGAGGTGGCTCCCCACGATCACCCCGTCTGAAAAGGCGAGCATCCGGCTCACCTGGTCCGCGCTGGACACCCCGAACCCCGCGCACACCGGGAGGTTTGTGAAAGCCCTGATGCCTGCCACCTGGTCCCGGACCCCCGCGGGCAGATCTGCCCGCGCGCCGGTCACACCCCTGACCGTCACCGCGTACACGAACCCGCCGCACTGGGACACCACTTCCCTTCGCCTCGCCTCGGGAGTCGTGGGCGCGACGAGCCTGATGAGGTCCAGACCCGCCTTGAGGCAGAGCTCATAGATGTCCCCCGCTTCCAGCGGCAGGTCCGGGATGATCACGCCCTCGACGCCGCTGTCCCGGAAGCGCGCGACTGTCTCCTCGAGGCCCCGCCTCATGAGGGGGTTGATGTACGACATGATCACCAGGGGCGCCCGCACGGAAGCGCTCCAGGTGCCCAGGCGCCCGAAAAGCCCGTCCAGGGTGAAACCCGACAGGAGCGCCATGTGGGAGGCCTTCTGAAGCACCGGCCCGTCCGCCATGGGATCGGAGAAGGGTATGCCGACCTCGATCAACGCCGCCCCCTCCGCATCGAGGGCCCGGATGATCTCACCCGTGGCATCGAGCCCCTTCAGTCCGGCTGTCACATAGGGGACGATCGCTCTTTCCCTGTTCCTGATGGCTTCAGCTATCACAGGCCCTCCTTGAGCACGGTGTGCAGGTCCTTGTCCCCCCTGCCCGAAAGGTTCACCACCACGACGGCCCCCTGGTGGTCCTTCGCGTACTGCTCCAGGTACCCCACGGCATGGGCGCTCTCCAGGGCGGGCGCGATCCCTTCGAGCCGGTTCAGCATCGTGAAGGCGCTCAACGCCCGGGCGTCGTCCACGAGTTCGTAATGGGCCCGCTGCGTAGTGGCGAGGAAGCTGTGCTCCGGACCCACGCCGGGGTAGTCGAGGCCGGCCGAAACCGAGTGGGTTTCCCGCACCTGGCCGTCTTCGTCCTGGAGGAGGAACGATCGCGTGCCGTGGAGCACGCCCGGCGTGCCGAAACGGATGCTCGCCCCGTGCCTGCTTTTCCCGTCGCCGTAGGCCTCCACGCCGATGAGCTCCACGGGGTCGTTTCGGAAGCCCGCGAAGATCCCGATGGCGTTGGAGCCGCCGCCCACGCAGGCGATCACCGCATCCGGGAGCCTGCCGGCCTTCTTGAGGATCTGCGCCCGGGCCTCGGTGCCGATGACCCGCTGGAACTCCCGGACGAGCGTGGGGTACGGGTGCGGGCCGATGGCCGAGCCGATGAGGTAGTAGGTGGTGTCCTCATTGGCCACCCAGTCCCTGATGGCTTCGCTCGTGGCGTCCTTGAGGGTGGCGCTCCCGGAGGTCACCGGCACGACCTCGGCGCCCAGAAGCCTCATGCGCTCCACGTTCAGCTTCTGCCGCTCGATGTCTTCAGAGCCCATGTACACCGCGCACGGAAGGCCGAAGAGCGCGCACACCGTGGCCGTCGCCACGCCGTGCTGCCCCGCGCCGGTCTCGGCGATGACCCTGCCCTTGCCCATCCTTCGGGCGAGGAGGATCTGGCCCAGGGCGTTGTTGATCTTGTGCGAGCCGGTGTGGTTCAGGTCCTCCCGCTTGAGGTACACGTCGATCCCCAGGTTCCCGGAAATCCTGCGGGCATGGGTCATGGGCGAGGGCCTGCCCACGTAGTCCCTCAGGTAGGCGCCGTACTCACCCCGGAAGGAGGGGTCCTTCGAGGCGGCGGCGAATGCCTCCTCGAGTTCCGTCAATGCCGGGAGCAGCGTCTCCGGTACGTACTGCCCGCCGAACTCCCCGAAATAGCCGTTCATGATCTGGCCTCCTGGATGAATTTTCTGATTTTCTCCGCGTCTTTGATCCCCGGGGAGACCTCCACGCCCGAGCTCGCGTCCACGCCTTCGGGCCTGGCCTCGCGGACCGCCCGCCTGACATTCTCCGGGTTCAGCCCCCCCGCAAGGATGAAGGGCACCTCCCGGCGCTCCCATGCCCCCCTCGTGCCCGTGCCCAAGCTGGGGTCGAGGAGCACGCGGTCCGTGCCGGGGGGAAAAAGGCCCGGCCCGTCGAGGCTCTTCACCGCCCGGATGATCCCGAAGCGTCCCCTCAAGATCCCGTGCTCCGGCCTCACCGGCGAGTGAAGCTGGACCGTGTCGAGCCCCAGCAGGGTCGACACCTCCACGATGTACCCGGGGGGCTCGTCAGTGAACACACCCACCTTTTCCACGCCCCTGAACGAGGCGATCCACGGGAGGAGGCCCTCCGGGTCGGCCCTGCGAGGGCTCCCGGTGAGCACGAACCCCAGGGCGTCCGCCCCGGCCTCGCAGGCGGCGAGGGCGTCTTCGCACCGGGTGATCCCGCAGATCTTCACCCACACGAGAGCAGCTCCCTTCGCAGGTCCTCCCGCGCCATGGCCCGGCCGACGAGCGCGGCGTCGTAGCCCGACTCCCTGAGCTCCAGAAGCCTCCCGGGCGAGGAGATCCCGCTCTCCGCCACCTTGCCCACGCCCGCGGGCAGGAGCCCTGCCATCATCTCGTGCCTCGCGGGGTCCACCTCGAGGGTCGACAGGTCCCTCGCGTTCACGCCGATGATCTCCGCACCTATCCGGATGGCCTTCTCGAGACCTTCGATCCCGTGGACCTCCACCAGGCAGTCCATGCCGAGCTCCCTGCCGCAGGCGTACAGCTCTTCGAGCTCATCCGCCTGAAGCATCTCCGTGATCAGCAGGAACGCATCCGCCCCCAGTTCCCTTCCGGCAAGGATCTGCCTGAAATCGACGATGAAGTCCTTCATGAGAATGGGCAGGCTGCACGCCTCCCTGATCTCCTGAAGAAAGGACATGCTCCCGGAAAAAAAGTGCGGCTCGGTGAGGCAGGAGACCGCCGCCGCGCCCAGTGACTGAAAGCGCGAAGCGAGTTCCGAAGGGCTTTCCTCTATGCCCAAGAGCCCTTCCGCGGGAGTGGCGTACTTCACCTCGGCGATGACCGACATGCCCTTCAGGGCCTCCCGGAACGACCGCACCGGGTAGCGGTGACGGCCTGCCGAAGGGCTGAGCCCGGCGGCCCGTTCCTTCGAGAGCCGGTACATGCTCCGGAGGAAGTCCATCATCCCCTCGCCCGCTCGAGCGCCCGGAGGGCCCCGCCCCCCTCGATCACCGCCGCCGCCCGCCGGACCCCCTCCCGGAGGCCCAGGCGGCCGTCCACCGCCATGAACGCCGCCCCGGCGTTGAGGAGGATGGTGTCGAGGCAGGGGCCCTTCAGGTCGCCCGAGAACACCGCCTCGATGCGCCGGGCCGATTCTTCCGGTGTGGACACCCTGATCCCGTCGAGGGGGCCGCGTTCAAGCCCCGCGTCCTCGGGGCACACCTCGCCCCGTACGATTGCCCCTCCCGAGAGCCGGGCATAGCGGGTGGGCCGGGAGATGGACACCTCGTCGAGCCCCGAGTGGACCACCATGGCCCCCTTGAGGCCGAGGATCCTCAGGCTCTGGGCGATGGGGTCGATGAGCTCCTCCCGGTATACCCCGATGACCTGGTACTGGGCCCGGGCCGGGTTGGTGAGCGGGCCGAGGATGTTGAAGACCGTCTTCATGCCCAGGCCCTTGCGGGCCGGCATGGCGTGCTTCATGCTCGGGTGGTAGCGCGGGGCGAACATGAAGGCGAAGCCTTTGTCCTTGAGTGCCGCCTCCGCCTCGCAGGGGTTCAGATCGATGGGCACCCCCAGGGCCTCGAGGCAGTCGGCGCTGCCGGACGTGGAGGAGACGGAGCGGTTCCCGTGCTTGGCGACCTTCAGGCCCGCCCCTGCCAGGACGAAGGCCACGGCGGTGGAGATGTTGAGGGTGGAGGCGCCGTCTCCGCCCGTGCCGCAGGTGTCCACCACGTCGAACCCGACGTTCACCCGCAGGGCCTTCTCCCGCATGATGCGGGCCGCGGACGCGATTTCCGAAGGCTTCTCGCCCTTGGCCCTCAGCGCCACGAGGAACCCCGCCACGAGGCTGTCGCCCACCTGGCCCGACATGATCATGTCGAAGGCCATCTCCATCTCCCGGTCTTCGAGGTCTTTGCGGTCAATGAGCTTCTCCACGATGGTCTTCATACTACCCTCCCCGTTCTCGAGAGAAAGTTGGCCAGGATATCGCAGCCGTGGTCTGTGGCGACGGACTCGGGGTGGAACTGGACGCCGAAGAGCGGGTGCCTTTCGTGCCTGAGACCCATGACCTCGCCGTCTTCGGCCACGGCGCTCACGATGAGCCCGGGCGGAAGCGTCTCCCTCTCCACCGCGAGGGAGTGGTAACGGACCGCCGCAAACGCCTGGGGAATCCCTTCGAAAAGGCCTGACCCGTCATGGGTGATGGGGGAGAACTTCCCGTGCATGACCCTTCCCGCGGGCCTGATGGCCGCCCCGAAGGCCTCTCCTATGCACTGGTGCCCCAGGCAGACCCCGAGAATGGGCACGGACTGGTGGAAATGCCTCACCACCTCGACGCAGATGCCCGCCGATTCCGGCCTGCCAGGCCCCGGCGAGATGACGATGCCCGACGGATCGATCTTCCCGATGGCGTCGATGACGATGGCGTCGTTCCGGAACACCGCCACCACCTCGCCCAGGGACTCGAAGCCCTGCACCAGGTTGAACGTGAATGAGTCGTAATTATCGATCATGAGGATCATGCCATGCCTCCCAGAGCCATGCTCAACACCTTGAGCTTGTTGTCGATCTCCCTGAGTTCGTGGGCGGGGACCGAATCCCAGACGATGCCCGCGCCTGCCTGGACAAAGACCTTTTTGCCCCGGATGAAGACCGTGCGGATGGCGATGCCGGTGTCGATGTCGCCGGAGTAGGAGAGGTAACCCGCCGCGCCGGCATAGGGCCCCCGGCACATGCCTTCGAGCTCGTCTATGATCTCCATGGCCCTCACCTTGGGCGCCCCGGAGACCGTGCCCGCCGGGAAGCAGGCCTTCAGGACGTCGATGTTGGAGAGCGAGGGCTTCTTCTCCCCCTCCACCCGGGACACGATGTGCATGACGTGGGAGTATCTCCTCACGACCTCCCGGGTGGAAACCCTCACCGTGCCGGGCCTCGACACCCTGCCCACGTCGTTGCGCGCCAGGTCGAGGAGCATGAGGTGCTCCGCCCTCTCCTTTTCGTCGTTCATGAGGTCCTCGGCCAGGAACTCGTCCTCCTCGATGCTCTTTCCCCGCGGCCTGGTGCCCGCGATGGGCAGGGACGTGACTGTGTCCCCCTTGAGCCTGACCATGACCTCGGGCGACGAACCCACCAGCGTCACGTCTCCCAGGCGTATGTAGAAGAGGTAGGGGGAGGGGTTGATGTGCCGGAGACGGCGGTAGGTGTCGAAGGCGCCGCAGGATGCGTCGAGCTCCAGTCTCCTCGAAAGCACGCTCTGGAAGATGTCGCCGTCGCGGATGTACTCTTTTGCCTTTTCGACGGCTTCCATGAAGGCCGCATCGTCGAGGGACACCCCGCTGACCCTGCACCGGGGCGGCACCCCGGCCGCGGGCATGAGGGGCTTTGAGCGCAGGGCCTCCTCGATGGGCCCGAACGCCTCCCGGGCACGCTTGAGCGCGTCCTCTTCGCCCATGAACCTGAGGGGAACGGTGTGGATGAGGGAAAGGGACTGCCTGAGATGGTCGAACACCACCAGGGTGTCGACGGAGCCCAGCATGGCGTCCGGGAAGCCCGACGGAACGACCGGGCGGGGGAGCTTCTCGATGCCGCGCACCAGGTCGTAGCCCAGGTAGCCCACGTACCCCCCGATGAAGGGCGGCAGGCCTTCCTTGTCGAACTGGAGCACGCTCCCCCTCAAGGGCAGCAGGGACCAGGGGTCGGCCGCTTCGTGCACGGTCAGAGTGTCGCCCGTGGAAAACCTGCCCAGGAAGCTGAAGGACCCGGGGATGGATTCCAGGAGAAAGCCCGGTCCCTCTCCCGCCACTGCCCAATAGGCCTGGACGGGGGTGAGCGTGTCGCAGGAGAGCCTCTTTTCCACCACGACGCCCCGGTCTTTCCTGTCCCTGAACACCCGGATCTTTTCCATCTTCTCTCCTTTCGATAAAAAAAAGCGGCAGGCTTTTCTGGGAAAGCCTGCCGCTCGGTGCCGTCTGACTGGTCAGAATCGCTCTAAGGCAAACCCCCGCTCACGCCATTCTTCGAGGCGCGCCACCACCAGAGGCCTTTTTTCCCGCGTGCGATCCTGGCAAATTCCTTCTGCATGATGTTTCTATATATAGAAACAACTGCCCTGTCAAGCCCCGTGTCATTTATTTTCCTGGCCCGTTCTGGAATGTGCGGTGCCGGGTATTTCCGCACCACGGCAGAAGCCCGCCCCCGGTGTGATGCCGTGTCGGACAAAGGCCGACATCGCCTTGCTTTCCCACCCCTGAAAATGGTATCATCCCCCGAGATCGGAAAACCGGCATAGGGTACAGTCTCAGCGCATGGGGAGGAACCATGAACGACAGGATCATCTCGTTAGACCGTTTCATCATGAGTGAGCAGAGCCGTTACGGCGGCCGGGGAGACTTCAGCGCCATCCTGAGCCAGATCGTGTTCGCCGCCAAGGTGGTGGCGGCCCAGGTTTCCCACGCGGGCCTCATCGAGGACATCCTCGGCCGGACGGGCCAGAAGAACGTCCAGGGCGAGGAGGTCCAGAAGCTCGACGAATATGCCAACAAGGTCTTCATCAACGCGCTCAACTACATCGGCAAGGTCTGCGTCATGGCCTCCGAGGAAGAGCCCGACATGATCGTCATCCCGCCCGAGCACCCCAAGGGCGACTACGTGGTCATGTTCGACCCCCTCGACGGGTCCACCAACATCGACGTGAACGTCTCCATCGGCACCATCTTCGGCATCTACAAGCGCGTGACCGGCGGCGGCGACGGAAAGCTCGAGGACTGCCTCCAGACGGGCAGCAAGCTTTTCGGCGCGGGCTACATCATCTACTCCTCGAGCGTGAACCTCGTGTACACCACGGGCAACGGGGTCAACGTCTTCAGCCTCGACCCGAGCGTGGGCGAGTTCGTCCTGTCGAACCCCAATGTCCGCATCCCCGCGCGGGGAAAGATCTACAGCACGAACGAGGGCAACCAGCCCTACTGGAAGAAGGGCACCCGGGAGTACATCGACTACCTGAAGTCCGAGCGCAACACGCTTGGGGCCCCGTATTCCTCGCGCTACATCGGCTCGCTCGTGGCGGACTTCCACCGCAACCTGCTCAAGGGGGGGATCTTCCTCTACCCCGAAGACACCAAGGACCCGAAGAAGCCCACGGGCAAGCTCCGGCTGCTCTACGAGGCCAACCCGCTGGCCTTCGTGGTGGAGCAGGCGGGCGGATGGGCTTCCACGGGCTACGAGCGGATCCTGGACATCACGCCCGCGAAGCTGCACCAAAGGGTGCCGCTCATCATCGGTTCGAAGGACGACGTGCTCGAATACGAGGAGTTCGCGAAAAAGAATCTTTCATGACGGGTCGCACTGCGCCATAAAAAAAGACTGGGGAGGACACGCATGAGCTATTCGGCAGATTTCGACAAGGTTCTGGCCATCGGACGGCCCCCTACGATCAAAAGGCTTTTCCCCAACTCGAAGGCCCTCATCGTGAGCGGCAAGGTCATCGACCGCGCCATGATGAAGAAGGGCAAGGCCATGACCATCGCGGCCAACGGCAGGAGCTCCGCGGTGATCAGGGCCACGCTCAAGGCCGCCCAGCGGGCCAACGCGGCGGTCATCGTCGAGATCGCCAAGTCCGAGGCTGACTACTGCCCCATCAACATGTGGAACCTCGCCCAGTACGTCGACGCCTTCTGCAACGAGCTGGGCATCACCGTACCGGTGGCCGTGCACGCGGACCACTTCGGCCTCAAGAAGTCCGTGGAGGTGGAGAAGGCCCGGACCGACATCCCCTCCATGATCGACGCGGGCATCACCTCCATCGCCATCGACGCCTCCCACATGGCCGAGGAGGACAACCTGCTCGCCAACATCGAGCTGAGCGCGTACATCCCCGGGTGGGCGGGCTACGAGACCGAGGTGGGGGAGATCAAGGGCAAGGCCGGGCTCTCGACCCCGGAAGAGGCGCTCTTCCTCATCCAGGGCCTGAACGCCCACGGCATCTTCCCCGACTGGATCGCCCTGAACAACGGCACCACCCACGGCATCGAGGAGAGCGACGCGGGCATCCAGGTGGAGCTCACCCGGGAGATCCACGAGGCGCTCGGGAAATACGGCATCTCCGGCGCCCAGCACGGCACCTCCGGCAACAGCGCGGAGCGCTTGAGGCGCATCGCCTCGGAAACCGCCACCACCAAGGCCAACGTGGCCACCGCCCTGCAGATGATCTCCTGGGGCCTGGAGGTCAACCCCTACGGCAACGCCATCCTCGACGAGAAGGGCGAGTTCCTCAAGGTCAAAGGGGCGGGCGTCACCGAGGAGATGTGGCAGGAGATGGTCGCGTACGCCAACGACAAGGCCCTGAAGAAGGGCGACTACAAGAAGCTCAACCTCCCCTTCGAGAAGAAGCTCCTGGCCCAGCCCAGGGAAGTGAGGGAGCGGATGGTCAAGGGCGTCGAGGATTTCATTTACGACCTGCTGGTGCACTGCTTCAACGCGGGCGACACGGCGCCTTTGGCCATGGAGGCCATCCTCGAGGCCGGCTCCTGCGACCTGGGCCCCAAGGGAAAGCGAATCGAGAACCCCGGAGAGTGGACGAGGGAGAAGATCCTCGAGCGCGCCAGGGCGTTCAAAAAAGAGGGGGGCCCCACGGGCAACTTCGACGACTGATCTTCCCGCCTGGGCTCCGGGGAACAGGCCTCCCCCCGCGGACCGCTCCGGGTGAAGAGGATTTGCCTTCCGGCCACCGTGCGAGGGGGCCCGTTTTCCCCCGTGCCCAGGGGAGGAGCGAGGGGTTGTCTCATTCCAGGCATCCTGCATCGCGTTTTTCCTCGAGCCCAGGGGAAGATTCCGCTTTCCCTGGAGGGCCGGCCTCCCCTGCCTGAGCGGAGGCTCAGGCGCAGGAGGGACTTGACGATTCCGGTATTGTATGGCATAGGCTACCTCACTTTGTGATTATCAGGAAGGAATGCCATGGCACGAGTAACAGTGGAAGACTGCTTGGACAAGGTCCATGACCGCTTCTCGCTCGCGATCGCCGCGTCGAAGCGCACGAAACAGCTCATGAAGGGCGCGCCTGCCCTCTCCAAGCGCAAGGAGAACAGGCCTGTCGTGACCGCCCTGAGAGAGCTCGCCGAAGGGAAGATTTCCTTAAGCGAAAAGTCATGACCAAAAGGGATTACTACGAGATCCTGGAAATCCCCCGCACCGCTTCGCCAGACGAGATAAAGAAGGCCTACCGCCAGATCGCCATGAAGTGCCACCCGGACCGCTGTCCGGGGGACTCCGAGGCGGAGCACAGGTTCAAGGAAGCCGCGGAGGCCTACGAAGTCCTCCAGGACCCGGACAAAAAACAGATATACGACCAGTACGGGCACGAGGGGCTTCAGGGCAGAGGGTTCCAGGGCTTCAACAATTTCGACGACATCTTCAGTTCCTTCGGGGACATCTTCGGCGAGGTCTTCGGGCTCGGGGGGGCCAGGAGGGGCGGGCGCAGGCGGCCCACCCGGGGCTCCGACCTGCGGTTCGACACCTCCATAACCCTCGAGCAGGCGGCCAAAGGCACGGAGATCGAGATCGAGGTCCCCAAAACCGTGCCGTGCGAGCACTGTGGCGGCAGCGGGGCCGAGCCCGGCACGAAGCCCGAGCCGTGCGGCATCTGCGGAGGCAAGGGCCAGGTCTACCGGACCCAGGGGTTCTTCACCATTTCCACCACCTGCGCCCACTGCCGGGGCACGGGCAAGGTCATCGCCAAGCCCTGCAGGGAGTGCCGGACGGCGGGCACCATCACCCGCAAGCGCCAGCTCAAGGTGAAGATCCCGGCCGGGGTCGACACCGGGGCGACCATGCGCATCTCGGGTGAAGGCGACCTGGGAGACCTGGGCGGGCCCCCGGGTGACCTCTACGTCTTCATCGAGGTCAAACCCCACGAGACGTTCGTCCGGCAGGGCGACGACCTGTTCCTCGAGACGAGCATCTCCTTCATCCAGGCCGCCCTGGGCACCACCATCAAGGTGCCCACCCTGGAAGGCGAGACCGACCTCGAAATCAGGCCGGGCACCCAGCCGGGCGAGATCTACTCCATCAGGGACAGGGGCGTCAAGCACCTCCGCTCCAACAGGACGGGGTCCCTGAACGTGGGCGTGAAGGTGGTGATCCCGAAGAAGCTCACGAAGGAGCAGCAGGAGCTCCTCGAGCAGTTCGCGAAGCTCAGCGGCGAGAGCCTGAAGTCTTCCTCGAAAAAGAAGAAGCTGTTCAGCTTTTAAAAAGCGGGGCTCGACCATGGAAGCCGGCTGCGGGCAATGCCTGCCGCGGGCTTTCTGTTCTCCCGGCGCAGAAATCGGGGATTCCCACACCTGACTCGCGCCGGCAGGCGCCTTCCCGGGGCTGAAATGCCCTTCCCGGCCTATTCACACCCCTCTTTCGAGTCCTTTCCCGCTCCTCTCCAAAAGGAGGCCCCGATGCGAGCAGCAAAGCTGCGGGGGTCAGTCTTCCCCTTTCGTCACGCGGGAGGGGTCTGCCCTGAGGTTTTCGAGCTTGTTCTGGAAGTCTTCGGTGGGCTTGACCCCCGCCTGTTTGAGCATGTGCTCGGCGTGGAGGCCGATGTTCCGGGAATCGCGCATGAAGGAGTCCGCGTTCCGGGACCTGGGGTCGTAGGAGGCGAGGCGGTCGGAGGAGGACTGGTGGTAGTTCACCCGCGAGACCAGCCGCTTGAGCCCCGTTTCCCCGCAGGCGTCGCAGGCGAGCCCTTCGGGGTCCCCGAAGCCCTGGGCGTACACGGTCTTCACCTGACCGCACTTTCCGCACTTGTATTCATAGATAGGCATGAGGGGATATATACAGCAGGAAGGGTGCAATGTGAAGGGCAGGATTCCCGGAGGAACCCTGCCCTGCCGGGTATCAGCCCTTGTCTCCCTTGACCTCTTCGAACTCCGCGTCCACGACGTTCTCATCCGGACGTCCGCCTCCCTGCCCCGCCTGACCGCCGGGTTGAGGCCCGCCCGCACTCGACGCGGCCTGGGAGTAGATGACCTCCGCGAGCTTGTGGGATGCGGCGGTGAGGGACTCGGCCTTGCGGTTGATGAGGTCCGCGTCATCGCTCTTGAGGGCGTCCTTCAGGTCGGACAGGGCGTTTTCGATGCTCGCCCTGGTCTGTGCGTCCACCTTGTCGCCGTGTTCCTTGACGGTCTTCTCCGTGGTGTACACGAGGGAGTCCGCCTTGTTCTTGGCCTCCACCAGGACCTGGCGTTTGCGGTCCTCGGTCTCGTGCTCCTCGGCCTCGCGGATCATGCGGTTGATGTCCCCTTCGTTCAGGCCTGAAGAGCTCGTGATCTTGATCGACTGCTCCTTGCCCGTGGCCTTGTCCTTCGCGGACACGTGCAGAATGCCGTTGGCGTCGATGTCGAAGCTCACCTCAATCTGCGGGATGCCCCGCGGGGCCGAGGGCAGTCCCACCAGGTCGAACTGGCCGAGGAGCTTGTTGTCGCCTGCCATGGGCCGCTCGCCCTGGAACACCCGGATGGTCACCGCGTTCTGGTTGTCTTCCGCGGTGGAGAAGATCTGGGTCTTCTTTGTGGGGATCGTGGTGTTGCGTTCGATGATCTTCGTGAACACGCCGCCCAGGGTTTCGATCCCCAGGGAAAGCGGGGTCACGTCGAGGAGCAGCACGTCCTTGACCTCGCCGCCCAGCACGCCCGCCTGGATGGCTGCGCCGATGGCGACGACCTCATCGGGGTTCACACCCTTGTGGGGCTCCTTGCCGAAGATGTCCCTGACCTTCTGCTGGACCTTGGGCATTCTCGTCTGCCCGCCCACGAGGATGACCTCGTCGATGTCGGAGGTGGACATGCCCGCGTCCTGCATGGCCTTGCGGCAGGGGTTCTCGAGCTTGGTGATGATGTCTTCCACGAGCGATTCGAGCTTTGCCCTGGTGAGCTTCATGTTGAGATGCTTGGGCCCGGACTGGTCGGCGGTGATGAACGGCAGGTTGACCTCCGTCTCCATCATGGAGGAGAGCTCTATCTTCGCCCGCTCCGCAGCCTCTTTGAGCCTCTGGAGGGCCATCTTGTCCTTGCTCAGGTCGACGCCCGTCTCCTTCCTGAACTCGGAAACCAGAAAGTCGATGATGCGGTTGTCGATGTCTTCGCCGCCCAGGTGGGTGTCGCCGTTGGTGGACTTCACCTCGAACACCCCGTCGCCGATCTCGAGGATGGAGATGTCGAAGGTGCCGCCGCCCAGGTCGAACACGGCGACCTTCTCCTCCTTCTTCCTGTCCAGCCCGTATGCGAGGGCTGCCGCGGTGGGCTCGTTGATGATGCGCTTGACCTCGAACCCGGCGATCTTGCCCGCGTCCTTGGTTGCCTGCCGCTGGGAGTCGTTGAAGTAGGCGGGCACCGTGATCACCGCCTCCTCAACCTTGTCCCCCAGGTACGCCTCGGCGTCCATCTTGAGCTTCTGGAGGACCATGGCGGAGATCTCCGGAGGGGCGTACCTGCGGTCGTCGACGTTGATTGCGGCATCTCCGTTGTCGGCCCGCACGATCTTGAAGGGCATGATCCCCTTGTCGTTCTGGACCTCGGCATCCTCATATTTTCTGCCGATGAGCCTCTTGATGGCATAGAGCGTGTTTTCGGAGTTCGTGATGGCCTGCCTCCTGGCCACCTGGCCCACCAGTCTTTCCCCGCTGCTGGTGAACGCCACCACGGAAGGCGTTGTCCGCGCCCCTTCGGCATTCGGTATGACTTTCGGTTCACCACCTTCCATGATGGCCATGCAGGAAAAGGTGGTCCCCAGATCGATCCCTAAAATTTTTCCCATTTCCTCTCCTCCTTCTATGTTCTCCGGCGATCAACCCGAGACCGTCACTTTGGCTGGTCTCAAAACGCGGTCGTGCACCATGAACCCCTTTTCGAGCTCGTCCAGCACCATCCCTTTCTGCATATCCGGCCTGTTCACCTGCATCAGGGCCTCATGGTATCTCGGATCAAACGGTACGTTCTTTGCTTCTATAGGCTCCACCTGGTTCTTTTTCAAGGTTTCCAGGAACAGTTTCTCCGTCATTCTCAGGCCCTGCAGCAGAGGCTCGTCCACCGGTTCGCGCTGGGAGGCGGCGTCGATGGACTTCTCGACGGCGTCGTAGACCAGGAGAAAATCCTTCAACAGTTTCTCCGTCCCGTACTTGACGATGTCCTGGCGCTCCCGGGCGAGGCGTTTCCTCATGTTGTCCATTTCCGCACACGAGCGCAGGTACTTGTCCCGGTATTCGTCCAGCTGGGCCTTCAGGGCCGCGGCATCTTCCCCGGCCGCCTGCGCGCCTTCCTGCGCCGCTCCTCCGGCGGCGCACTCGTCCGTCAGCCCTTCTTCCGTGCCGAGCGTGTCCATTCTTTCTTCATCCATCCTTATACATCCTCCAGTAGATCGCTCAGAATTTTCGCTACATAGCCAACGAGCGGGATGACCCGCGAATAATCCATCCGGATGGGCCCGATCACCCCCAGCGAACCGACCGGGACCTCGCCGCGGTAGTACCCGCTGGCCACCAGGCTGAAGTGGTCCGTGCCGAACTGCTCCATGTCGTCGCCCAGGAGGACCTTGACCCCGGGGTCCTCGAGCACCCGGTTGAGCAGGCGCACCATCTTGCCCTTGTCCTCGAAGGCCGTCACGATATCCCTGAGCCTGGCGAAATCGGCGAGGTCCGGGCTGTTGAACACGCTCTCCTTGCCCTGGATGTAGACGTCCGGGGAGCCGGCAATGCCCTCCAGCGCGGTCATGCCGAGGCTCAGGGCCTGCTTCATCATGCTGTCGAACCGGGCCTTCTCGCTGGACATCTCCCTGACGAGACGGTCCCTCATCTCGTGGATGGAGAGGTCCGCGCTGCACTCGTTGAGGTAGTTGGCGTACCTGACCAGGAGGTCCTGGGAGATGTCCTCCCCGTGGACGATGTGGTTGTACACCATCCCCGCCTTGCTCACGAGGATCACCAGGATCCTGCTGTCGTCGAGCCGCACGAAGTCGATGCGCTTGAACAGGAAGGGGTCGATCCGGGGCATGATGAGGATCGAGGCGTTCCGGGAGATCTGCGAGAGCAGGAGAGAGGCCTCGTGGAGTGTTTCCCTCACGTCCCCCACGGTCCTGGCCATGTGGCGGGAGATGATGCCCTTCTCCATCTTTGGCAGCGCCCTGACCTGCATGATCTCGCTCAGATAGAAGCGGAAGCCCTCCGGCGTGGGTATTCGGCCTGCCGAGATGTGAGGCTGGTAGAGGAGGCCGAGCTCCTCGAGGTCCGCCATCACGTTGCGGACCGTGGCGGGGGAGAGGGCCATCATGTACTTCCGGGACACGATCCTCGAGCCCACCGGCTCGCCGGTGGACACGTATTCCTGAATGATCGCACCCAGGATGCTCTTGTCTCGTTCGCTCAACTGGTACGCCATGGATTTAGCACTCACCTGCCTTAACTGCTAACAGTGGTTATAGAGATTCTCCCGGGGGATGTCAATATACAAACAGGGCTCTTTGTTGAGAGGTATAAGATATCCTTCATCTTTTTGATATGCCCTTCCCTTTCGGCCCCCCCGGGGCACTCGCATAGCCCGCCATTTTCCGCCGGGGGAGACGGGCACCGTTTCCTTCTTCCCCGTCGGCACGGGGGCCATCACGGCAGGGGGCCGGTTCTTTTCCCATGGAAATATCTGGACAAAGAAAATGGATTTGATATGTACAGAGTACCACCCGACGGGGGGAATCAGAACGTGCGGCAACAAGCCACGAGAGGACCATCGTGAAGGAAAAGATACAGGAGATCCTGAAGGAAGCACTTCAAGCGCTCATGCACGAGGGGGCGATCCCCGCCCACGACATCGGAAGCCTTGGCCTGAGCGTGCCCGCGAACAGGGAATTCGGCGATTTCGCCTCGAACGCGGCCATGGTCCTGGCGTCCCGGGCGAAACGCAAGCCCCGGGACATCGCTGCGGTCATCAAGGAGCGCCTCGAGACCCTCACCGACGTCTTCGAGCGCATCGACATCGCGGGCCCGGGGTTCATCAACCTCGTGGTCTCGCCGGGCATGTGGGTGAGCGTCCTGGGCGAGGTTCTGCAGGCAGGCTCCGCCTTCGGCACGAGCTCCTTTGGGGCGGGCCTCAAGGTCCAGGTGGAGTTCGTCTCCGCCAATCCCACCGGCCCCCTCCACGTGGGCCACGGCCGGGGAGCCGCCGTGGGCGACACCCTCGCCCGGATCCTGAAGGCGGCCGGCTACGACGTGCAGTCCGAGTACTACATCAACGACGTGGGCAACCAGATGAACATGCTCGGCCTGTCGGTGCTCAGCCGGTACCGGGAGCTCCACGGCGCCGAGACCCCCTTCCCGGAGAACGGCTACAAGGGCAGCTACATCGGGGACATCGCGGGCGCCCTCAAGGACGCCCGCGGAAGCGAGCTTCTGGACATGGACGAGGCAGAGGCCGTGGCGGCCTGCAGGCACTACGCGGCGAACGCCATCCTCGAGGGCATCCGGGAAGACCTCGAGCTCTTCAACGTGCGCTTCCACAACTGGTTCAGCGAGTCCGCCCTGTACGAGGACGACAAGGTCGAGGAGATGCTCGCCTACCTGAAATCCATCGACCTGAGCTATGAGGAAAACGACGCACTCTGGTTCAGGACCACCCGCTTCGGGGACGAGAAGGACCGGGTGCTCAGGAAGCAGGACGGGTCGCTCACCTACTTTGCCCCGGACATCGCCTACCACAAGGACAAGCTCGACCGGGGCTTCGGAAAGGTCATCGACATCTGGGGCGCGGACCACCACGGGTACGTCCCGCGGATGAGGGCGGCCATCGAGGGCCTCGGCGCCCCGAAGGAAGCCTTCCACGCCCTCCTCATCCAGCTCGTCTCCCTGGTGAGGAACGGCCAGCCCGTGCAGATGTCCACGCGTTCGGGGGAGTTCGTCACCCTGCGGGAGATCATCGACGAGGTGGGCAAGGACGTGTGCCGGTACTTCTTCATGATGCGCAAGTCCGACGCCCAGCTGGTGTTCGACCTCGACCTCGCCAAGAAGAAGAGCGATGAGAACCCGGTGTACTACATCCAGTACGCCCATGCCCGGATCTGCTCCATCCTCAGGAACGCCCGGGAGCAGGGGCTCTCCCCGGACGCACCGGACTGCGACCTGTCCAGGCTGGGCTCTGGGGACGACCTGGAGATGATCAAGTCACTGGCGTCCTACCCCGATGTGGTCGTGTCCTGCGCCGCGGACCTCGAGCCGCACCGGATCGCCTACTACGTCCTCGAGCTCGCCACGGCCTTCCACCGGTTCTACAACAGGAACCGGGTGATCTCCGACGACCGGGGCCTCACCCTGGCGAGGCTCACCCTGATCTCGGCGGAGAAGCAGGTGCTGGCGAACGCACTGGACCTCATGGGCATCAGCGCGCCGGAGAGCATGTAGACCCCCATGGCAAAGGCCCGCAAGAAGCGCAGGACCAGGCTCAAGAAACAGTCGCTGGCAAAGAACGTCGCCCTGCTCCTGCTGTCCGTCTTCATCCTGGCCGGCGCGAGCGTCCTGTTCTCCATGCTGAACACCCGGCCCGAGTATTCCTGCGAGCCCATCGAAAAGAACCTGAGCAAGATGGTTTCGAAGGCCCGGGAAAAGGCGCCTGCGGAGACGGCAAAGCCCGGGCCGCAGGAGGGCTCCGCCGGGTCCTTCGAGTATTCCTTCTGGGACATCCTCCTGCTCCCGGACAAGGGCGCTTCACCGGGTCAGGGCTACGGTGTGCAGATCGCCTCGTTCGACTCCCGCGAGGCCGCCCTGGAGCTCGCAGGCTCCCTCGAGAGCAGGAACCGTCTCACCTGCGAGGTGACGCCCCTGGACGGTGTGTTCGTGGTGAGGTGGGGAAGCTTCCGCACCCGGGAAGTGGCGGAGCGCTACTGCAGGACGCTCAGCGACAGGCTCGAGACAGACTGCGCCGTGGTGAAGCTCTGATCGGGCCGGGGTGGACATGACGATGCGGGAAGACACGAAGAAGGCACCCGGCGGGGTGATCCACGTGGTGGGTGCGCGGCCCCAGTTCATCAAGCTTGCCCCCGTGGCCGAGGCGTTCACCTCCCTGGGCATCCCCTTCAAGGTGATCCACACGGGCCAGCACTACGACTTCGCCATGTCGGACGTGCACTTCGAGACCCTGGGGCTTGCCCGGCCCGACTTCCACCTGGGCATCGGCTCTTCGAGCCACGCGAAGCAGACGGCGAGGATGCTGGAGGCCATCGAGGAGGTGCTCCTGGCCGAGAAGCCCGCCCTCGTGCTCGTGTACGGGGACACGAACTCCACCCTGGCGGGAGCCCTGGCCGCCGTCAAGCTGGGGGTGAAGGTGGGCCACGTCGAGGCGGGCGTACGCTCCTTCGACCGCTCCATGCCCGAGGAGATCAACCGCGTCCTCACCGACCGCGCGGCCGACCACCACTTCTGCCCCACGGCAAACGCCGTGGCCCTCCTGGCCCGGGAAGGCATCGAGGGGGTGCTCACGGGCGACGTGATGTACGACGCCCTCCTGAAGTTCTCCGCGCTGAAGGTCCCCCAGCCCTACGGGCGCCCCTTCGCCCTCGCCACCATCCACCGGGCGGAAAACACGAACGACCGGTCGAGGTTCCTGGCCATCTGGGAAGGGCTCACCCTCCTGGCCCGGGACCTGCCGGTGATCTTCCCCGTTCACCCGAGGACCGGGAACATGTACCCTGAAGTGATCTCGTCATCGGGCGGCCTGCAGGCCATCGAACCCGTGAGCTACCTCACCATGCTCGCCATGGTCAGGGACGCCTCGTGCATCGTCACCGATTCCGGCGGGGTGCAGAAGGAGGCCTTCCTGCTGAAGTGCCCCTGCGTCACGGTCCGCGACACCACGGAGTGGCCCGAGACGGTCGAGGCGGGGGGCAACCGCCTCGTGGCCGCCGAGCCCCGGCTCATCCGCCGGGCGGCCCTCGACATGGCGGGCGCGGGCGTGCCCGAGGCACAGAACCCCTTCGGCGACGGGCGGGCGAGCATGCGCGTCGCCCGGTTCGTCAGGGAAAGATTCCTGTAGGCACCCCTTAGGCCTGTCGTGACCGGCCTGCCCGAAAAGCCGGGAACCTGCCCGGAAACTTTCGAGGAAGGCTTCAGGCACTTGCCGCCGAGCTCAACCTTCCCGAAAAGCCGGGAACCTGCCCGGAACCCCCGGGGAGGCCTCAAGGGGTGAAGACGCCGCTGGCGTAGGCCATGACGATGCCCGCGGCCACCGCCACGTTGAGCGATTCGATGTCGCCCTGCATGGGGATGGCAACCTTCTCCCCCGGGAGCTCGAGGACCTCCCCGCTCACCCCCGCCCCTTCCTGGCCCAGGCAGATGGCCGTCTTGCCGGTGAACAGGTCCGGTCCGAGCCGTGCCTTGCCCGTGAGCGCCAGGACCACCATGCGGTGCGGCAGCTTTTTCAGGTCTTCCCTGCGGGCTCGCGCGATGCGGACCCCCAGGAACGAGCCCATGGAGGCCCGCAGGGCCTTGGGGGAAAAGGGCGAGGCCGTTTCCTCGGTCACGATGAGGGCCCCGAACCCGAAGGCCTCGGCCGTCCTGACGATGGCGCCCACGTTGCCCGGGTCCTGCAGCCCGTCCAGGACGACGATGCGGTCCACCGAGGCCGCCTCCTCGAAGGATGCCCAGGGTACGGGGAAGAATGCCAGGATGCCCTGGGGCGTCGTGGTCGCGGCGATGCGCCCGAAGAGCTTCGCCCCGAGGATTGCGTGGGGAACCCCGGGCAGGCCGTGCTCCTGGGCATAGCCGGGGGTGATGGCGGTGAGCGCGGGCGTCATGCCCCGCGAAAGGGCGTCCCCGACGAGCCTCCTGCCCTCGAGGAGCATGAGGCCCCTGTCCCTCCCGGCCTTGAGCAGTGCCTTGAAGGCCGGATTCGCGGTGCTCCCTATCGCCCCCATGAACGGCCCTTCGCCGGGCAACCCTTCACTTCGCCCCTTTGAGGAACGGGGTGAGAATGTCGATGGGGATGGGGACGATGGTGTTGGTGGAGCCTTCGGAGGAGATCTCCCGGATGGTCTGGAGGTATCTCAGCTGCAGGGCGATGGGATGCTCCGAGATCACCTTCGCGGCGTCCGCAAGCCGCTGCGAGGCCTGGAACTCCCCTTCGGCGTGGATGACCTTGGACCTCCGCTCGCGCTCCGCTTCGGCCTGCTTGGCCATGGCGCGCTGCATCTCCTCGGGCAGGTCGATGTACTTGAGCTCCACGGCGGAAACCTTGATGCCCCAGGGGTCGGTGTGGCGGTCGAGGATCTCCTGGATGCGGGAGCTGATCTCCTCGCGGTTCACGAGGAGATCGTCGAGCTCGGCCTGGCCGCACACGGACCGCAGCGTCGTCTGGGAGAACTGGCTCGTGGCATAGAGGTAGTTCTCCACCTCGAGGACCGCCTTCATGGGCTCGATCACCCGGAAGTACACCACGGCGTTGACCTTGACCGTGACGTTGTCCCTGGTGATGACGTCCTGGGAGGGCACGTCCTGCACCACGGTGCGCAGGCTGATCCGGATGAACCGGTCCACCATGGGGATGATGATGATGAGCCCGGGGCCCTTGGGGGCCTCGAGCACGCGACCCAGCCGGAACACCACGGCCCGCTCGTACTCGTTGAGTATCTTGATGGACGAGACGAGAAAGAGCACCACGATGACGACGATCGTAAGAAGTGCATAGGCTTGCATGTTCACCCTCCTTCGAAATGGAGATCAGGACCTGGTACTGAGCTTCATTGTATCGTCCGGGGAGGCCTCGTCAAGCATCGCCGGCATCTTTCCCGCAAGCGGCCTGAACCTGGGCGGCCCGCTGCCCGTTCCGTCGGGGGCATTTACGGCCGCGACGCCCCCTTTTTCGGAAGCGGAGACTTCCCATCGGGTTCATGGGTCCCCTATATAAAAGGATTGACTTGATATATCAAGCATCTTCTGGTTGTATCAGTCCCGTGATGATTTGCGTGGCGGACATCCACATACGGCCGGGACGAAACGGTGATTCGGCACGTTTCCTGGCCTGGCTCGAAGGGGCGAAAGGCCGGGGGGGGCAGATCTACATCCTCGGGGACCTCTTCGATTACTGGTACTCCGGCATCGGGGGCCGGCTCGGGGAGGTCCTCGACGCCCTCTCCTCGCCGCAGGTTTTCGTCATTCCCGGCAACCGGGATTTCCTCCTATCCCGCAACTCCGCCCCTAAGGCAGCGATACTGGGGGAAGAGGAGATCGTTCTTTCGCCCACCTCCCAGAGGCTCCTCCTTGCCCACGGCCACACCCTCACAAACGCCGACCGCGGGTTCAAGGCCCTGCACGCCTTCGGGTGGCCGGTGCTCAGGCTCCTCGACCGGGCCCTCCCGGGAGCCCTCAAGGACCGGCTCGCCCGGTTCCTGGTCTCGTCCTCCGCGACGGTCAGGCCGCCCCGGACATCCATCGACCCTTCCCTGGCCTCGAAGAAAAAGGTGGACATGGTCGTCTGCGGGCACCTGCACCGGATGATCCTGTCCGAGCGCCTCATCGTGCTCCCGCCGTTCTTCGGCACGGGCCGCTGGCTCGCCTGGGACGAAAAGGGCTGGCGGATCGAGGGGGGGGCGTAGGATACCCGAAGGCGCGGGAAACAGGCTCCCGCTTAAAAACCGGTGCGGCGGTGATGCCCGGCACGGGCGCAAGGACAAAAAAAAAAGCCAGAAGAACCGATGCCTGACTCTTTGTGAGAATATCTCTCTCTTCTGGCAACTCAACCTATGCCACACCCCCCAGGCTCTGGAAATAAGACTGGCGTGGATATTTTTGTCAGACCCCCCAGCGCACCCGGTGTAGGATCATCCTTACAGGGAATCTCGAGCGGGGCGCCGCAGGGCACCGGGCGGAGGCGTCAAATCGCCCGCAGATCGACAGGGCGCGAGTCAATATATTGACAGCATTCGGAGGATCCCGTTCGAGACACCCCCCGGCCTTTCCGAGTTCTTCAAATTAAACGTTGAATATCGGTTTATTACAGCAAACCCTTCGCCATGGCATATTTTATGCTCACTATCGTTCGGCGCCGAGCCCCATGAAACGACCGGTGAACGGGAATGGTGGAACATGCTCTGGCACGTGCTGTCCGCAGGAGAAGATGGTCGCGAATACGCGAGGAGGAAGGGGAATGAAAAAGATTCTGCTGGTTGAAGACGACAGGCACCTGCAGTTCCTGATCAGGGAGGAGCTCATGGACGACGGGTACGAGGTGGCCGTGGCATCGGACGGCAAGGAGGCCCTCGCCCTGCTGTTCGCCGAGGTGAATGAAGAGCCGGACCTCATCATCCTCGACATACGGATGCCCCGGATGGACGGCCTCGACGCCTTCGGCCACATCATCAAGTCGAAGATCGACAAGCCCGTGATCATCCACTCGGCTTACGCGAGCTACAAGGACAATCCCATCGTCATGGCCGCCGATGCGTACGTGCTGAAATCTCACGACCTCACCCGGCTCAAGGACACCATCAGCGAGCTCCTGACGGTGCCTGCAGCGAAGATGGAGCCGGCATTCCAGGCTGCCGCCTGGTAGGATCCGCCGGCGAAAGCGGGCGCTGTTTTCATGCGAGGCGTGATCCCGGCGGACCTCAGTGCCCCCGCACGCCGCTCCCCCCGAGCCTGACGAGGCGGACCTCGGGTTTTCTCACATCCGCCCGGTCCGTTGTCTCCGTGATGTAGCCAAGCCTCCTGAGCAGCCTCCTGGCCTGCTGGAGCTCCGACCTCGTCATCCACGCCAGGTTCAGCATGTCCAGGGAGTCGTTCGTTTGAATGGTGTCGCTCAACCTTCTTTTCGCGGCGGATTTGTAGAGGGTGTAGACATCGAAGGCATTTTCTCCGGTATCCCCGTATTCCATGAGCCTGCTGAGCTCGGCGGGAAGAATGTCCAGCAGCTTCATGATGCCGGGACCGTGTGCGGAAGGGTCATTGGCCTTTTTCATAACGCTCTCCTGGAAAACCGACGCCGCGACGCCTCAGCAGGGGCGAACGGAACGGGCGGTACTCTCCTATTATAACCCGGTGTCGGGAGGAATCAACTCCTGCGCGGGAAAGCTCACGCCTGGCCCGTGCCGGGAATCCCCGCCCGGCCGGGGTTCGCGCCCCTCACCCGTGGAGCATGATCTTCGTGAGGATGGGCATGGCCGCTATGGCGCCCACCGAGGCCCCCAGGTTGACGAGAACCACCACGAGCAGGATCCTGGTGATGGGGTTTCTCCACCAGCCCTTCACGTGGATGATGTCTTCGTGGATGGTCCCGAAGTCGGCCACTTTTGGCTTTTTGAGGTACGCCTCGCTCAGGCCGGCGAACCACCCTGCGGCCAGCGCCGGGTTCAGCGTCGTGATGGGCGCCGAGACCGCGGCCACGAGGATGGTCACCGGGTGCGCAAAGGCCGCGACGGCGCCGAGCGCGGACATCGAAGCGCTGCAGAGAATCCACCACTTGATCATCTCGTAGCCCTGCTGGGGGCTCCCGCGGAAAAAGCCCGCGCCCACGAGGGTCAGCACCGCGATGGGCAGGATCCAGCCCATCAGGCCGCCCTTTTTCTCCGGGACTTCCTCCAGGGGAGCGAGGTCCGTCACCGGGTTTCTGATCTGCCCGAGGATGCCTTCCATGTGCCCCGCGCCCACCACGGCCAGCACCCGCTTCCCCTCTGCATCGAGGATCTTGCGGGCCATGTAGGCGTCCCGCTCGTCGATGAGCACCCGCTTGATGGTGGGGGCCTGCCGGGAGATCTCTTCCACGGCCTGGGTGAGGGTGTCCTTCGTCTTGAGCTCCTCGACGTCCTCCTCCCTGACCTCCTCCATGCCGAGGATGGACGTCAGAGAAGAAAAGAGGAACTTGTTCTTTTCCCAGAAGGTGAGCGAGTTCCACGCCCTTTTGAGCGTGATCTGCACGGAGCGGTCAACCGGGGCGAGCGCGATCCCCGCCCTGTCCGCCTCCTCTATGGCCGCGCGCATCTCCTCCCCGGGTTTGACCCCGAGCTTGTCTCCCATGCGCCTCTGGATGGACGACATGATGAGGTTCGCGAACAGGAGGAGCGATTTCTTCTCCCTGATGACCTTCACGATGTCCATCTCCTGCCATGTGCCGGGATTGCGCATGACGTCGTAGCGGTTCTGGCAGAGCTCGATGGCGACGACGTCGGGCCCGAACTCCCCGATGGCCTTCCGGGTCTCGTCCACCGAGGCCTTGGACACGTGGGCAGTCCCCACGATCATGATCTCCTTGCCGTCGACTTCCAGGCATTCCTTGGGCATGCACTCCTCACTTCCCGAACATCCGGTCCCTAATCGCGTCCTTCACCCGGTTTCCCTTCCGTGGCGTCAAAGGTGAGACAGGCGTCGATGAACGGCATGAGCTCGCCGTCGAGCACGGCCTCGACGTTGCCGACCTCGAAGTTCGTCCGGTGGTCCTTCACGAGCTGGTAGGGCTGCATGACGTAGGACCTGATCTGCGAGCCCCAGGCGATCTCCTTCTTGCCCTTGTGGAACTCCCCCACGCGCTCCTTCTGCTTGAGCTCCTCGAGTTCGTAGAGCTTCGACGCCAGGAGCTTCATGGCAAAGGCCTTGTTCTTGTGCTGGGAGCGCTCGTTCTGGCACTGCACCACGACCCCCGTGGGAAGGTGGGTGATCCTCACCGCGGAGTCGGTCTTGTTGATGTGCTGGCCGCCGTGGCCCGAGGCCCGGTAGGTGTCGATCCTCAAATCCTTGTCCTCGATCCTCACGTCGATGGTGAGGTCCACCTCCGGCGTGACCATCACCGCCGCGAAGGAGGTGTGCCTGCGGCTGTTGGCGTCGAAGGGCGAGATGCGCACGAGCCGGTGCACCCCGGACTCGCACTTGAGGTAGCCGAAGGCCCATTGCCCCTCGACCTCCACCGTGGCGCTCTTGACGCCCGCCTCCTCGTCGGAGGAAATGTCGATGATGCGCGCCTTGAAGCCGCTCTTCTCCGCCCACCTGAGGTACATGCGCAGGAGCATCTCCGCCCAGTCCTGGGCTTCGAGACCGCCTGCGCCCGCGTGGATCTCCAGGAAGGCGCTCTTGGGGTCGTCGTGCCCGGACAGGACGTGGGCCTTCTCCATGGCGGCCAGGTTCCCCTTGAGGGCCGCGACGGTGTCCCTGATGTCCTGAGCCACCGCCTGCTCGTCCTCCTTCGCCAGGTCGACGAGGGCCTCGAGGTCTTCCCAGAGGGACCAGACCTTGCTCCAGTTGACCAGGATGGCGTCGATGCGCGAGCGTTCGGACTGGAGCTCCCGGGTCTTTGCCGGGTCCTTCCAGGTGTCGGGGTCTGCGAGGATGGCTTCGAGCTCTTTTAGGCGCTTTTCCCTGTCGGGGACTTCAAAGATAACCTCGTGCGTTATCGAGCTTTTCCCGGATCAGATCAATTGACTGCTGATAGTCTCCCACCATGATCATGCCCTCCTAGCACTTGCGCCGGTATGCTGTCAATGCCGCAATAAGGGAAATTCCCGCCCAGATTGCCGGGATGAGCGGCCCGTACCGGGTGTAGAACGAGAGTTCCCGCAGGGGGGCGATGTCCGCCATTGCCCATCCCTCCTTGAGGAGCCCCACCTGCCTGACGATCCTGCCGTCCGGCCCGATGATGGCCGAGTAGCCGTGGTTCGTGGAGGAGAGCAGCCACCGCCTGTTTTCCACCGCCCGGAAGCAGCTCATCTCCAGGTGCTGCTCCGGGGTCGACCAGGTCTTGAACCAGGCGTCGTTGGAGGAGTTGACCAGGTACGTGGCCCCCTTGAGGGAAAGCTCCCGCGCCAGGTCCGGGAAGATGACCTCGAAGCAGATCATGATCCCCGCGTCCTCGATGGGGGACGGCTTGCCCTTCAGGGGGGCGAAGTCCCCCACCTCCTCGGTGAGCCCGGAGAAAATCGGCCTGATGAGGTCCGCCAGGGGCAGGTACTCGCCGAAGGGCACGAGGTGGACCTTGTCGTAGGAGCCCGCGATCTTCCCCTTCTCGAGCATCCACATCCGGTTCAGGTACACGCCGTTCTCGTAGGCCGGGCTCCCGACGATGAGCCTGGCCTCCGTGGAGGAGCTCAGGGAGATGATCCGGCCCGAGTAGGGCCACTGCAGCATGAGGAAGAAGGGGCACGAGGCCTCGGGCCATACCACGATCCGCGCGCCCCGGGCGGCGGCCTCGCGGGTGAGCCGGGAATAGATGTCGATGGTGGGGTCCACCATCCCGGGACTCCACTTCCGGTCCTGGGGAATGCTGGCCTGGGCCACGGCGGCGCGAACGGTGCCCGGGCCCGCAGCGAAGCCGTTCATCCGCCAGGAGCCCCACAGGACCAGGGAAAGGGCGAGCAGGGCGGTGATCGTCACGGGCACGAGGGCCTTCTTCCTCGCGAGCTCGTAGACCGCCACGTTCCCCATCATGATCACCGCCCCGACGAGATAGACGCCGCCGAACTCCGCGGCCTGGATGAAGGCCGTCCACGGCTGCTGGCTGTAGCCCAGCAGGGCCCAGGGAAAACCGGAAAAGGGCACGTACGAGCGGACGAGCTCCATGAGCGCCCAGAGCCCCGGGATGAAGAGGAACGCCCCCTTCGTGCGCAGGAGCCTCGAGGAAAGCAGGGCGAAGAAGCCGAAAAACAGCGACAGGCACGTGATGAGAAGGAGCAGCAGGAAGGCCGCCGGCAGCAGGGTCATGCCCCCGTACTCGTTCATGACGTAGGCCACCCAGTAGACGATCCCGGCCCAGGCCACCATCCCGGAGATCACCCCGGAGAGGAAGATTTCCAGCCCGCAGGCGTTCTCCATGAGGAGGAACAGGGGCACCGCCCACACCCAGGCGAGGGGGAACAGGCTGTAGAGCGGGAAGGAAAGGGCATAGAGGAGCCCCGACGCCGCCGCGAGCAGGATGCGCTTCAAGCGTTCTTCCCCGAAGGGGTGCGGATCACCAGGCGCGAGATGCGCTTCTTGTCGGAATCGGCGATCTCGAAGAGCAGGCCTGCGTACTCGAGGGTCTCGCCAGGCTTGGGGATCTTCTCGAGGCGGCTGATGATGAACCCGCCGATGGTGTCGTAGTCGCCCTCGGGGATGTCCACCTTGAACGCCTCGGAGAACTCGTCGATGGGGATCTTGGGGTCCACGGTGAAGACGCCCTCGCCCGTCTCGGCGATCTCCTCCTCGGAGGCTTCCTCGTCTTCCCCCACCATGTCGCCCACGATCTCGGTCATGATGTCGCCGATGGTGAGCAGGCCGTCAACGGTGCCGTATTCGTCGATGACGATGGCGATCTTGGGGCGGTTGCTCCTGAATTCTTTCAGCAGGTCGATGAGCTTCTTGCCCTCGGGCACGAAGTAGGGCGGGTGCATGAGGCTCCTGAGATCGGCGGGCCGGGCGTCGCAGTTCCAGAACTCGAGGATGTCCTTGGCGTAGACGATGCCGATGATGTTGTCCAGGTGCTCTTCGTAGATGGGGATCCTCGAGCAGCCTTCCCTGTTGATGAGGGACACGAGGTCGTCCAGGGAGGAAGACACCTCCAGGGCGACCATGTCCCCCTTGGGGATCATGATCTCGCGCACCGTGGTGTCCCGGAGCACGATGATGTTGTGGATCATGTCGCCCTGGTCTTCGTCTATGAACCCGCGCTCCTCCACCTCGTCGAGGAGCTTCTCGATCTGCTCGTCCTTGTCCTGCTCGGCGTCCTCGCCCCTGAGCAGGGACCAGAGGCGCTTCAGATAGCTCGTCTCCTCCCGCTTCTCCGCGTTACTCTCCAACTACCGGGTCTCCTTTGCGCACTGTCTCAGTCTTTCCTCTCTAACGCAAACCCTATCGTGAGTCAATTATCCGTGAGCATCCGCCGGGTGCGGATCCGGACGGAAAGCCCCCTTGCCGCGGCGATTGTACGGCCGCATTTAGTGTGGTATGGGAAAGCAAAACGTTTCATATCGTGTGGAGTGAACCATGGGACAGTACACCTTTACCGGCACCAACACCTACGTGCTCGACGACGAGCTCTCGAAGATAGTCAACGCCAGCATCAAGCTCGAGATGCCCCTGCTCATCAAGGGCGAGCCGGGCACGGGCAAGACCCTGCTGGCCCACGCCATCGCCGAGAACCTGAAGCTGCCGCTCATCATCCTCAACGTGAAGTCCAGCATGAAGGCCGTCGAGGCCCTCTACCAGTACGACACGCTGACCCGCCTGAACGACAGCCGCTTCGGCGACTCCACGAGGGACGTGAGCTCCATCGAGGACTACATCAAGATGGGCAAGATCGGGCAGGCCTTCGCCTCGGACTCCAAGGTGATCCTGCTCATCGACGAGATCGACAAGGCCGACACCGACTTCCAGGACGACCTCCTGGACGTGCTCGACCAGATGTCCTTCGACATCATCGAGATCGACAAGACCGTGACCGCGAGGAACCGTCCCATCATCATCATCACCTCCAACGCCAAGAAGGACCTGTCCGACCCCTTCCTGGGCAGGTGCGTGTTCCACCACATCGCCTTCCCGGACCCGGACATGATGGAAAAGATCGTGCAGGCGCACTTCCCGGACCTCGACAAGAAGATCTCCGACGCATGCATCGAGACCTTCTACCGTTTGAGGAACATCCGGGGCATCGAGAAGAAGCCCGCCACCCGGGAGCTCATCAACTGGATCAGGATCCTGCTCATGGACAGGAACTTCGACCCCCGGCACCTCGCGAAGAACGACATCCCCTTCCTGGGCGTGCTCTTCAAGAAGAGCGAAGACTACGCGGTTCTGCAGAGGAACTCCGGGGGGTCTTACCGGTAGGGGCAGGCCATGTTCACCGAGTTTTTCTACCTTCTCAGGAGCAAGGGGCTCTCTCTTTCGCCCACGGGGTTCCTCCGGCTCCAGCGGGCGCTCGACGAGGGTCTCATCCGGTGCCTGGACGACTTCTACTCCCTGTCACGGGCGATCATGATCAAGTCCGAGCGGCACTTCGACCTCTACGACCGGGTGTTCGCCCACTTCTTCAAGGGCGCCGAGCTCTCCGAAGAGCTCGCCTCCGAGCTGGAGCTTGCCATCCAGGCCATGCTCGAGGAGTGGCTCAAGGACCCCGAGCGCATCGCGGACATGCTCGACATCGACCCGGAGGAGATCAAACACCTCACCCCGGAGGAGCTCGAGGAGTATTTCCGGGCGCGTCTCCAGGACCAGACCGAGCGGCACGACGGGGGCAACCGGTGGATCGGCACCGGGGGCACCTCCCCCGTGGGGCATTCGGGCTACCACCCCGGGGGCATGCGGGTCGGGGGGGCCTCCAGGGGCCAGTCCGCCGTGAAGGTCGCCCTGGACAGGAGGTACAAGGACTACACCGAGGACGCCCTGCTGGGGCCCTCGCAGATCTCCGACGCCCTCAAGCGGCTCCGCCACCTGCAGCCCACCGGGCCCCGGGACGCCCTGAACGTCGACGAGACCATCTACGCCACCATGAAGAACGCCGGCGAGATCGAGATCGTGTTCGACCGCGCCCTCAAGGACAAGCTCAAGGTCATCCTCATGATCGACAACGGGGGGTTCTCGATGGACCCCTACATCAACGTGGTGCAGGTGCTCTTCAACCATGCCCGGAACCAGTTCAAGGACCTCAAGATCTGCTACTTCCACAACACCATCTACTCCCGGGTGTGGGAGGACTCCTCGCGGCAGTTCAAGCCCCTTCACCTGGAGGACTTCGCCCGGTACGACCCCCTGACGAGGCTCATCATCGTGGGCGACGCCTCGATGTCACCCTACGAACTCTTCAGCCGCAACGGGGGCATCTATTACGGAAGCCAGTCCGGGGAGCCGAGCATAAAAAGGCTGGAATATCTTGCAAAGGTGTTCAAACATAGTGTATGGCTCAATCCTAAATACGCCGTGGTCTGGCCGCACACCCAGACCATCGAGGCCGTGGGTGAGGTGTTCCCCATGTTCGAGATCACCCTGGGCGGCCTCGAGAAGGCGGTCAAGCACTTGATGGCAAAGAATTAGCACATGCGCCCGTAGCTCAGGTGGATAGAGCGTTGGCCTCCGGAGCCAAAGGCCACTGGTTCGAGTCCAGTCGGGCGCACTTCCTTTTTCCCGCTCCGCCCTGCCCGGGTCATTTCTTCGCGTAGTCGAAGACTCCCTTGCCGGATTTGCGGCCCAGGCGGCCTGCGCGCACGAGCTTGACGAGCATGGGCGCGGGCATGTACTTGTCCCCGAGCTCCCGGTGAAGGCCTTCCATGACGTGGAGGAGCGTGTCGAGCCCGATGAGGTCGCCCAGGGAAAGGGGGCCGATGGGGTGGTTGCACCCGAGCACCATGCCCTTGTCGATGTCCGCTGGGCTCGCCAGGTGCTCGCCGAGCACGAAGAACGCCTCGTTGATCATGGAGCACAGGATCCTGTTCACCACGAAGGCCGGGGCCTCGTCCACCACGATGCAGTCCTTGCCGAGCTTTTTGCCCCAGTCGAGGGCGATCTGGAGCGTTTCGTCGGAGGTGTCGTACCCCCTGATGACCTCCAGGAGCTTCATGACCGGGACCGGGTTGAAGAAGTGCGTCCCGATGAACCGCTCGGGGCGTTTCGTGGCCGAGGCGATCTCCGTGAGGCTCAGGCCCGACGTGTTGCTGAAGAACAGGCAGTGCGCGGGCACGATCTCTTCGAGCTCCTTGAACACCTTCTTCTTGATGTCCATGACCTCGATGACCACCTCCACCACGACGTCCGCATCAAACGCCGCAGCCTTGAGATCGACCAGGGGGGTGATCCGGGAGAGCACGGCGTCCGCCTCTTCCTTCGTCTTGCGGCCCTTCGCCACGTCGCCGTCGAGATTCTTCCCGATGATCTTCATGCCGCCGTCGACGAACCTCTGCTCGATGTCCCTCATGGCGACCCGGTATCCCGCCTGGGCGCACACCTGGGCAATCCCGCTGCCCATAAGACCTGCCCCGAGAACGCATATCTTCTTGATTTCCATACATCCCTCTCCTTCCGTGCGTATTCGTGAACCACGTGACCCTGTCCCCCGCGGACCTGGATGCAGGGAACCCCGTCGTTTCCCGATGCCCTGCCCGAGAGCATCATCCATGCCAAAGAGACCGCACAGATAATGAATTAAAATCACTGATTCTTTATCGGAAGGGAAAAACCGCCCCCCCTCCCGGGCAGAAAAGCATGATAATTTTACCACTGCCTTGACAATTCTTCAAAGCAAAATCCCCTCTTATGGGCTTTTCCCCGATGATTTCTGCCCCTTGCATTTTTGATCCATACCCCCTAGGATCAGTCGAACCATGATCAATCTCCTCGACCTCGACAAGCAGCAGATGAGGGACCTGTTCACGGACAGTCCGTACCGGGGCAGCCAGCTGTTCGCCTGGGTGTTCGGCAAGGCCGTCCCGGGCCTGGACGCCATGACCTCCCTTCCGAAATCCCTCCGGGCGGAGCTTTCCCGGGGATACACCATTTCCTACCCCGAACACGTCAAGGTGCAGGCCTCTTCCGACGGCACGGAAAAGCACGCCTGGCGGCTCCACGACGGGCTGATCATCGAGAGCGTGCTCATGCCCGAGAAAAGCCACTGGAGCCTGTGCATCTCCTCCCAGGCGGGCTGCGCCATGGGGTGCGCCTTCTGCTACACCGCGACCATGGGCTTCCACCGGAACCTCGAGACCTCGGAGATCGTCTCCCAGGTGCTTTCCCTCCTGCGCCTCTACCCCGACCGGCAGATCAGGAACGTCGTCTTCATGGGCATGGGAGAGCCCCTGCTCAACTACGGCAACGTGGTGAAGGCCATCCGCATCCTCACCGATCCCGACGGCCCGCATTTCTCCAAGCGGAGGATCACGGTGTCCACCTGCGGGATCGTGCCCTCACTCGAGAGCATCTGCCGGGAAACCGAAGCCGCCCTCGCCGTTTCGCTCAACTCACCGGTCAATGCGGTGCGCGAGAGGCTCATGCCCGTCACGAGGAAGTACCCCCTGGCCGAGCTCCTGAACGCCCTGAAATCCTGCAGACTCCCCAACCGCAGGAGGATCACCGTCGAGTATGTCCTCGTCAGGGGCATCAACGACAGCGTCAGAGACGCCCGGGAGCTCGTCCGCATCCTCCACGGTCTCAAGGTGAAGGTGAACCTCATCCCCTTCAATCCCTGGCCCGGCTGCGACCTCGAGGCGCCCGACCCGGAAGCGGTGTCTTCCTTCGAGGAGGTGCTCAAGGACTCCCCTTACGCCGTGATGGTCAGGAAGGAGAAGGGCCGCGACATCCTCGCCGCCTGCGGCCAGCTCGCGGGGAGCGCACAAGCACGCGGGGAAAAGGCCCGGCCACCGCACGGGGGGGCGCACGACTGAGCGCACGGCCATGAACATCGACCTCCACATCCATTCCAAGAACGGCTCCGACGGCAGGTGGGACGTGACGGACATCTTCGCCGAGGCCGAAAAGCAGGCCATCGGCTTCATCTCCATCACGGACCACGACTCCCTGGCCGCCCAGGGCCTGGCCATCGCCCTGGCCCAGAGCTACCGCATGAAATACGTCACGGGCATCGAGCTCAACGTCACCTTCTCCCACCCGGACTATCGGGGGGGAAGGGGCATTTCCCTCGACTTCCTCGGCTACGGGTTCGACATCTACGACCGGTCGCTCGGCAGGAAGCTCGAGAAGCTCAGGTCGTACCGCATCCTCCGGGCGCTGAAGATCTTCGACAACCTCAACCGGGAGTTCTGCAGGGCAGGCGTTCCCGAGCTCACGGAGAAGGACATGGAGGCAATCACGGAGAGTGCGGACGAGAGCCTGGCCAGACCGCACATCGCGGGCTACCTGGTGGAGAAGGGGATCGTGCGGGACAAGCAGGAGGCGTTCGACCGGTACCTCGTGCCGTGCGACGTCCCCAAGATGCCGCTGCGCCTCGAAGAGGCCTCGGGGCTCATACGCAAGGCCGGCGGCAGGCTCGTCCTCGCCCATCCGGGCGACCCCAAGGGCACCTCCCTCATGTCCGTTGACCCGGACATGAGCCATCACCTGGGGGTCGTCCGGGAAGCCATGCTCCCCTACATCGACGGGATCGAGTGCTGGCACCTGCGGCACGCCAGAGGCGTCGCAGAGTCATATCTCGCGTTCGCCCGCAGTCACGGCCTCATCGCCACGGGTGGGTCCGACTGCCACCAGCATCCCGCCATCATGGGCACCCTTGCCGTCCCCGGGTGGGTGGCGGACCAGTTCCCGTAAGCGGGTCACGGCCGCAGATGCCCGATTGCGCGGACGATCCGCTTGGTATAAAAGGCAGGTGTGGGGATTTCATGCTTTCCCCATCCCCCTCCCCGGTGCGGAGTGGGGATGAATACGCGGTGACGAGGCAAAGAATGAAGAAGACCATCTGTTTCCTGGGCATCATGGCCCTGATCGCGGGCTGTGCGTCATTCGAGCAGAAGAGGGCGCTGTCCAAACCCATGGTTTCCCTTGCCATGAGCAAAATCCAGGAAGACAACGTCCAGGGGGCCCTGGTGGAGCTCAGGAAGGCGAAGGACGCAAACCCCGGCGACCCCGAGGTGTACATGGGCTACGCCCTGGTGTACCGGCAGACCGGCGATTACGACAAGGCCCTGGAAAACGCGGAGATGGCCATCGCATATGCCGACAATGTCGGCCTCGACCACCCCGGGATGAAAAGCGACGCCCGTTTCATGAAGGGGACCATCCTCATGCTCCGGGGGGGGAAAGAGGAAGAGGCCGTGAAAATCTTCCGGGCAGCCGCGGATGACGAGCTCTACTCACACCCCGAGATGGCCTACAGCAACATCTCCGCCATCTACTACGGCCTCAAGCGCTACCCCGAAGCGATACAGGCCGCCCAGCAGGCCCTGAACAAGGATTCCCGGTACGCCCCCGCATGGCGGAACCTCGCCCTGGCATATCAGCAGGAGGGGAACGAGGACGAGGCCATCAAAGCCCTGGACAACGCCATCACGCACTACAACGGGTACACCGAGGCGCACTGGGACCTCGCCCAGATCCTCGTCAGGAGGGGGCAGACAGCCGAGGCTGTCAGCCATCTGAACGAGGTGGTGCGGCTCGATGGAAACGGCCCCTTCGGCTTGAAGGCGCAGGAGCGGCTCGAAGACCTGGGCGCTTCCCACTGAACCTCGCACGGTGGCGGCGGTGCAACTGCAGGGGGCAGCCATCGCCACACTCGAAGGAAGGGGCGTAAGGGCAACCGCCTGTGAAGTCATCGTGCAGCCGCGGGAAACAGCCATGGCCACCCTCGAACACCAAGTCGCCGCCCGCCGGGGTTTTCGGGGCACGCTCTGAAAAGACGGGGCCCTTGGAGCCTTCAGACCCCTGCTGAACGGAGGAAGATCCGGACGGCCTGGAGCCCCGCCGGGGTCATGCCCTCGATCAGGGCAGCCTGCCCGAGGGTCCGGGGCCTGATCTCCGCAAGCCGCACCTTGAGCTCGTTCGAAAGCCCCACGATCCCGTCGAAAGGCATTCCCTCGGGTATCCTCACCCGCTCCAGCTCCTTGAGGCGCGCCACGTCTTTCAGCTGCCGCGCGATGTAGCCTTCGTACTTGATCCCCACCTCCACCTCCAGGGCGCTCAGCGGGGACGTCTCCGGGACGAGCCCCCTGGCTCCCAGGTCCCGCAGGGACACCTCGGGCCTCCTCAAAAGCCTGGCCAGGCTGATGCGCTCGGTTTCCGCCCCCCCGGAGGGCGCGACCTGCGGCAGGTCCCGGGGGATCACGACGCTCGTTTCCTCGAGGCGGCTCGCCAGGCCTTCCATCTCCCTGAGGATGTCCATCACCCCGGCCCTGCGCCCTTCCCCCACGAGTTCCAGGGCACAGGCCTTCTCCGTGAGCCTGAACAGGGCGTTGGTCTCCCGGAGCACGAGGCGGTACTCGGCCCGGGAGGTGAACATCCGGTAGGGCTCGGAGGTGCCCCTGGTCACGAGGTCGTCGATCATGACCGCGATGTACGCCTCGGACCGGTCGAGGATGAAAGGCTCCCTGCCCTGGATCTTCAGGCAGGCGTTCACCCCCGCCATGAGCCCCTGGGCAGCGGCCTCCTCGTACCCCGAGGTGCCGTTGACCTGCCCCGCGAGGAAGAGCCCCCCGACCTCTTTCGCCTCCAGGGTCCGGTCCAGCTGGGTGGGGAGGATGTAGTCGTACTCGATGGCATAGGCGGGCCTGATGATCTCCGCCTTTTCAAGCCCGGGCACGGAGCGCACGATCTCCCACTGGAGCTCCACCGGGAGCGAGTTGCCCAGCCCCGAGGCATAGGCCTCCCGGGTGGCGACCCCCTCGGGCTCGATGATCACCTGGTGGCCCTGCCGGTCCCCGAAGCGCATGACCTTGTCTTCCAGAGACGGGCAGTACCGGGCGGGCGTACCGGTGATGGCGCCGGAGTACAGGGGGCTCAGGTTGATGTTTTTCCGGATGATCTCATGGGTGCGCTCCGTGGTCCGGGTCACGAAGCAGGGGAGCTGGGGAAGCGCCGGACCCCGGGAGCCGAAGGCGAAGGGCAGGCAGCCTTCCAGGGCGTCGTGCCTCTGGAGGCTCGAGACGTCGATGGTGTCCATGTGGAGCCTCGGCGGGGTGCCCGTCTTGAGTCTCCCCATGGCGAGGCCCAGCGACGCGATGCTCCGGGCGAGCTCGTAGGAGCCTTCCTCCCCTGAGCGCCCCGCGGGGATCCTGCGCTCCCCGATGTGGATGGTCCCGGAAAGAAAGGTCCCCGCCGCGATGACCACCGCCCGGCACCGGTGGAACTCGCCGGTGTGGTCCACCACCCCGGTCACCCGGGAGTCCTGCACCACGATCCTGTCCACCCGCGCCTGCCGCAGGTGAACCCCGGACCGCTCGATCCGGGACCTGACCGCAGACTCGTAGAGCCGCCGGTCGTTCTGGGTCCGGGTGGCGCGCACCGCCGGGCCTTTCTTGGTGTTGAGAATCCGGTACTGGATGGCGGTCTCGTCGGCCGCTTCCGCCATGATGCCGCCCAGGGCGTCGATCTCCTTGACGAGGTGGCTCTTGGCGAGCCCGCCGATGGACGGGCTGCAGGGCATCCTCCCCACCGTGTCCATGTTCATGGTGAAGAGGGCAATGCTCAGCCCGAACTTCGAGGCGGCCCAGGCGGCCTCCGCCCCGGCGTGTCCGCCTCCGACTATGATGAGGTCGAACCCTTCCATGGTTCACGCTCTATGGCATATCCCGCATGAATTCAAGCAGGATCTGGATTCCGACCGCCGGCTGGCCGGCCCTCAGACCTTCCCGCCCGTCTCCCGCACGATCCTGTCCCAGATCTCTTCGAGTCCCAGCTTCGAGTGGGCGGACGCCTGCACCGGCTCGATCCCCGTGGCTTCCCGGATCTCCCGCAGGCGCCTGCCGCGGGCGCTGAAGGTGAGCTTGTCCGCCTTCGTGGCCACCACCGCCGCCTTGATGCCCGCATTGCGGGCGAGGTCCAGGATGAGGAACTCCCCGGACTCGAGGTCCCTCCTGATGTCCACGAGCACCATGAGGAGCTTGAGGTCGCGGTTGCCCTCGAAGTAGCGCGAGGCGAGCTCGTCCCAGGCGGTCTTCATGCCCAGGGGCACCCGGGCGTACCCGTAGCCCGGCAGGTCCACCAGGTACAGGGAGGGCAGGTCCACCAGGTCCACCTTGAAGTAGTTGATGTTCCTGGTCTTGCCGGGCTGCTTGCTCGTCTTGACGAGGGCTTTGCGGTTCACGAGGGCATTGATGAGGGAGGACTTGCCCACGTTGGAGCGGCCGGCAAAGGCCACCTGGGGGAGGCTGGGAAGGGTGTTGTACACGGTTCCGGCGTACTGGGCGTCGCGGATCTTCGGGATCATAGGCTGCGGACGTACCCGGCGACCCGGGAAACGCCCTCCCGGATGTTCACTTCCGAGTTGGCGTAGGAGAACCTGAGGTAGCCCTGGGCTCCCGGACCGAAGTCGATGCCAGGCGTGACCCCCACCCCCGTGGCTTCGAGGATGTCCATGGCGAAGCGGTACGAGTCGTTTGTCCACTCCTTCATGTTCACGAGCACATAGAAGGCCCCCGTGGGTTCCACCTCCACCGAGAACCCGTGCCTCTTCATCTCCCCGAGCATGACCTCCCGCCGGCGGGCAAAGGTCAGGCGCATGCGCTCGACGTCCCCGTGCGCCTCGGTGAGCGCGGCGACGCCCGCCCACTGGGCCATGGAGGGGGCGCAGATCATGAGGTTCTGCTGGATCTTCTGGGCCGTCCGGATGAGGTTCTTCGGGAAGACCGCCCACCCAAGCCGCCAGCCCGTCATGGCCCAGGCCTTTGAAAACCCGTTGATCACGATGGCGTCGTCCGTGTACTCGAGGATCGTGTGCTGCTCGCCCGCATAAACCAGGCCGTGGTAGATCTCGTCGGAGATGATGGGCAGCCCCAGCCCGGCGAGCTCCCGCAGGTGGGCATCGTCGAGGCAGATCCCCGTGGGGTTCGCCGGGGAGTTGATCACCATGGCCTTCACCTTCGATGACAGGACTGCCCTCACCTTGTCCGGGTTGAGCTGGAAGGCGTCTTCGCTCCCGGTGGGGATGAGCTTCGGCACCGCGCTCAGGATTCTGATGAAGTTCGGGTAGCACGCGTAATGGGGGTCGGTGAGGACCACCTCGTCGCCCGGGTCCACGAGGCAGGCGATGGCCGTGAGGAGGGCGGGCGAGGAGCCGGCGGTCACCAGCACCTGCTCCGGGTCCACCAGCACGCCGTAGGTTGCCCGGTAATGCCTGCAGATGGCCTCCCTGAGCTCTGGAATGCCCAGGGAATGGGTGTAGTGGGTCCGGGCGCTCTCCATGGCCTTCGCCGCTGCCGCCCGGATGCATCCCGGGGTGTCGAAGTCGGGTTCGCCCACCTCGAGGTGGATGACCTCCCTGCCCTCGGATGCCATGGCGTTGGCCTTCTCCAGGACATCCATGACGAGGAAGGGGGTGATGGACTGTATCTGACGGCCTGTATCCATGGTCCCTCTATAACAGACGCCAATCCGAAGGGTCAATGGGCTGGTGCCCCGCGCTCACCCCTCGTCCGCAGGTGCCTGGTCCTCCCCGATGTCCTCGAGGACCTTCGCGACCTCTTTCTGGGTGGAGCGGAGCACCTGGCGGAGATACTGGATCTTCCTGGCCGCCCCCTTCACCGTCTCTTCGAGCTCGTCGATGGGGACGTCCCCCCTGTTCATCTTCTCGAGGGTCTCCTCGAGCTCCCTGAGCACCTCGGAATACCTGCCCGTCTTCTTCATTGCGGCTCCTTTCCCGTGACGACGCTTCTGATCTTTCCCTTCGGGAGCTTCGTGACGATGCTCTCCCCTTCCGTAACCCCTGCCGCGTCCCGGATGACCCGGCCCCTGCAGTCGAGGGTGATGCTGAACCCGCGCTTGAGCGTCTCGGCGGGGTCCAGCAGGGAAACCAGGGAGTGGAGATGGCCGAGGCGGTCGTTCTGCCTCTCCATCAT
>JAKLDU010000079.1 GCA_022703355.1 Deltaproteobacteria bacterium | reverse complement strand
CTCTGGCACGGGGAAAAAGCATTCAGGCTCTTCTCCAACCCAACGAGAACCGCCCGGCCCGCTTTGGCTATGGGAAAACGCTCACTGCCGGAGGAGGGCCTCGATGTGGCGGGCGAGATCCGCCCTGGGCAGGGCTCCCGCCACGGAATGAACGACCTGGCCGTTTTTGAAGAAGAGCATGTTCGGCACCGAACGGATTTGGTAGCTCAAAGCCACCCGCGGGTTTTCGTCCACATTGACCTTCGCTATCTTTATCCTTCCCCCGAACTCACCCGCCAATCCCTCCAGAACCGGTTCCAGGTTTTTGCAGTGCCCGCACCAGGGCGCCCAGAAGTCCACCAGCACGGTCACCGGGGAGGAGAGGACCTCCTGTTCGAAATTCAGATCGGTCACCAAAACGGGCCGCAGGTGAACGGTTCCGGACGCAACGGCGGCAAGAAGGCCATGACACTTGCCGCAGCGTGCCTTCGCAGACATCTTCGGCAGCGGTAAGCGGTTTTTCACCCCGCAGTGAGGGCATAACACGATAAAGCTTTCCTGATCCATGAACGCTCCCCCTTTCGGGTAGATCTCGAGGATTTCCCTCAGCACTCTCACTGATTTTATAGGTCCCGCCTCCCGAATTTCCAAGTACCCGGCCCGCCGCGCCTGTCTCTCATGGCGATGCAGAACAGAGAAATCCCTGGCGGCCCGTCAGATGCGATTCTTGTCATCTCATGCGATTCTTTGTGTCACACGCGATTCTCTGGCATACAATCATATTGACCGGGGAATCGGAACCATGGTATCAGAAATTCCATTGATCTGCCTGTCAATTTATTTGCCCTGCTCGTTGCATATGCAGGCTGCGTGCACGAAAAAGTGAACACAAAGGAGATTTCTTCGATGAACGAGTTCAAAGAGATCACGATGGGCGAGCTCCTGAAAGAGACTGCCTCCCGGTACCCGGACCACGATGCCCTGATCTACCCGGCTGGGTCTGTGAGGATGACCTATGCAGAGTTCCAGCGGTCGTGCATCGAGGTGGCGAAGGGGCTCATGGCCATGGGCGTGAAGAAGGGCGACCACGTGTCCGTGTGGACCACGAACGTGCCCGAATGGGTGCAGCTGCAGTTCAGCCTCGGGATGATCGGGGCGGTGCTGGTGACCGTGAACACCAACTACAAATCCAGCGAGCTCGAATACATCCTCAGGCAGTCGGACTCCACGACCCTGGCCCTCATCGAGTCCTACCGGGACACGAACTTCTACGAAACCGCCCGCGCCGTGATCCCCGAGCTGGCCGAGGCGAAGCCCGGACAGATCGATTCGAAGAACCTGCCCTTTCTCAAGAACGTCATCTACATCGGCGACCGCCAGGAAACACCGGGCATGTTCAACTTCAGGGAGCTCTCCAGGCTGGGCGAGGCCATATCCGACGAGCAGTTCGAGGAGCGCCAGGATTCGACCCATTTCCACGACACCGTGAACATGCAGTACACCTCCGGCACCACCGGGTTCCCCAAGGGGGTCATGCTCACGCACTACAACGTCATCAACAACGCCCGGATGGTGGGCGACGTGATGGGCATGACGCCCGACGACCGGCTCCTCATCCAGGTGCCGCTCTTCCACTGCTTCGGCTGCGTCATGAGCTCGCTCAACTGCGTGGTCCACGGCTCCGCCATGGTGGTCGTGGAGTATTTCGACCCGCTCAAGGCGCTCCAGTACGTCGAGCAGGAGAAGTGCACGGCCATCAACGGCGTGCCCACCATGTTCATCACCATCATGGACAACCCCGAGTTCGGCAGGTTCAGCATGAAATCGCTCAGAACGGGCATCATGGCCGGCGCCCCCTGCCCGGAGGAGGCCATGAGCAACGTCATAGAGAAAATGCACTGCCCCGAGGTGGTCATCGCCTTCGGCCAGACCGAGAGCTCTCCGGTCATGACCATGACCCGCAGGGCCGATCCCTTAGACGTCCGGGTGTCCACCGTGGGCAGCCTGCTGCCGGGCATCGAGGGCAAGATCGTGGACCCGGCCACCGGCGAGGACCTCCCCGCCGGCGTTCAGGGCGAGATCGTCACCCGGAGCCCCTGCGTCATGAAGGGGTACTACAAGATGCCCGAGGACACGAAGAAGGCCATCGACAGGGACGGCTGGCTCCACACGGGCGACCTCGGCACCGTGGACGTGCAGGGAAACTTCAAGGTCACGGGCAGGATCAAGGAAATGGTCATCCGCGGCGGCGAAAACATCTACCCCCGGGAGATCGAGGAGTTCCTCCACCGCCACGAGAAGGTCAGCGACGTCTACGTGGTGGGAGTGCCGGACAAAAAGTACGGCGAGCAGCTTCTCGCCGTGGTCATCCTCAAGCCCGGGGTGACGGCCGACCAGGACGAGCTCGTCCAGTTCTGCACCGGCCGGATCGCCCGCCACAAGATCCCCAGGTACTGGGAGTTCGTCCGGGACGTGCCCATGACGGCCAGCGGCAAGGTGCAGAAGTACAAGATCGTGGAGCACTGGGCGAAGAAGTACTCTTCGTGATGCGCTGGCGGACCTGATACAGGCTTCACCGGGCCGATCAAAAAAAGGGGGACCGAAGCGGTCCCCCCTCTTTTTTTCCCGAAAGGGTTTGAATCAGGATGCGAAGCTTTCTTCCGCGATCTCGAGGATGGACATGTCCTCGGTCTTGATGGAGGCGGCAATGGCATCCACCTCGGGCAGCACGTTCTTGGCGAAGAACCTGGCCGAGTAGATCTTGCCCGAGTAGAAGGCGGCGTCCTTGTTTTCCTTGCAGAGCTGCGCCACAGCCAGCTTGTCGGCCGCATCGACGCCCTTTTCCTTCGCCAGGGCCTCGAGCTTCTCCTGGGCCACGCCCGCCTGCCACAGCAGCAGCCAGCCGGACACGACCTTGCCCATCATCATGAGGAAGGGATAGGCGTTGTTGATGGGCACGAGGAACTTGCCCTGCTTGCCGCAGGAGGCGAGGTACATGCCCATCTCGGCAAGCTTGTTCACGGCGTTCTGCACGTCGGCCGCCACGTCTGCGTTGCCGGCGAGGTCCTTGTACTTGTTCACGGTGCCACCCATCTCCATGAGCAGGCTCATGAAGTAGGCGCCCTTCTTCATGCCCAGCTTGCGGCCGATGAGGTCGAGGGCCTGGATGCCGTTGGCCCCTTCGTAGATGGACGCAATTTTCTCGTCCCTGAGGAACTGCTCCACGGGGTACTCGCAGCAGAACCCGTAGCCGCCGTAGCACTGCATGGCCGTCTCGGTGACCTTAAAGCCGATGTCCGAGCAGTAGGCCTTGACGATGGGGGTGAGCACCTCGGCCATGCCGAGCCACTTGTCCTTCTCGGCCTCGTCCTTCGCCACCTTCTCCATGTCGAAGCAGTAGGACGTGAAGTAGATGAGGCCGCGCATGGCGTCCACCGCGGACTTCATGGACAGGAGCATCCGGCGGACGTCGGCGTGCTGGATGATGGGCACGCGGGGCGCGTCGGGGTTCTTCATCTCCATGAGGGATGAGCCCTGAAGCCTGTCCTTGGTGTACTGGAGCGCGTGCAGATAGGCGATGGAGCCGCTGCAGAGGCCCTGGAGGCCCACCACGAGGCGGGCTTCGTTCATCATCTGGAACATGACCTTCATGCCCTCGCGCTCGTTGCCCAGGAGCTCGGCATAGCACTCGTTGTTGTCGCCCATGGAAAGCATGCAGGTGGCGGAGCCGCGGATGCCCATCTTGTGCTCTATGGCCGAGATCTCGTAGTCGTTGCGCCTGCCCAGCGAGCCGTCGTCGTTCACGAGGTACTTGGGCATGATGAAGATGGAGATGCCCTTGGTGCCGGCGGGGTCACCCTCGATCCTGGCGAGCACGGGGTGGATGATGTTGTCGAACAGGTCGGAGTCGCCCGCGGTGATGAAGATCTTGGTGCCCTGGAGCTTGAAGGTGCCGTCGGGCTGGCGGACGGCCTTGGTCTGCATGTTGCCCAGGTCGCTGCCCGCGTTGGGCTCGGTGAGCGCCATGGTGCCGCCCCAGATGCCCTGCACCATCTTGTCCATGTACTTCCTCTTCTGCGCCTCGGAGCCGTAGGTCATGATGAGGTGTGCGGCGCCCTCCGCGGCGAACGGGTAGGCGGAGAATGCGAAGTTGTGATAGAACCAGTCCATGGCGCCGATGGCCACGCTGTTGGGAAGCCCCTGGCCGCCTTCCTCGGGGGGGAACTGCATGCCGATCCAGCCCCCGTCCACGAACTTCTGGAGCGCCTGGCGATAGCATTTCGGGACCGTCACCTTGCCGTCGGTCAGGGTGCAGCCTTCCTTGTCGCCCTCGGCCAGGGTCGGGAATATCACGTCCGTACCCATCTTCTCGGCCTCGGTGAGGATCATGTCGAACATGTCCCTGGAGAAGTCCTTGAACCTGTCATAGTCACAGAGCTTGTCCACGCCAAGCATCTCGTACATGATGAACTGTTGATCTCTCGGGTCCACAATCTTGTTAGCCATGCTGTCGCTCCTTTATCTTTTATTGGTTTTGTCTTGGATTTTTCTGAGCTGCCAGGTTCCGTGCACCGTGCTCACGACCTTTCCGGAAGCATCCTTCAGCTGAAGGTCCATGGACCAGTCACACCGGCCTTCCCTGTCAGCGGACTCCTGGACGGCCCGCGCCTCCTCCTCGCCCAGCGACACCTCGAGGGACACGTCGGTGGCTGCAGGACTGAGGTACTTTATGTCGACCTCTCTGATGATGGGGTAGAACCTCTCGTGGTCGAAGGAGACGTACCAGATGACGCCGCCCGAGAGCTCTGCGAGGATGAACAGCGACCCGCCGTACATGGTGCCGATGTGATTGACGTTCGGGCCGAGGGGCATGACGATCCTCGCGTACCGGTCGGCGAGGTCCACGATGGTGGCCCCGGTCTTGCCGATGATGGGAACGGATTGGGCCAGGAGGAGGATTGCTTCGCGGTATTTCCCTTCGATCATGCCCCTCTCCTCAAGCCTTCGCCATACCCCTCATCCGACCGGCAGGCAACGCGAACTCCCTATAGTTTCTCGCAAAGTATATTATGGGAAAGCATCTGTCAATATCATTCAGGGGTGTGAAAGGGGTCGGGAAGGGGGAATGGATCGTGGAGCCCCTTGTCTCCCGCTCCCTCTCCTTTTATAGTATGTAACGTTTTATCGTAGGTACCGTTGGCCTCCCGTTCCAGCAATACCCCCGGCACCGGGGAACGGGGGCGGCAGAGGCGCAGCAAATGAACCGGGCCGGTGTCGCGGCACCGAAACGAAGGAGAGGCGGATGAAAGAGGCACGCGAATACTGCATGGTGCTCACCACCTGCCCGAGCAGGGAGGAGGGGGACAGGATCGCCGGCCTCCTTGTGGAGGGCCGCCTGGCCGCCTGCGTGCAGATGGCGGACATCAGGAGCTGCTACCGGTGGAAAGGCGTGGTGAACCGGGAAGCCGAGACGCTCCTCATCATCAAGGCCGCGGTGCTGAACTACCCGGCGATAGAGTCGTGCATCCTCGAGCACCACAGTTACGAGGTTCCCGAGGTCGTGATGCTCCCGCTGTCAGGGGGCTTTCCCGCCTACCTGGCCTGGATCGACGAGGTGAGCGCTCCTTCGGGGAGCTGACACCCGGGGAACACCCGGTTCGCGCCTTTTCCGCATGCACCCGCGGCAGTGACCGGGTGATTCCCAGGGAGGAGCGGGAAACGCATCTTTCCCGCCTGCACCCCCGACGGGCCCGCCACTTAGGGTTCTTGCGCTCGCCGGGTGGCGCCTCCCCCGCCCGCCTTCGCGACAGGCAGATCCGTGCATCACGCCCCCATTGTCTTTTCCCTCAAGCCTTGCTATAAGGCGCTTTAGTACGAGAGGCAGCGAGCTTGCATGAAGAGAAAACTGGTCTTGTCGACGATCCTCCTGACGCTCTTCCTCCCCCTGGGATGGGCGTCGGACGTCTTTTCAGCCAGGAACGCCCTCGTCCCCGAAAACTATCTCCACGCCCTCGCCCCCCTGGCCATACACCAGAAGGCGGACCGGGACATCGTGAGATACGTCCAGTACCTCCACTACCTGAAGCCCGCCATCGACAACCGCCTGTCTTCGAAGGTGCTGGACAACTACCTCGCGGACCTCGACCCCCAGAGAAGCTTCTTCATGGCCTCGGACGTCAGGGACTTCGAGTTCTACCGGAACCTCATGGACGACGTGCTGAAGACCGGCGACATGAAGCCCGTGTTCTGGATCTACAACCGCTTCCAGCAGCGCATGGTCGAGCGCCTGATCTACGGGATCATCATGGTGGAGTCCGGGCTTGAAAAGATCAGGTTCGACCGGGACCTCACCATCGACATCGACCGGAAAACCGACCCCTGGCCCAGGAACCGCGCCGAGCTCGAGGGCCTCTGGCGCAGGATCGTCATGAACGACGTCCTCACGCTCGTCCTCGACGACAAGTCCCTCGCGGAGGCGGGCCAGACCCTTTCCAAGAGGTACCGCAGCCAGCTGGCCCGCGTTTCCCAGACCAACAGCGAGGACGTGTTCCAGACGTTCATGAACTCCTTCACCCACACCTTCGACCCCCACACCGAGTATTTCTCGCCCCGCTCCTCGGAGAACTTCTCCATCAACATGAGCCTCTCGCTGGAGGGCATCGGCGCGATGCTCGGCCTCGAGGACGAATACGTCAAGATCGTCAGCCTCATCCCCGCGGGCCCCGCGGACAAGACCGGGCAGCTCAAGCCGGACGACCGCATCGTGGCCGTGGGCCAGGGCTCCGAGGGAGACCTCGTGGACGTGGTCGGCTGGCGGCTCGACGACGTGGTCGACCTCATCCGGGGCCCCAAGGAAACCGTGGTGAGACTCAAGATCATCCCCGGCAGCAGCCCCGACCGCAGCAAGACGAAGGTCGTCTCCATCGTGCGCAACACCGTCAAGCTCGAGGAGCAGGCCGCCCACAAGGAGATCGTCGAGGTGGGGGGCAAAAACCGCCCGCAGCGCATCGGCGTCATCATCGTGCCCACCTTCTACCAGGACTTCAACGCCCAGAACCTCGGCCGCAAGGACTACCGGAGCACGACCCGGGACGTCATGGCCCTCATCTCCGAGCTCAAGCAGGCCCGCGTGGACGGGATCGTCATCGACCTCAGGGACAACGGGGGGGGCTCTCTTCAGGAAGCCGACATGATGACCGGCCTGTTCATCGACCAGGGACCCATCGTCCAGATACGGGACGCGGACAAGCGCGTGGAGAGGCTCTACGACGAAGACCCCCAGACTCACTGGGACGGCCCGCTGGCGGTGGTGGTCAACCGGTTGAGCGCATCGGCCTCGGAGATCTTCGCCGGGGCGATCCAGGACTACGGCCGGGGCGTGATCATCGGCGAGGACACCTTCGGCAAGGGCTCGGTCCAGAAGCTCATCAACCTCGACTACGGCAAGCTGAAGCTCACCTCGGACAAGTTCTACCGCATCTCCGGGGGCAGCACCCAGAACCGCGGCATCCAGCCGGACATCTTCTACCCCAGTCTCTACGACAGGACGAAGATCGGGGAGAGCGTCCTGCCCTCGGCCCTGCCCTGGGACCAGATCAGCCCGGCCCCTCACCGACGCGTCTCGGCCGACGTGAAGCCGTATCTCGGCAGGCTCCGCGACCTGCACCAGAAGCGGATATACGCCGATCCCGACTATGTCTACACCAGGGACATGCTGTCCTATTTCGCGAAGATACGCGCCAAGGAGTGGCTCTCCCTGAACCGCGCCATGCGGGTCCAGGAGGACACGCAGCTGCGCAGGAAGCGCCTCGAGCTGGAGAACACCCGCCGGAGCGCCAGGGGCCTCCCGCTCCTCAAGAACGTCGACGCCCTCATGGACGACGAGGAGGAGGGGAAGAAGGACAAGGACGCCAAGGCCAAGGACGACCCCGTGCTCGTCGAGAGCGGCAGGGTCCTGTCCGACCTCATCATGCTTGGCGCCCCTGCCCGGCCGGCCAAGGGTTTCACCTCGAGGAAATAGCTCCCCGGCAGGCCAGGGAGGCGCCGCCTGCACCCTGCTCTCCCGGTCACCCTGGCAAGAAAGGATCATACCGTACTTTCGCGAGGGGCAAGGCCAGTCATCAGGACCCGGCCACCCTTGATGCGATCATACCGCACATTCGCGAGGGGCAAAGGACACTCATATGAACATTCTGGTGACTGGGGGCGCGGGATACATCGGCAGCCACACCTGCGTGGAGCTCATCGGGGCAGGGCACGGCGTGGCGGTCCTGGACAACCTCTCCAACTCGAAGGAGGAATCCCTCGCCAGGGTCAGGAAGATCACGGGCGTTGATTTCCCCTTTTACCAGGCCGACCTGCTCGACAGAACCGGCCTCGCACGCATATTCGACGAGCGGCCCATCGATGCCGTCGTCCATTTCGCCGGCCTGAAGGCGGTGGGCGAATCGGTTTCCCAGCCCCTGCGCTACTATCACAACAACGTCACCGGCACCCTGAACCTCTGCCGGGCCATGGGGGATCACGGGGTGAAAAACCTCGTGTTCAGCTCTTCGGCCACCGTGTACGGCGAGCCTTCTCGCGTGCCCATCTCCGAGGACTTCCCCCTGCAGGCCACCAACCCCTACGGCCGTTCGAAGCTCATGATCGAGGAGATCCTCAAGGACCTGCACGGGTCGGACCCCGGGTGGAACATCGCGCTGCTGCGCTACTTCAATCCCGTGGGCGCCCACGCAAGCGGCCTCATCGGCGAGGACCCGAACGACATCCCCAACAACCTCATGCCCTTCGTCTCCCAGGTGGCCATCGGCAAGCTCCCCGTCCTGTCGGTGTTCGGGGACGACTACCCCACGCACGACGGCACCGGGGTGCGCGACTACATCCACGTGGTGGACCTCGCCGCCGGCCACCTTCACGCCCTTGAGAAGCTCGCGTCGAACCCCGGCGTCGTGGCTTACAACCTCGGCACGGGGCGGGGCTACAGCGTTCTGGACATGGTGAAGGCCTTCGAGAAGGCCTCCGGCAGAAAGGTCGCCTACAAGATCGTGCCCAGGAGGGCCGGGGACATCGCGTCGTGCTATGCCGACCCGTCGAAGGCCCACGGGGAGCTCGGCTGGAAGGCGTCCCGCGGCATAGACGAGATGTGCGAGGACACCTGGAGATGGCAATCCATGAACCCGGCGGGCTACGAGTGAAACCCGCTGCGGGGGGAAAGGCATGACCGGAGGGAAGATCTCCATGGAATCACTGCTGTCCTTCGCCAGCACGCTGTCCGGCGAATGCGGCCTCGAACCCCCTGGAGACGCCGAGGCCGCCGTCGCGGTCATCCTCTCGTCCATCGCCTCCCACGCCCTGGACGGCACCGGGCACGTGCCCGACCCGGAACACAGCACGGTGGAAAAGTGCTCCGTCGCCTCCTGCTTCCTGACCGCCTGCTCCGTTCCCCTCATCTCCCGGGTCCGGGAGGAGGGTCATGAGATCGAAGCCCCGTCGCTCATGCACCGCACGGGCACCCTCGTGTTCAAGGCCTTCGGCGACGAGGACCGGGAGGCCATCGTCGATGCGGGCATCATGCTTTTCCGGGAGATGGTGCACGAAGCCAGGGGCAGCAGGAGGATGGTTGCTGCCAAGCTCACTCCCGCGAGGAAGCCCACGAGGATCCGCCTGATGTCTTTAACAGAATACTCGTCCTGACGGGGCGCATGACCGAGAAGCTTCTTCTCTACGGACCAGGCC
>JAKLDU010000078.1 GCA_022703355.1 Deltaproteobacteria bacterium | reverse complement strand
ACCGGCGGGGCAGGCGGCACCACCGGTGCACGGACCATTGCCATCCCCAGCGCTTCCAAGGCCACCATGTATTACTGGAAGCAACAGTAAAAGGAAAGGAATGCCATGACCAATAATACAGCAAAAATCATCGTCATTGCGATACTGATAGCGATTGGCGCCATTCCGGTTGCATCGGGCGTGTGCGATGCGAAGAAGGTGTCTGATTACAACCTGATCATGGGCATGGAATATTCCCCGGCCCAGGGTCAGATCACGGGATTGAGCCGGAGCGGGGACTATGTCACGGTTCCCGGTGCCAAGATATTTCTCGTGGAATCTGCTTCGGGCGGCAAAACCTTTGCGACCACCATTCACGGAAGAAACGGGGAAGTGATCGCCTTCGACGACCTGCGGACGGGCGACTGGATCTATGCCTTCGCGGGCGCCATGGGCTACGAGAACGGCCCCGAAGGAACCGCGAGGGCGGCGGCCAAGGACATCTACGTCATTCCACGGAAGATGTCGATGCCCGAGCTGGTGAACTTCACCAACAAGGTGTCCGCCAAGTCCTGGAAGGTGGAGTTGCGCAAGTAGCGATGGGGCAGGTGCCACCGTTCCGAAGCGAAGGGGCTCACAGGGGGATCCCAGCTCTCAAGGGCAGATGGTCCGGGGGTGGCATGGTTCTGACCCCCTGTGGGTATTTGCCCCTTTCAGAGCACAGGGCGGAGCAATCGGCGCCCGGTCGAGGCAGAACAGCCGCAGCAGGGCGGTAAAGCCCCTGGGGCTCCTGGCTCTTTTCATCGCCCCGCAAGCCCAGGTCTGCTGACAGTATTCTCAGGTCTGCGTTATCCCCGTCCGCATACGTGTCGATGGCGCCCCTCGGTTCATAAGAATAAGCAGCTCCGGTCGAGCCTCCTGACCCGGGACAGGGGGAACCTGCTCAACAGGGCGTTCCCGAAATGGAAGAGCTTCCTGAAGAAGCGGCCCCTGATAAAATCATCGGACACCTCCCGGGGAGGGGAGGTGTCCGACCCTTTGGGGAAGGGAGGGAGGTAATGAAAGCGTATGATGTCCGGTACTAATTTACCTGTTTCGGCCGCAGACTTGCCTGGCCGGGGATGTTGTAGAGCGTGAAACCGATGCCGTGCCGCGGGTCGACGTGCACGGATATGAAGGTGTTTGCGAGTTTTTTCCTGAGCTCGAGCACGTTCCGGTGGAGGTACCAGGTCTGGTAGTGGACGGGGATGCCCAGGAGGCGCCTCACCTCGGAGGGCGGGAGGATAAAGCCCTGACATTCATGGCTGATGATATCCCGGATCACCCCCACGGCGCTCAAACATTTCTGATCATCGAGACTGCTGATCTTCATCGCCATATGCTCCACCCCCGGTATACCCCAAGAACTCCTCGATTATACGGGAATTTCAAAAAACAATAGAGATAATATAGCAATGCCTGTGCCAACAAATAGACACGGAAAAACAATTAGATAGATAAAAATCACCTCCGCTTGGGCATGGCCGGGGGAAATATATTTCCCAAATCATACGTAAATCTTTTCCCTTATACCATTCCAGGTCGCTCATCGGCCAGCAGGACCTGCCGGAAAACGGGCAGGGAGAACTTGGTTGTCCTGATGATCTGTGGTAAGGGGGAAGAGTCCCCGGGTGATGCGGGCACTGCCGCCCGGGCGGCAGGGAGCCTGAATGGTCAAGGTACTCATTGCGGACGATCACCCCATCGTGCGGACGGGGCTTCGGCAGATCCTCGCCGAGGAGCCCGGCATCGAGATCGTCGGGGAGGCAGGCAACAGCGGCGAGGTTCTCGAGTTCCTCTGGAAGAACGAATGCGACCTCGTGCTCCTGGATATCGGCATGCCCGGCAGGAGCGGCATCGAGATCATCGGTGAGATCAAGGGCATCAGGGTCAGCGTCGCCGTGCTCATCCTGAGTATCTACCCCGAGGAGCAGTACGCCATCAGGGCACTGAGGGCCGGTGCCTCGGGCTACCTCACCAAGGCGAGCGCCCCCGTGGAGCTCATCCAGGCCATCTTCAAGGTGTCGAAGGGGGGCAGGTACGTGAGCCAGAACCTCGCGGAGATCCTCGCCTCCGAGATCGACCGGCACAGCTCCAAGAAGCCCCACCAGCTCCTGTCCGACCGTGAGTACCAGGTGATGCTCCTGCTCGCCTCGGGCAAGACCGTCACCGAGACCGCCCGCGAGCTCAACCTGAGCGTGAAGACCATCAGTACCTACCGCTCGAGCATCCTGGAGAAGATGAACATGAAGAACAACGCCCAGCTCACCTTCTATGCTGTGGAGAACGACCTCATCAAATGACGCCGGGGAGGGCAGGGAGAGCCATGACGGAAGACCTCCATCGGAAACTGTTCCATTGCTACCCGGACGCCGTGCTCGTGCAAGACAGGCAGGGAAGGATCCTGGACTGCAACGAGGCCGCGTGCAGGATCTTCGGGTACGCGCGTGAAGAGCTGGTCGCACTCACCATCAGTGACCTCATCCCCATCGAGCTGTCCGGGGCCCTCCCAGGCCCCATCGGCGAGGGGGACACCACGAACGGGGTGTTCGTCTGGGTGAGCTCCCGGAAAAAGAACGGGTCGGTGTTCCCGGCGCAGTACTCGAGCAGGCTGGTCCGGACAAGCGGCGGCCCGCGGGTCGTCGCCCTCTTCAGGGACGTGAGCGACCAGTACTACTACCGCCGCCCCGTGCCCCACGAGCGGCCGGCGGGACTGCTCCCCCCCCACCAGGATTTCCCGAGTTTCAACGTGACCTGGGAGTTCAGGGGAAGCGTAGCCGTGCTGATCGGGTACGACAACCGGTCCGTGGAGATCACTCGCGGCCTCATCAGGGACCACGTGGGCAAGACGGCGCTCGAGCTCTACCCGGAGAGGCCCGACATCGTCGCCGACCTGGAGCAGTGCTTCCGGGAGCGGTCGATTCTCAGGAAGAAGACCCTCTACCGGATGTTCACCACGGGCGAGGAACGCATCGCCGAGATCACCTGCACCTTCGTGCACCCCAACATCGTCATCATGCACTTCGAGGACAACACCGAGCGGGACTCGGCCGAGGCCCTGCATCGCAGCTTCGTGCGGAGCTCTCCAGTGGGCCTGTGCCTGATACAGGGACGGAAGCTCGTGTTCGCCAACCCCAAGCTCCTGGAATACACGGGCTACGACGAGGAGGAGCTTGCCGTGATGGGCCGTATGGGCGTGGTCCACCCGGACGACCGGCACATCGTCGAGGGGGTGCTGGACAGGAGCCGGTCTTCCGAAACCCCAAGCCTGCCCGTGGAGATCAGGCTCGTTACCAGGAGCGGCGGACTCAGGTGGGTGATGCTGACCGCCACGAACATCTTCTACCTCGGCGGCCCGGCGCAGCTCCTCAATCTGGTGGACATCACCGAACTCAAGGGGGCCCGGGAGAGGCTCGACGAACTCACCGCGCTTCAGACCTCCATCATGGCGGCCATCCCCCATGCGGTGATCGGCATCGACCACGGCAGGATCGTCTTTTCCAACCACGCCGTGGAAACCGTTTTCGGGTGGAGGCCCGAGGAGGTCATCGGGAAGACCATGGCCCGCTTCTTCAGGGACCGGAAAACCTACAGGCGGGATGCCCAGCGGCTCTATGACAGGCTCATGGACACCGGGACGTTCAGCTTCGAGTACACCTACCGGAAAAAGGACGGCAGTGATCTCATCTGCCTCACGAGCATCTCCCGCATCGGCGAGAACGAGGGCGACCGGCGCATCGTGTCCACCCACACCGACATCACCGAGAAGAAGAGGGCGGAAGAATCCCTCCGGGAAAGCCAGCGCGTCCTCGCCACCCTCATGGGCAACCTGCCGGGCATGGCATACCGGTCCCAAAACGACCGGAACTGGTCCATGGAGTTCGTATCCGAGGGAAGCCACGCCCTCACGGGCTACCGGCCTGCGGACCTCATCGGCAACGCTGCCATGAGCTATGGAACCCTCATCCACCCCGAAGACCGCGAGGGCGTGTGGAACGCTGTCCAGGAGGCCATCGGTGACCGTGAGAGCTTCCAGATCACGTACCGGATCATCCCCGCGGACGGCAGGGTCAAGTGGGTCTGGGAGAAGGGGCAGGGGGTGTTTTCCCCCGATGGCGAACTCCAGGCCATCGAGGGATTCATCAGCGACATCACCGAGCGCAAGCTCGCCGAGGAGCAGCTCAGTCGCTCCCGGAGGCAGCTGAGGATCCACGCTGAGCACCTCGACGCGGTTCTCGAGGGGGAGCGGGCCGAGATCGCCCGGGAGATCCACGACGAACTCGGGCAGATCCTCACCGCCCTGAAGCTCGACCTCTACTGGGTGGAGAAGAGGGTGACCGGCGGTAAGGCAGAGGTCCACGCAAAGGTGCATTCCATGATCACCCACATAGATTCCACCATCAAGACCGTGGAGCGCATCCTCCGGGACCTCAGGCCAGGTCTGCTCGAAGACCTCGGGCTCAACCCCGCCATCGAGTGGCAGACCGAGGAATTTCAGAGGCGCACGGGCATCATGTGCGACGCCATTCTCGACCCCGACCCCGAGAAGATCATCGCGGAGGCGAGGATCTCCACTGCGCTGTACCGCATCTGCCAGGAAGCGCTCACCAACATCGCCAGGCATTCCCTGGCTACCCGTGCGGAAATCCTGCTGAAGCTCACGGGGACCAACGTAGAGCTCAAGGTCCGGGACAACGGGAAGGGCATCACCCGGGGCGACATCAGGAAGCCCGGCTCCTTCGGCCTTCTGGGCGTACGCGAACGCGTGGAGCTGCTGGGTGGAAGGATGACCATCGGCGGCAGGGCGAACAAGGGGACGGTGATCAGGGTGCGCATCCCCATCAACCGGGGACGGGGCACGTAGCCCCGGGGTTTGCCGCCCGCCGGAGTCTTTTGCTCGACAGCGCATCCCCTATCCAGGCGCTCAACTCCGAGCACATCCGCAAGCGCACCTTCATGAAGCTCCTGGAAAGGAAGGGCTTGATCTGAGCCCTTTGCTCCGGGAGCCCGGCCGGTAAGGGATGCCCCAGGGCATCGAGGGGCAGCTTATCGCGGAGTCCTCTTCTCGGTGATCTCCGGAATCTCGGCGGTTTCCTGCTGCCCTGCGCCGGTTTCGAGCATCTTCTTCCTCTGGTAGCGGAAGGTGCAGTGGTTCATGCCCAGGAGGCGGGCGGCCCTGCTCTCGTTGCCGTCCGCACAGGTGAGCGCGGCCTTGATGTAGCGCGCCTCGTACTCCCTCACGAGCCGCATCAGGTCCACCCCCCCGGGGGGAATGGCGGGATTGTCGGGCAGGGGGGACGGGGAGTTCGATCCGGTGCATTCTCCGGCGCCCCCGTTCCTAAGCGCCCTGTTCATGCCAAGGTCGCCGAGCATGAGCTCGGGGCCTTCCCCCATGATCACGCCCCGCTCGACGAGGTTTTTGAGCTCGCGCACGTTGCCCACCCAGTGGTGCCCCTGGAGTGCCTCCCGGACCTCCTTCGTCAAGCCGGTGAACTTCTTGCCGTACTTGGTTCCGTAGAGGGCGAGGAAGTGCTCTGCCAGGGGGAGGATGTCCTCCCGGCGCTCATTGAGGGAAGGCACGTACACGGTTACCACGCCCAGCCTGAAGTACAGGTCGTGCCGGAAAGAGCCTTCTTCCATCATCTCCTCGAGGTCCTTGTTCGTGGCCGACACGATCCGCGTGCGGATATGGCGCTTCCGGGTAGAACCCACGCGGTAGAACTCGCCGTTCTCCAGGAAGCGCAGGAGTTTGGCCTGGGCCTGGAGGCTCAGGTCTCCCACCTCGTCGAGGAACAGGGTCCCATCGGCGGCCTCCTCGATGAGCCCCCGTTTCCCCAGGGGTTCGGCCCCGCTGAACGCCCCCTTCTCATAGCCGAACAGCTCGCTCTCGATGAGCTCACGGGGGATGGCAGCGCAGTTGAGCGTGTGGAAGGGGCCCTTGAAGTTGGGGCTCCGGTAGTGGATGGCTTGGGCGATGAGCTCCTTGCCCGTTCCGGTCTCCCCGAGGATGAGGATGGGCGCGTCCGGGCTCCGGGCGGCCCTGGCGATGAAGCTCATGGTCTCCTGGATCTCGTTGCTGGCGGCTATGAAGCAGGGGAGGTTGTCGTCGAGGTAGTGTTCCTGGAGCAGGCGGATCTCCTTCCTGAGCCGGATGGTCTCCAGAGCGTTCCTGATGGTGAGGCGCAGGCCGTCCATGACGATGGGCTTGAGCACGTAGTCGTAGGCGCCGAGCTTCATGGCCGACACCACGGTGGCGACGTCCTCGTAGGCGGTGATCATGATCACCAGGGCCTCGGGCCGGAGCTCCTTGATCCTGGCCAGGGCCTCGATCCCGTTCATGCCCGGCAGACCGATATCCAGGAGGATGAGGTCTGGAGGGGATGACCGGATGGCTTCGAGAGCCTCCTCTGCCGTGCCGTAGGTCCGGACGTCGTACTCGGGGCTCAGGGCCACGGGAATACCTTCCCGGATGGAGGGCTCGTCGTCGATGAGCGCGAGGGAGAATTTAACCATGCTTTCTTCCTTCTCAGGGATGCGCGGGCAGGATAAACGGGAAGTCCGCGCCGCCCGGGTTGCCAGGGGAGATTTTCAGGATCACCCCGTGATCGTGGTGATTTTCCAGTACGGGCTCGGGCCGGTGTCTTTCTTTTTCTCTTATAGTATGAAGTCGGAGCGGGCGCCAGTCCTTGAATGCGCACCGGGAACCGCCGTGCCCTGCTTCGGTGGCTGTCGATCCGCCCTGGGAGCTCATTTCCGGAACTTATAAAAATTAAATAAAAATTAGCAAAATTGAAACATGTCCTCAGTCCCCTGCAGCCCGGCGTCACCGGTCCACTCTCCAACGTCCCGGAATAGCACAGATTCTAAGATAGACTCTCCCTGGCATGGGCTATGCTAAAAGGGAATTGAAATTATAGCATAGATATGCTCGATAGTGAATAATAGATCCGTCTGGTGCATGCGACGGGAAAGGCAGGAGGTACGGCGGTCAGGAAAGTGTGTGAGAAAACAGGATGAGAAAATATGCAGCAGAAGTCAATTCAAACAAACGAGGTGAGAGGTTAAACCATGGAAAACAAGAATAATGTCTCACGAAGGCGATTTCTCCAGTATGCAGGGGCAGCAGGCGCTGCGCTGGCCGGCTCCGCTTTCCCCTTCAGGAATCTGACGCCGGCATGGGCGTTCGGAGAGCATCCGCAGGAGCAGCTCCCCTACCGGATCACCAAGAAGATCCCCCAGGTGTGCGCCCGCGCCTGTGAAGCCGACTGCGCCTACAACATCGTCGTGGGCGTAGACCCCGCCACCGGGGTGGAACGCGCCATCACCATCGAGGGAAGGCCGGAAGACCCGGTCTCCAACGGCAAGTTCTGCATCAAGGGCATGGGCTTCGTGGATTCCCTCTACGACCCCGACCGGCTCATGGTCTCCCTGAAGAGGACCAACAAGACCAAGGGGACCGACTCCGACCCCGGCTGGGTCACCATGAAGACCGACGACGCGGTGAAAGAGATCATCGACGCCATGAAGAGGTACAAGCCCGAAGAGATCCTCATGGCGTCGCCGGGCGACCCCTACACCAACCGCCTCTGCCAGTCCATCGGCTGCACCCGGAGCGACCAGCGCACCGAGTGCTTCGGCACCCACTACTACATCAACTGCCTGACCCTGACCAACCCGCCCAACAAGTTCTACTCCAGCTGCTACACCCCCAGCCACCACGTGTGCGGCTACGACTACGACAACTCCAAGTACCAGGTCTGGTTCGGGTTCGACTCCTTCTCCAAGTGCGGCAAGGCGGGCATGCTGAATCACTGGGCCGCGGGGAAGAGGAACGGCTGCAAGATCGTCATGTTCAACCCTGTCCGGACGCCCATGACCGACGGCTTCTCCAGCGAGTACCATCCCATCAAGCCCGGCACCGACCTGGCAGTGGCGCTGGCCATGATCAACGTCATCCTCAAGGCCGGCAAGTACAACGCCCCGTTCGTCGACAAGTACAGCGACGGAGCGGCCCTGGTGGATGTGAAGACCCAGATGGTCCTCAAGGCCGACGATGGCAGGATGCTTGCCTGGTGCACCAGGCACGGGAAAGCCGAACCCATCGACGAGTGTCATGCGCCCGCCCTGAAAGGCGGCCCCTTCAAGGCAGGCGGCGCTTCCGCGAAGCCCGTCATGCAGCTCCTGGCGGAGACCACGAAGACCTACACCCCCGAGTGGGCGTCGAAGATCAGCGAGGTGCCTGCCGCGGCCATCAGGAAGATCGCCCTCGAGTTCGCAGCCGCGGGCCCGTACGGGATGATACCCACGTACAAGCGCGACGCCGCGGGCCCCAACTACGCCAACTCCTGGAGGCTCCGCCACGCCATCAACATCCTCAACACCCTGGTGGGCTCCATCGACCACGAAGGCGGGGTGCTCCTCCTCCACGACGTGAAGATCCCCTGGATCGACGAGATATCACCCCCGGTGGTGCCGTATCCCGAGCAGCCCAAAGAGCCGGTGGACTTCCGCAACGAGTTCCCGGTGACCGACACCATCTACCGGAAAAAGGATTTCTCGGCCCCCGGCCACTACGGCATGGTGGGGTGGGGCCTCTACAAGACCAACCGCGCCAAGGTGGCGTTCTTCAGGAACCCCCACCGCGGGCTTTTCGCCATGATCCAGTCGCAGATGATGGAGAAGGCGGCGGACAAGCTGGAGCTCGTGGTCGACTGGAACCTCTACCTCGACGACCTGGGCTACTTCTGTGACTATGTCATCCCGGCCCCCCACCAGTTCGAGGAGGCCAAGATGGACCTGCGGCTTTACTACCCCAAGTACCCGTGCCTCGTGGGCGGATCACCGGTGCAGAAATCGCCGGGCGACCAGATCGGCTGGGGCGGCTTCGCCATGAAGATCGGCCTGGCGCTTGCCCCCAAGTACTGGACCACGGACGGGAGCGGCAACCCTGACAAGAAGATCCCCACGAACCTGGGCGACGTGGCCGTCAAGAAGGCGGGCATCGCCGAGAACGCCGCGGACTTCATGAAGAAGGGCGGCTTCTGGATCGACAAGAAGCCTTACCCGAACTACAAGAACATCGAGCAGATCGGCTACGGCAAGCCCAACGGAAGGGTGAGGATGTACGTTGACGAGTTCGCGGAAGTGAAGCACAGCCCGCTGCCTGTCTGGGCGCCGCGCTGGCACGAAACCACGGGCGACTTCAAGTTCTCCCTGCTCATCACCCGGGCACCATGGTACATGCACGCCGACCCGAACTTCATCAACAACCCCGTCCTCAAGGAGATCACCATCCGCAACCACATGGACACCGTGTGGATGAACCCCGAGGCGGCTGCAAAACTGGGTTTGAAGGAAGGCGACAAGGTGGTCCTGGCGAACGACCCGAACTACATGAAGGACCTCCCCAGGCCGCAGAAGGCGACGCTTCACCTGACCAGCCGCATGACCAGGAAGGACTGCGTGCTGCTCTTCCACGGCATCGGCCACCGGGCCAAGAACCTCAAGGTGGCGGCCAACTTCGGCTACCGTGACGGCGACCTCATCCCGCAGAAAGACCCGGCCATTGCGAAGAAGCACGATCCGACCGGCATGGGGTGGGTTGAGGATGTTTTCGTCAGCGTCAAGAAAATCTCGTGAGGTGACCAGAGATGAAAGAATACGCCATATTGCTGGACACCACCTACTGCACGGGCTGCAATTCC
>JAKLDU010000077.1 GCA_022703355.1 Deltaproteobacteria bacterium | reverse complement strand
GCCCGCCTGCGCCACGCAGCTCTCGGGAAGGGCGGGGGCTAGAGCACCTTCTGAAGGAAAGCCCGTATCCGCGGGTGCTCCATGGTCTGGGAGAACAGGTCACCGGGGTGCCCCTCGAAGATGAACTTCCCGTTGTCCATGAAGATCACCCGGTCGGCGATCTCCCGGGCGAAGCCCATCTGGTGGGTGACGATGACCATGGTGATGCCTTCTTCGGCCAGGGCCTTGATGGTGGAGAAGACCTCGCCCACGAGCTCGGGATCGAGCGCGGAGGTGGGCTCGTCGAAGAGCATGACGGCCGGCTCCATGGCGAGCGCGCGGGCGATGGCCACGCGCTGCTTCTGCCCGCCGGACAGGAAGGCCGGGTAGGCGTCCTGCTTGTCCACGAGCCCCACCTTGCCCAAAAGGTCCATGGCAAGCTTCCGCACGTCCTCCCGGGGCTCGCCCTTCACGGTGACGGGCCCCTCCATCACGTTCTGCAGCACGGTCATGTGGGGAAAGAGGTGAAAATGCTGGAAGACCATGCCGATCTCGGAGCGCAGCTCGCAGATGACATGGGGCTTCTCCATGACGAGCCGGCCCTTCTTGTCCAGGCGGTATCCCACGGGCGCCCCCTCCATGAGGATCCTGCCCTCGTCCATCTTCTCGAGGAAGTTGATCATCCGCAGCAGCGTGGTCTTGCCCGAGCCCGAAGGCCCGATGATGACGATGCGCTGACCCTTCTCGATGTCCAGGTCCACCCGGTCCACGGCGGTGAGGCTGCCGTAGCGCTTGACGACTCCCTCGAGCTTCATCATCGGTTTTCGTACACCCCCAGGCGGTCTTCGAGCCTGCGGAAGGCGACCGTGAATATGCTCGTGAGGATCAGGTAGATGAGGGCCGCCTGCACCAGGATGGAGACGTTGAACGTGGCGGAGAAGATCTGGTTGGCAGCCCGCATGAGCTCCACCATGGCGATGGTGGAAACCAGCGCGGTGTCCTTGATGAGCGCGATGAACTCGTTGCCCACGGGCGGCACGAGCCGCTTGTAGGTCTGGGGCACGATGATCCGGCGCATGGCCTGCCAGTAGGTCATGCCGATGGCCTTGGCCGCCTCCATCTGGCCCGAGTCGATGCTCTCGATGGCCCCGCGCATGATCTCGGCCAGGTAGGCGGAGTAGTTCAGCCCCAGCCCCAGCACGGCAGCGGTGAACGGGGCGAGCACCAGCACGGTCGGGGTTTCCGGCCACAGCGACGCGCCTATGGTCGGCAGGGCGTAGTAGATGAAGAAGAGCTGGAGCAAAAGCGGCGTGCCCCGGAAGATCCAGATGTAGAACCAGAAGGCCGAGGACAGCGCCTTGTGCCGGGAGATCCTGCCCAGCGCGACGAAAAGCCCGCCGATGGGCGAGACGATCATGGTGATGAACACCAGGACCAGGGTCATGGAGGTGGCCTTCATCAGGGTGGGGAAGTAGGACTTCATGTCCTTGAGGAACCGGAGCCACTTGGGGGTGCTGGCGATCTCCACCTGGGCGAGCATGTTTTTCGCCTCGAGGTTGTCCGGGAGCACTGCGAGGACCTCGCGGCACATGCGCGCGCTGGCCCGGTAGTCCTTCAGCCCGAAGTGGATCTTGGCGCCGCTGATGTGGGCCTGGACGAAGATCCCGGCGTCTTCGCCCTTCGGGGGCGCGGTGATCCTGTCGAACACCGCCGCGGCCTCGAGAAGCCTGTCCTCCTGGACGAGCCTCGTACCCTGGGCCAGCATCTCGTACTGGTCGGTCGGTGCTGCCCCGTCAACCGGGCTTGCGCCGGAAAAGGCGAAGAGGAAGGCGAGCAGGAGGCCCAGTGCGCGGGTGCGCGCACCGGGCCGGTGTGTGCAGGAAAGCCTACTTTCTGGTCGTGATGTCATCCCCGAACCACTTGATGGAGATCTTCTTCATGGTGCCGTCCTTGAACATGCCGTCGAGGGTCTTCTGGATCTTGGCCTTCAGGGCGGCGTCCTCCTTCCTCAGGCCGATACCGATGGGCTCGGAGAGGAGGGACTCCTTGAGCACCGCGTACTCGCCGGGCTTCTGGGAGAGGTAGTAGCGGCCCACGAGCTCGTCCACTGCCAGGGCGTCGATCCGGCCGATCTTGAGGTCCATGAAGGCCTCGGTGTTCTTGTCGTACTTCTTGATCTCCTTGAACTCCCTGTTCAGCTTCTTGAGGGCCTCTTCGGAGGTGGAGCCCAGCTGCACGCCGACCACCGTCTCCTTGCCCACGTCCTTGAGCCCCTTGACCTTCTTGCTGCCGGCCTTCACCACGATCACCTGCTTTTCCATGATGTAGGGCTTCGTGAAGGCGATCTCTTTTTCCCGGTCGGGCGTGATGGACATCCCCGACCAGACGATGTCGAACTTCTTCGACTTCAGGGACAGGATCACGGTGTCCCACGGGGTGGGCAGGTGCTCGACCTTGATGCCCAGCCTCCTGCCCAGCTCCTTCGAGGCGTCGATGTCGAAGCCCACGAGCTCGTTCTTGTCGTTGCGGAACTCCATGGGGGGGAAGGCGTCGTCGATGCCGATGACGATCTTGCCCGCCTTCTTGACGTCGTCCCAGGAGGCGTCCTTGGCGGCGAAGGCGTGCGTGGCGAGGATGAGTCCCATTACGATAAGGCCTGCGGTCAGTGCGTGCTTCTTCATGATTTGCTCCCCTTCATAAATTTTTCAGGAATATCCCTATTTAAGCACAAAAGGCCCCCGCGGACAAACAACAAAGGCGCCGCGAGGGAAAAGGCGCCCGGAAACAGCGGCCGGGCCGTATTCTGCGGACAGCCCCGCCGGGGGTCACGGCGTGCCGGTCTTCCCGGCCCGGGCCTCCTTCTCCGTGCGTTCCTCCCCCTTGAGGTCCTGCATGATCTCCTGCAGGTAGGGCCTGTCGCGGTGGCCCACGTACTCGGCCGGGAACCTGATGATGCGCAGCTCCGCGTACTGGGCGACGCCCCCGTCCCGGAGGTCTTCGTAATCCTTGAGGAGCTTCTTGTCGAGCCTGGCCCTGAAGAGGTCGAGGTCGCGGGTGGAGACGTACTTCGTGAGCACCACGCCCACGCGCACGTCCTTGTCGATGACGCTGTTGTCGATGTAGGGCAGGTCGTAGAAGGTGATCTGGAAGGCCGGGGCCTTGAACGACTTGTCGCCCGCCTTGGTTTTTTTGTATTCGAGCGAGATGTCCACGGCGCCGTCGGAGAGCCCGTCCGCCTTGAGCTCCACGGGGATCCCGTCGCCGTTCGCCCCGTCCCCCTCGTCGGGGATGGCCTGGACGGTTCCCTCCCGGTCCTGGATGAGGGTGATGCCCTGCACCACGGTACCCGGCAGAGACGCCAGCGCGTTGAGCTGCTTGAGCGCGAGGTTCCTGCCGATCCTGCGGAGCTCGGAGCGCATGGCGAAGTAGTCGCCCTGCTGGCCGTCGGAGAAGGCCCTGTCGTCGTAGATCTTCCGCGTGAGCTCCCGGTCGAGGTCCTCGAACACGGGCCGGATGTCCACGGTGTCGAAGTTCCGGGACAGGAGGTCTAAGAACATGACCTGGTTCTTGATGGCGCCCACGTCGCCCGGGGCGATGGCCGTAGAGCCGAAGCCCTTGGAAAACATGGCGTTGAAGAGCATCTCGAACATCTTGGCGCGGATGGCGTTGTCCGAGCTCTCCCGCTCGGCCATGATCTTGGTGTAGACCTCCTGGCGCTCCGCTGACTTGGCGAGCTGGGCCTGCTGGAGGTTGTACCAGCCGCCCATGACGGCAACCACCGCCGCCAGGAAGGCCGGCCCCAGGGACTTGAGGATATCCCAGACGTCCTTGGTGGTCTTTTTGCCGGGGGGCTGCTCGTCGTGCCCGAGCGCGGGTGCGGTGTCGAATGCCTCCATCGTGCCGGCCCTTATTTCAGGGTGAGGTCGCGCCTGGTTTCGCCCGGCCCCACGAAAATCTTCCACGCGTTCCCGTCGCCCACGGCGAGGGTGTAGGTGCCGGGCCTGATGTCCTTGAAGGCATAGGCCCCGGTCTTGTCCGTGGGGGCGGGCTTGCCCACCGGGGCGTTCCCGGCGTCCTTGAGCACCACCTGCACGCTGGCGGGCCTGCCGTTTTTGTCCGTCACGATCCCGTGGAGCCCGGCGGCATGGATGACCGGGGCCAGCGCGATGCCGAGGGCCACAATCGCACCCGTCAACAGTCTCTTCATAGCGAACCTCCTGTGGAGCGAGAGATATACCCTCTATAGCAGAGTCGGGCGCGGCTTCCAACCGGAGAGGCTGATCTCCGCCGGGGCGGTCAGCGCTTCACCCCGCAGGGTTTGTCCTCCCCCCCGGGGCAGTCCCCCGCAGTCCCGCTGCGAAAAGCCCGCTTCTCATGGGGGTACGATGCCCCGCGGCGTGCTCAAAAGATGTTCATTTCCTCAGGGGGAGCTTGTATCCCGGGGCGCGGTAGCGGGTGAAGGGGCGGGTGTAGCTCCAGGAAAACAGCATGGATAGGCTTTCTTTGCCCGTGAGCCTGAACAGGAGGCCGTCCAGTGCGACCAGCTGGAAGAGGAAGAGGGCGATGGCCGTGGCAGGGGCGGTCTTCAGGGTGAGCAGGACCGCGAGGGCCCTGTGCTTTCGTAGGAAGGGGCGGGAGGAAAAAAATCCGAGGGACTTGACCCACACCGCGGTCAGGGCGATGAAAGACGCCAGGTGGATGAGGAGCAGCAGCGGCGACGTCTGGACCGCTTTTTCCGGGCAGGCGTTGAAGCAGCGGCAGCAGTCCTCGCAGCGCAGGCCCCAGCGCGGCCTGCCGCCGGCGCCTTCCAGGGTGATGTTGAAGGCCGGGCAGGCCCGTGCGCAGACCCCGCAGCCCGTGCACCGGAAGTCCGCGATGAAGGTCTTGCCCATCATGCGCCGGCCGGGGCCGCGGAAGAGCTCGGCCACGGTCCTGGACCACGCGGTGTGGAAGGCGCCGCACCGGTAGAGGGAGCGCCTGCCCTCGAGGAGGGCCTGGGCGAAGGCATCCGCGGCGGCGTCGCCCCGGGAGAGGATCGCCTCGGCCTCTTCGCCCGAGGGGGGGTTCACGGCCTGCACCCAGGTGTCGGGGTAGCCCGCGTCGCCGGTGAGCGTCACGTCGTAGCCCCTGCGTCTGAGGATGCGCTCCATCTCCTCGAGGCCCTGCCCGGCGAAGCCGCCCTCCCTGCCGGGGTCACAGGAGCCGCCGCGGGTCGTGAAGACGGCCGCGCGCGAGCCGTTCCCCGGGGGGAGCTTCTTCGCATACCTTCTGACCAGGGAGGGAGCCGCCCAGCTGTAGGTGGGGTAGGCCACCACCGTGAGGTCCGGGACCTCGCGCGGGGGCACGCTCGACGTGTCGACGTACCTGAGCTCCACGGCGTGGCCGGCCTCACCGAGCCGGCGCCCGATGCGGGAGGCCGCCCTGCCCGTGTTGCCGCTGCCGGTAAAGTAGTGGACGATTGTTTTCATGACAGAGGTGCGCCAGGCGGCCGTTCCGGGCGGGCAGGCCCGGTTTGGCCCGGCCTTACTCCGGCTTCCTGCCGCGGATGGACCAGTACAGGTTCACCCCGAAGAGCTTGAAGTACTCGATCTCTTCGATGGGGCAGCCCGAGCCTGCCACCAGGGCAGGGTAGTTCCACACCGGGTGGAACACGGCTTCCGTGGTGGAGGAGTAGATGGAGATGGCGACGTACCAGTTGAGCCTCTGGACGTGGCTGCGCCAGCCCGCGGGCTCGGGCAGGACGAACTCGCCGCACACGAAATATCCGCCGGGCCTCACGAGGGTGCCCAGGTGGTTCGCCACCTCCACCACCCGCGTCTTGTTGAAGACGTTCAGGAAGAAGTTGGAGATGACCATGTCGTACTTCCCGGTGTCCCTGATGTTGAAGATGTCGTCGTGGATGACCGTGATGGGACGTGGCAGCCGCTCCTTCTCGATGCGCTTCCTGAAGTGCTTGAGCATGGTGGCCGAGAGGTCGACGGCGGTGACGTCGGCGCCCAGCCTGCTCGCCTCGATCGCCTCGGTCCCGTGCCCCACCCCTGCCACGAGCACCTTGTCGCCGGGCTTGAGATGCTTGAGCTGCGCGTTCTTGCACCGGGGTATCTGCCCCAGGCTGTACAGGGTCCCGGTGAACTCGTACTGAAACCCCACGAGCCAGTATCCGTCTTTCATGGTATGCGCCTCCTTCATCGAAGCTGCCTTGTTCAGGCTTGATGCCTCATGTCCGCACCGTGCACGCCCCGCTCTGGGCCCGCCCGAATGATCCAAAATAACGCCAAGCCGTCATGGCTGTCAAATGATTCATGCCGGTGGACACTATTGTTTGACCAATGAATCGGAATTCGCTATATTCCATGTCTCCGGGACGCCCGGGTGAGTCATGATTTTAAGGAGAGGAGAAGGACAGATGAGCAATATCATCAACCGCGACACCATCGGCGACATGGCGAGAAGGGCGGCGACCAAGTACGGCGACAAGACCGCCATCATCTTCCGCGACATCAAGCTGTCGTTTTTCGACCTCGAGCGCGAGGCGAGGCGCTTCGCCCACCTGATGGCCAGGTACGGAGTGAAGAAGGGCGACCGGGTCTCGGTGTACGCGTACAACTCGCACTACTACCCCATCTCCATGCTCGGCCTGGCAAAGATCGGCGCCATCCAGGTGCCCATCAACTACATGCTCAACGCCGAGGAGATCGCCTACATCGTCAACCACTCGGGCTCGAAGGTCTTCATCGTCGAGGACGCGCTCTACCCCATCATCGCCCAGTCCCAGGGGCAGTTCACCTCGGTGGAAAAGTGGGGCTTCATCCCCCTGGGCGACTCGCTCGTGCCCGAGGGCTTCTTCGACCTGATCTCCGAGATGGGGGACATGCCCGTGGAGGAGCCCCAGGTGGAGGTGAGCGCCGAGGACGTGGTCCAGATCCCCTACACGAGCGGCACCGAGTCGAAGCCCAAGGGCGCAATGCTCTCCCACCGGGCGCTCATGTCCCAGTACCACAGCTGCATCTTCGACGGCCAGTACGACACCTACGACGTGAGCCTCCACGCCCTGCCGCTCTTCCACTGCGCCCAGCTCCACTGCTTCCTCATGCCCTACCTCTACATCGGGGCCACCAACGTCATCATGCACAAGGCTGACGCCCTGGAGATGATCAGGAACATCGAGAAGTACCAGATCACCCACATGTTCGCCCCGCCCACGGTGTGGATCGGGATCCTCAACCACCCCGAGTTCAGGAACCACAACCACGGCTCCCTCAAGAAGGCGGCCTACGGGGCGAGCATCATGCCCGTGGAGATCATCAAGCAGCTGTCCGTGGTCTTCCGCGGCCTGAAGCTCTGGAACTACTACGGCCAGACCGAGATGGGACCCGTGGCCACCATCCTCAAGCCCGAGGACCAGCTCCTGAAGCCCGGCTCGGCCGGCCAGCCCGTGCTCAACGTCGAGACGAGGCTCATGGACGACGACGGGAAGTTCGTGCCCAACGGCGAGGTGGGGGAGATCGTGCACCGCTCCGGCCACGTCATGACGGGCTACCTGAACGACCCCGACAAGACGGCCGAGGCCTTCACCTACGGCTGGTTCCACTCCGGCGACCTGGGCAGGTTCGACGCCGACGGCTACCTCTACGTGGTGGACCGCAAGAAGGACATGATCAAGACCGGCGGCGAGAACGTGGCGTCGCGCGAGGTGGAGGAAGTCCTCTACGAGCACCCGGACATCGAGGAGGTGGCGGTCATCGGGCTGCCCGACCCCAAGTGGATCGAGATCGTGGCCGCGGTGGTCGTGCCCAAGAAGGGCGCGGTGATCGCCGAGAAGGACCTCGTCGCCTACTGCAGGGAGCGCCTGGCGGGCTTCAAGTGCCCCAAGAAGATCGTGATCACGGACAGGCTGCCCAAGAACCCCTCGGGCAAGATCCTCAAGCGCGAGCTCAAGACGCTGCTGGGGTAGGGCGCCGGGAAAGCTCAGGGAACCTGCAGCCCCCGCGGAGGGCCTGTCCGGGCCTCCTGCGGGAGCTCAGGCAAGTGGCCGCTACTGGTTGGGCTGGCCCTGGGGGGCTTCAGGCTGGGGAGCCGCCGCCGGGGCCTTCTTGAAATACTCTTCGTTGTAGGTGACGGGGTTGTTCTTCTTCACGGTGTCGATGAGGGCCTTCACCGTGCTTTCGCTCCTCTCGTTCTTGAGCTGCCGCTCGATGTCCGGTTTCGCCTCGGCCAGGGAGGGCTGCTTCACGCCTTCGACATCGTCGCACATGAGGATGTGGTAGCCGTACTGCGTCTTCACCACGCCGCTCATCTGGCCCTTCTTGAGCTCGAAGCCCGCCTTCTCGAACTCGGGCACCATGGAGCCCTTGGTCACCCACCCCAGGTCGCCGCCCTGCTGGGAGGAGGGGCACTTGGACTTTTCCTTCGCGATCTTGGAGAAGTCACCGCCCTTTTTGAGGTCTGCGAGGATGGCTTTTGCCTCGGCCTCGGAGGGCACCAGGATGTGCCTGAGCTTCACCCGGGGCCCGGTGGAGAACTTGTCCTTGTTGTCGGCGTAGTACTTGGATATCTCCTCGTCCGTGATTTTGATGTCCTTCACCGCGGACTCCGCGAGACCCTTCGCCAGCATCTGGTCGTTCATGAACTCCATCTTGAACTTCATGTCCGGGGTCTTGTCGATGCCCTTCTTTTTCGCCTCCATGGCCATGAGCTTGATCTCCGCCAGGCCGCTCACGAACTCCCTCTTGCCCTCGGCGGTCTCGTACCGGGCCCGGGCCTGTTCGGGGAGCTGGGCGAGGATGGTGTCCACGTCCTTGTCCGTAATCTTCACGTCGCCCACGGACGCCACGACCGTGCCGTCCTTCTTTCCGTCTTCGCCCGCGGCGGTGGCGTTCTTATCCTTCGAGCAGGCCGTAAATGCCAGCACGAGCACTATCCCGACCACGACAAGTCTTTTCACATGAGCCTCCTGTGCGTTGGATTTCACTGACGCTGCATTCTGTACCACAAGTGACGGGGCAAACGGAAAAGAAAAAAACCGGTGCCCCGGCCCGTCACGGGGTGGGGCCCCTGGACCCCATGGAGGGGTCGAGGGAAAACTGTGCGGGGTGCGCCGGGTCGAGGTCGTACCACTCCCGGTCCACGCCGGGGGTCCAGGAGGCGTCCTCGATCCAGGCGGTCTTCCCGTCGGGCGAGCACACCAGGAGCACCACGTCCCGGCCGTTGTGCTTCAGGAGGATGGGCAGGCCGTAAAAGATGCCCACGAGCTCGGGCCTCTCCCGGAAGGCCTCTTCGAGGATCCTGTCGTCGGGCACGGGGCTTCCCCCCTCGGGCATGACGATGACCGTCTGGACGGCCATGGTGAGCTTGCCCATGATCGGGGCCAGCTCGAAGGGCTGGACCCTATTCATGGACGCGCACCCGGCGACTGCCAGAACGGCGAACAGGAAAGGCAGGGCCTCGACCAGCGTTCTCTTTCCCATGGACTACCCCCTCGTCGATCTTTTTCTGTGCCCTTCGGGCGCCCCGGATGGGCGGGTACCTGCCCCCGGGGGGAAAGCGACCTCCCCGGGGCGGTTCACCTGCGCCCGTCTTCCCGGGGAGGCGGCCCGGCGGAAGGGCCTTTGCCGCGCCGTGCCCAGGTGCTGTACGCCCCCGCCAAAAGGGCCACCGCGATCCACGCCCCCAACACGGCGAAGGGCACGGCCACGAGCCGCGGCCAGAACAGGGCGGCCACGGCGAGCACCAGAAGCGCCAGCCCCGCGCCGAGCATGACCTTCGACTCGGCGGGCCCGAGCTCCCTGCGGTGGGTGATGGCGGCCTCCACCACCCGGCCCGCCCTCAAGACCCCGACCCCGGCCCTGCCCATGCTGCCCTGCCCCTTTCTTCTCCGCGCCCCCGGCGGGCGCTTCACCGCCGGCAGCGCGGCGTTTCTCGGAGGTGGTTCGATGCGCACTCGCTCATTGCTCCTGCTGGGATTGTCTTGTGGATTGGTGTTTGTCGTGTCCTGCCAGCCTTTGGATCCTCTGT
>JAKLDU010000076.1 GCA_022703355.1 Deltaproteobacteria bacterium | reverse complement strand
TTCATGGCGGTGGCCGCGTCCCCCACGTCCTTGGGGGAGACGCCCAGGGAGGAGGCTATGTAGTGGGCCACCGGGCAGGGCAGCACTCCCTTCGAAGGGTTGATCCCGATCATGTCACGTATCCTGCTGTCCATCGCGTTCCTCCTGTTCGATCACCATGAGGGCATCGGCCACGCAGGGCCTGCCGTTCTCGATGATGATGGGATTCAGATCTATCTCTTTTATGGACGGGAAATCAAGGGCCAGGTTGCCCAGTCCCACCAGCAGGGACGCCAGCGAGCCGCGGTCGGCCTCCCCCATGCCCCGGAAGGGGCCGAGAAGGGCGCCCGCGCGCAGGGAGCCCGTCATCTCGAAGGCGTCCGCCGGGCTCAAGGGGGCCAGGCGGATGGTGAAGTCCTTCACGGCCTCGGCGAAAACCCCCCCGAGGCCGAACATGATGCAGGGGGGGAAGCCCGGGTGCCTGCTCATGCCCGCCATGAACTCGCGGCTGCCCGCGATCATCCGGGCCACGAGGATGTCAGCGCCGGCGGCGAGGATTGCGCCGCACGCCCGCTCGAGACCCGCCCTGTCCCCGACGTTCAGGAACACGAGGTTCGCCTCGGTCTTGTGGGCGATGTCGGGCGAGCAGGCCTTCACGGCCACGGGCCAGCCCAGGTCGCGGACGGCGGCGAAGGCCTCTTCCGCCGTCTTCGCCAGGATCTCCCTCGCCGTGGGGATCCCGTAGGCCCGAAGGACGCTCTTGGCCGTGAACTCGTCCACCGCGGGGCCCTTCACGCCCGCCATGACCTTTTGCGCCTCCTCCGGGGCGGGGCCCCGGCCGGAAGGCGTCCGCCGGTCCAGCCCCTTCTCCCTGACCAGGGCGTAGCGGTGGAGCGCGCCCATGGCGCCGGCGGCCTTTTCGGGGGAGTCAAGGCAGGGGATGCCGTGCTCGTGGAACACCCGGATGCAGTGGTCCGACCGGTCGAAAAAGGAGGAGATGACCAGGGGCTTGCCGTACTTTTCCGGCATCGCGAGGAGGGGCTCCAGGTGCGGGGTCTCCATGGACGCAAGGAAGTCCTCCCTGGCAAGGGGGATGTAGTCCTTGACGGACGGGTACATGAGCTCCATGAAGCCCGTGTCCATGATGCCGTGGATGATCACCCCGTCCACCTCCGGGGCCTCGAACAGGACCTGGGGGATGTTTCTCGCCATGTTCTCCATGCCCATGTGAAAGGTCAGGTCCACCGGGTTGCGGGGGCTCGCGTGGCCCGGGAGGAACCTGCTCACCTTTTCCTGCACCCCGGGCGAAAACTCCGGCACCTCGAGCCCGGCCCCGTCGAGGGTGGTGGCGATGCCCGACCCCGGCCCCCCCGAGTTGGTGAGCACCGCGATGCGCCTGCCCCGGGGCGGGGGCTGGCACGCCAGGGCCCAGCCGTACTTGTAGACCTCCTCGATGGTGTTCACCCGGATGACCCCCGCCTGGGCGAAGAGCCCGTCGTAGACGAAGTCCGGGCCGGCCATGGCCCCGGTGTGGCTGGAGCCCGAGCGCGCCCCGGCCTCGGTGCCCCCCACGTACTGGGCCACGATGGGCTTACCCGCGCTCACCTTCCGGGCGCACTCGAGAAACTTCGCGGCGTCGCGGACCCCCTCGATGTAGAGCCCGATGGCGCGGGTGTCCCCGTCGTCCCCCAGGTACTCGATGCAGTCCACGATGTCGATGTCCGCCTCGTTGCCCACGGAGATGGCCTTGCCCAGCGTGATGCCGTTCCTCTCCAGGTAGCCCACGGTCTGGGCGATGTAGGTGCCGCTCTGGGAGGCCAGCGAGAGGCCCCCCCCGAAGGAGAGAATGGGGGCCACGGTGATGTTCAGGGGCTGGTGGGTGTTGAGGATGCCCAGGCAGTTGGGGCCTAAGAACCTGATGCCGTGGGACCGGGCGATGCGGAGGATCTCCCGCTCGAGCCCGCGGCCGTCCTCGCCGGTCTCGCCGAACCCCGCGGTGATGACCACGGCGTGGCGGGTGCCGATCCTGCCGAACGCGTCGAGCATTTCGGGCACGAGGGGCGTGGGCACCACCAGCACGGCGAGCTCCGGCGCTTCCGGCAGGTCGCTCACCGACGGGTAGGCCTTCCGGCCGAGGACGGTCTTCTCCCTGGGGTGGATGGGCATGACCTTGCCCGCATACCCGCTGTTCAGGAGGTTCACCAGCTGAATGGTGCCCATCTTCTGGAAATTGTTGCTGGCCCCGGTGATGGAGATGGAGGCGGGGTCCATGATCTTCTGCAGGGGGTTGTCTCCCATGTGAGCCTTTCCTTTCGCACGCCATGCACGGTGCCGGATTATTCAACAGGATATTCAATGGGTTTATCAAGAAATTCTTCACATAACAATTGTTTTCATCCCACGGCCGCCCGGCAGGGGGGCGGTTTTTTCCGGGCCATGGCGGTTGTACTGGAAAAATGACGGGCGATACTATATGTGTGGCACACATGAAGAGAAAGGGATTCCACTTGGGCGTGCGCGGGCGAATCGAGAGCACCGGGTTCATGATCCGGCGCCGGGTGGCCCGCATCTCCCCGTTCAAGCGCCGGCTGTGCCTGGCCGTCCTCATGGGGGCCGCGTTCTGGGCCATACTGGGCCTGCTCAGGATCGCGGACTCCCGCATCTTGAGCGACTGGGCCGTTCTCCGGGACGCCCTCATGGACCTCGGGGCCGCGGGCCCGCTCATTTTCCTGCTCGTCGTGGCCGTGCTGCCCCTGGTGGCGCCGCTGAGCATCCTCATCATCACCGGCGCCACGAGCTTCGGGCCCGTGCACGGTATGCTCCTGTCCTATGCCGGGGCGGTCCTGAACGCGAGCCTCACCTTCTTCCTGGTTCAGGGGCTCGGCATCGAGGAGAAGTGGGGCACGGAGCCCAATTCGGCCAGGCTCAAGGACGCCATCCGCAGGAGGGGCTTCCACCTCGTGCTCCTGCTCCAGGGCATATCCCTCATCCCCTTCGTGGCCATCAACTCCGCCGCGGCGGCCTCGGGCATCCGCTGGAAGGACTTCATGGGGGCGACGCTCCTGGGGGTGGTCCCCTCAATCGCGATCAACTCTTTCCTGGGCGAGGCGGTGGTCTCGAGAATCTTCCCGCCGGACATCTATTTCGCCTTCATCCTCCTGGTGCTCCTGGCGGTCATAACCGCCGCGTTCGTGAGGCACGAGGTCCCCTTCGGCAGAAAAGGCCTCCAGTAGGGCGTCCACGAGGTTCCCGGGCATGAGCCCGGGGAAGCGGTCGCACAGGCCCGAAGCCTCGGGGCTCCTTCCGAAGGCCCGGGCGGAAAGCTTTGGGTCGACCCGCAAGGGGACCACGCCCTGCACGAGGAAGTGCCCTTTCCGCCTGAGCATGGCCAGGCCGAGCGCCTTTTCTCCCCCAACGCACAGCTCCACCGGCGACGACCGCATGAAGCACACCTCGGAGAAGGCCGCGGAACCTCCCCGCATCTCCGCCTGGAGACCGCAGGCGCGGAAAGCCCGGGCGAAGATCGAGGAGACATGAGCGCACGCGCCGGTGATGCCCCCGGAAAACGGGCCCTCCTCCCGCGCAGAGATGCTGAAGGTGAGGTCGTCGTGGTGCAGCACGGCGCCGCCCCCGGTGGGGCGCCTCAGGATGGGCAGCGAAAGGTTCGGGTCGCGGGGCGCAAATCCCTTCTGGTGGTGGCCGATGGTGATGGCGGGACCGTCCCAGTTATAGATTCTCAGCGCCTTGGGGATGGCACCGTGGAGAACGGAGGAGAACAGGGAAAGGTCCCGCTCCATGGTTTCCGATGGTGGGCACCTGCCGTCGAGGACGAGGTGCCACGGGGTCATGCTTCTTCTATGATGAAGAGCTGGTCGCCGTAGCCCACCCGCTCCCCGTCCTGCTTGAGGATGGCGGTGACGATGCCGTCGATCTGGGACTCGATCTCGTTCATGAGCTTCATGGCCTCGATGACGCAGAGCACCTGGTCCTTCTTCACCCGGTCGCCCACCTGCACGAAGGGCGGGCTCTCTGAGGAGGCGGAGCGGTAGAAGGTGCCCACCAGGGGCGAGGTGACGGTCACGGTTGGATTTTCCTTGCCGGCGATGCTCGGGGACTTTTCCAGCGCCTCCCGCTGGCGCGAGGCTCCCTGCTCCGGCGCGAGAAGGGCTCCCCGGACGATGCGGACCCGGTCGCCCTCGGTCGACCACTCCAGCTCCACCACGTCGGTGCCCTTCAGCAACTCGATGAGGTCCTTGACGGTCTTGACGTTCATCTAGCTCACTCTCTCGATGTACGCGTCTGTCCTCGTGTCCACCTTCACCACGTCGCCCTCGTTGATGAACAGGGGCACCTGGATGGTCTTGCCCGTTTCGAGCTTCGCGGGCTTTGAGCCGCCGGACGCGGTGTTGCCCCGCAGGCCCGGGTCGGTCTCCGCAACGGCCAGCTCCATGAACATGGGCAGGTCGACGCCGATGGGCTTGTCGTTGTGGAAGAGGATGCCCACCTCGATGTTCTCCTTGAGGTAGCCGAGTGCGTCCTCGATGTTTTCCTCCTTCAGGTTCATCTGCTCGTAGGTGTTGGTGTCCATGAACCAGTAGCCTGTCTCGTCCTCGTAGAGATAGGTCATGGTCTTTTCCTCGAGGTTCGGCACGTCGACCTTTTCACCCGAGCGGAAGGTCTTCTCGATGGTGTTCCCGGTGATGAGGCTTTTCATCTTGGTGCGGACAAAGGCCCCGCCCTTCCCCGGCTTCACGTGCTGAAAGTCGACGATGGTAAGGGGCTCGCCGTCGATCTCGATCTTCAGGCCTTTGCGGAACTGCGCGGTCGAGTACTGCATTCGTGTCTCCTAAGACGTTACTTTTATGGAATCCTTATCAAGATTTGTGAGCCGCTTGCAAGCAGTATCTGTAATGAGCAGCGTGTCTTCGGTGCGCACGCCGAACTTCCCGGCCAGGTACACCCCGGGCTCCACGGTGACCGCCATGCCCTCCTCCAGGGTGTCCTTCGACAGGTTCGACAGGGTGGGCATCTCGTGGATTTCCATGCCCACGCCGTGTCCGAGGCCATGGCCGAAGTACCGCGCCAGGCCCACGCCCTCGAGGTAGTCCCGGGCGGTGCGGTCGACGTCCGCTGCCCTGACCTTCGGCCCCAGGGCGTCGATGGCGAGGGCCTGCGCCTTCCTCACGTGGGTGTAGACCCGAACGAACTCCGGGCTCGGCTCCCCCGTGTACACCGTGATGGTCTCGTCCGAGGCGTAGCCCTTGTACATGCTCCCGAAGTCGAACACCACCGCCTCCCCCGGGCCGATGACCCGCTCGGAAGCTGCACCGTGGGGCATGGCGGAGCGCGGGCCCGAGGCCACGATGGTCTCGAAGGAGGGGCCGCTTGCCCCGAGCCTTCTCATGGCGCACTCGAGCTCGAAGGCCACGTCGGTCTCGCGGTGCCCCACGATCCCCTCCGCGAGGACCTCCCCGAGGGCCGCCCCCGCGATGCGCGCGGCCTCGCCGATGAGCGCCGCCTCTCCCGGGTCCTTCACCGACCGCAGGTATTTCAGCTGGCCGCCCATGGGGTTCATCTCGATGCCCGTGAAGAGGTTCTTCATCTGGAGGAAGCTGTCGAGGTCTATGGCGTTCGATTCGATGCCCAGGGTTTTAATGTTCAGGCCCTCGAGGTGCTCGTGGATCTCCTCCCAGCGCTTCCTGATCTCGTAGACGTTGGCGTGGGACTCCTCCCTGGCCTGCAGGGTGTTGCGGGAGTCCACGAACAGGTCCGAGCCCGTGTCGGTGTAGAGGGCCACGGCGTCGGAGCCGGTGTACCCGGTGACGTAGGTGACGTTGAACCGCGAGCAGAGCAGGATGGCGTCGAGCCCCTTGAGGTACGACCTTGCTTTAGCGAGTCTTTGTTCCCAGTAGCTCATGCAGTGCCTCTAATCCGAGGATGTAGCCGAGACCGCCGAGGCCGGAGACCGTGCCCAGGGCGATGTCGGAGAACAGGTTGTGCTGGCGGAAGGGTTCGCGCGCGGAGACCGTGCTCAGGTGGATCTCGATGAAGGGGATCTTCACGGCAAGGAGGGCGTCCCGGATGGCCACCGACGAGTGGGTGTACCCGCCGGGGTTCAGGAGGACGCCCGCCACGCCCCGGGCCCTGGCGCCCTGGATCTTGTCGACGATCTCCCCTTCGTGGTTCGACTGGAAGGTCTCGAGCTCGATCTTAAGCTCGGAAGCCCTCGCCCGGGAGCGCGCCTCGATGGAAGCGAGGGTGTCGGTGCCGTAGATGGCCGTCTCCCTCGTGCCCAGGAGGTTCAGGTTCGGGCCGTTGATCATGAGGACCTTCACGGGCGCAGCCTTTCGAGCCACCCTTCGAGGGTCTTGACGACGTGCATGCCCTGCACCCTGCGCGCTTCCCGCTCCGTCTCCGGTTCGAGGGCCCCTTTTTCCCTGAGGCTCGCGTAGATGTCGAGCGCCTGCCCGTAGTGGCCCTGGGAGGCGTAGATCCGGGCGAGCTCGGGCGATGCGTCCCCCACCAGGGGCGCTTCCCCCCCCCTCTCCTCCAAAAGGGCGGCCGCCTCGTCGTCGTCGGGGTAGAAGAGGGCGTACCGCTCGAGCCAGAACACCGCGGTCTCGTGCTCGCCCCGGTCCCGGTGGATCAGGGCCATGTGGAGGAAGGCCTTCGAAAGCTTCTTCACCAGGCCGGACAGCTCCCGGAAGCACTCCATCGCTTCGCTCGCCCTGCCGATTCTGAGCAGGGACACGCCCGCGAGGAGCTTTTCCTCGGGGGTCGCCGCGGCGGGGGCGGCCTCTGCAACGCTCAGGAAATCGCCCCGGTCAAAGGCCTCTTGCATATTCATCCGCGAATCCCCTGTATGCTTCCAGTACTTCGATTTCAGAAAGTTTTTCTACGCTAACACCGCCTATTGACGGTGTCAACACAAAGTGGACCCCCTCCCCTGCGCCTTTCTTGTCAAGCGCCAGGGCCTCCCCCACCTCCCGGACGTCCGGGAGCGTGAGGCCCCGGGGAACGATCCCCAGCCGGCCGATGACCTGCCGTATGCGCTCGTAGTGGTCCCCGGGCAGGATGCCCCGCTTGCGGGAGAGCCAGGACGCGAAGAGCATGCCCGCACCCACGGCCTCGCCGTGCAGGACCGCGTAGCCCGTGGCCTTCTCGAGGGCGTGCCCCAGGGTGTGGCCGAAGTTGAGGATCCTGCGCAGCCCCCCTTCCCTCTCGTCGAGGGCCACCACCCGGGCCTTGTCACGGGCGCACATCTCCACGATCATTTCGTGATCGAACGGGGGGCCGTTCTCGATGAACGAAAACAGGGGCTCGTCCATGACGACGCCGTACTTGACCGCCTCCGCCATGGCGCTGCGGACCTGGGCCGGTTCGAGGGTGTGGAGGAAGGCCCCGTCCGAGAGCACGAACAGGGGCTGGTGGAAGGTGCCCACGAGGTTCTTGCCGAAGGCCGTGTTCACCGCGGTCTTGCCGCCGATGGCCGAGTCCACCTGGGCGAGCAGGGTCGTGGCAACCTGGACCACGGGGATGCCCCGCATGAAGACGCTCGCCGCGAAGCCCGCCAGGTCGCCCGTCACGCCGCCGCCGATGGCCAGGCACACCCACTGCCGGTTCACCCGGTGCGCGAACATCTCAGAGAGGACCTGCTCCAGGAAAGGCAGGGACTTCGACCCCTCGCCCGGGGGCACGGCCATGAGGGCGTGGGGGGCGTTCCCGAGGGCCTGCTTGACAGCTTCCCCGTGGAGCCTCAGCACGTTTGCGTCCACCAGGGCGAAGACCCCCTCGGGCTCACTGAAGCGCCTGACCAGGGAGAGGACGTCGGTGAAAACCCCCTTCCCGATGTAGACGGGATATGGCCTGTCCTCGAGGATGACGCCCACGCGGGGCGAAAAGCGCGGGAGAGAGGCTTCAATCCCTCGGGCGACCTCCTCCACCGTGAGGTGATCCGTGTCGAGCTCGAGGTCGGCGTCCCCGTACGCCCGGGCCCTCGACCGGTGCAGGGAGCGAACGTCACCGGCCCACAGGGGGCGCCCGTCACCGCCGGGTATCCTGCCCCGGATGGTCTCGAACGAAGCGCCCAGGTGGACCACGACGCCGGAGGCCTTCATGACCCTGCGGTTGCGGGGGTCGACCGGCAGCCCTCCCCCCGTGGCCACGACGCAGGGGGCGCCTTCGGTCGCGAGCTCGAAGAGCGCCTTGCGCTCCAGGGCCCGGAAGGCCTCCTCCCCGGCGAAGCGGAAGATCTCCGGGACCGGCGCCCGGACCGCCTCCGCCATGCGTTCGTCCAGGTCGACGAAGGGCAGGTTCAGGCGGGAAGCGAGCACCCGGCCCACGCTTGTCTTGCCCGAGCCCATGAAGCCGGTGAGGTAGATCACCGGGCTCCCCGCTGGAGGGCGAAGGCCCTTTCGAGCGCTGCCATGTCCGGCAGGCCGAAGCTCGCGAGCACGGCCGTTGCCACGGCGATGACGAGCATGGCCTCCCCCACCACGGAGGCGGCGGGCACGGCACAGGTGTCGGAGCGTTCGTAGGAGGCCTGCACGGCGGAGCCGTCGCGAATGTCGATGGTGTCGAGGCCGTGCTTCAGGGTGGGGATGGGCTTCATGGTGCAGGTCACCACGAGAGGCTCGCCGTTGGAGACCCCGCCCTCGATGCCGCCCGCATTGTTCGAACCGCGCTTCGGGGGCGTGCCGGGAAGGATCGGGTCGTGGACCAGCGAGCCGGGAAGCATGCCGCACGCCGTGCCGAGGCCGATCTGCACCGCCTTGATCCCGGGGATGGACATGAGGTGGCCCGCCACGAGGGTGTCGAGCCGCTGGTCCCACTGCGTGTACGAGCCGATGCCCGCGGGCAGGCCGGAGACGACCGCCCTGAACTCGCCCCCCACCGTGTCCCCCCGGGACAGGGCTTCGTCGATCTGCCCTTCCATGGCCTTCGTCGCGGCCGCGTCCGGGCAGAAGACGCTCGACCCGTCCCGGAGGTCCTCTTGACAGGGGCCGTCGAAGGAGGCCGTGCCGATGCGCGTCACCCAGGAGGAGGCCTCGACGCCCAGCGCTTTCAGGAGCTGCCTGAGCAGCCCGCCCGCCGCGACCCGGCCCGCGGTCTCCCGGGCGCTGGAGCGCTCGAGGACGTTGCGCAGGTCCGTGTGCCCGAACCGGGCCGCCCCCGCAAGGTCGGCGTGTCCGGGCCTCGGGGTGTGGAGCTCGCGGCCCGGGTGGATGTCCCAGGGGTCCATGAAGCTCTTCCAGTTCTCGAAATCACGGTTCCACACCGCGAGGAGGACGGGGCCCCCCAGGGTGAGGCCGCCCCTGATGCCGGACAGCACGTCCACCCGGTCCTGCTCGATGGTCATCCTCCCCCCCCTGCCGTACCCTTTCTGGCGGCGGGAGAGATCGGCGTCGATGGCGCCGGGGCTCACGGGAAGACCGGCGGGAATGCCGTCGAGAAAGGCGAAGATCCCCCGCCCGTGGGATTCGCCCGCTGTGTAAAAGGTGAGCATCCGACCTCCTGTTCATGCAATGCCAGGGGATTATCAGGGAAATATTCCCGGTTTGTCAACATGGCATATGGCGCGGACGCGACCGGGAATGAGCGGGCCGAAGCAAAAGCGGCGTTGCATTCTCCGTGATTATGTTTATAATTATAAACACATATTCCCACGACACCAGGAGCGCCACATGGGGCAGGAAACGCTGGAGGGGCTCAGGAACGAGCTGTCGGCGGCACGCAGGCGCATCATCGAGCTGGAAGCGGCGCTCTCCGAGCGCAGCCAGATCGCCGAGGCGGTCAGGGGGAGCGAGGACCGCTACCGCAGGCTCGTGGAGAACGCCCACGACGTGCTCTGGGTCTTCAACCTCGACCTGGGCTACACGTACGTGAGCCCCTCGGTCAAGCTCCTCAGGGGGTGCACCGTCGAGGAGGCCATGACGCAGAGGCTCGACGAGGTGCTCACCCCCGAGTCCGCGAAGAAGGCCCGGGAGCTCTTCGAGCGGGAGCTCCTCCTGGAGATCAAGGGCCGTCACCACGAGCCCGAGTGGTCCTACACCACGGACTTCGAGATGATCCACAAGGACGGGCACACCTTCTGGGCGGAGATGACCATGAACGCCCTCTACGACGAGAACGGGACGATCCGGGGCATCATGGGCATCACCCGGGACATAACCGACCGCAAGAAGGCCGAGGACGAGCTGAAGAAGCATCGCACCCGGCTCGAGGAGATGGTGAGGGAGCGCACGGCCGAGCTCACGGACGCCGTCGAACTCCTGAGGAAGGAGATCGCCGAGCGCAGGGAGGTGGAGGAGAAGCTGCGCTCCAGCGAAGAGCGGTTCCA
>JAKLDU010000075.1 GCA_022703355.1 Deltaproteobacteria bacterium | reverse complement strand
CTCCAGGATCTCGCGCGCCGTGATATAGTTCCGGGCCTCCATGTTGTTCACCGAGGGGAGGTCGCGGTTCGAAAAGATGCAGATGAACAGGGCCGCCAGTACCATGACGAAAACCATCTTGCCGTATTGCATGGACATCATCGCTCCCCGCGCCTCCCGTTCCCGGGTTGTCACCCTGTTTCTCCTGGCCTAATGAGTCGTATCTAGCACATCGTCTGCCACTTTCCAATGAATCGTTGTCCGGGAGGGAGGGGTTCCCGGGCGATCGCCCGGCGAGGGAAGCCGTCGGAACTGCCACCCGCCCTCCGGGCGCTTGCCTGCAGAGGGTCTTTCATATTACAATCCGGGGCGCAAGGAGGGTTCCGGAAAAACCATGCCCAAGGAGAACACTCACCTCTGGTTCGCGGAAAGCCTTGTCGGGAAGACCCGTGCGGAGGGCATGCGCGTGGTCATATCCGGCGGGAAACCCAGCTACTGCCTGGGCTCGATCATCCCGGACACGTTCTACTACAGCTTCAGCCCCTCCCTGGAGAGGATCTCCGAGATCATCCACGGCAGGGACGGCCGCCCCACGAACGCCCTGATCCTGAGCGTCCTCGACGAGGCGCGGGGCCCCGACGACATCGCCTTCATCCTCGGGTACATCACTCACTGCGCCCTGGACATCACCTTCCACCCCATGGTCGAGAGCCTGAGCGGCAACTATTACGACCAGGACCCTGCCCGCAGAGAGGATGCCGTCACGCGGCACCGCTTTCTGGAAACCTGCATCGACGTCCGAACGGGCAACACGCTGCGCATCCACGAGCTCGTCAGGCCCCGCCTGCTCAGGGGCCTGGTCTTCGAAGACATCGTGAGCAGGGATTTTCGTACCACCCGCCGCGCCATGGAACGGACCCTCCTGCTGCAGCTCGTCTCAAACCGCCTGTTCGCGAGTCCGGCAGCCTATCTTTTCCTGAACGCCCTCCAGGGATGGGGGGTCCTCCATGCACGGGCGTACCTCTCCCTGTTCTACGGGGGCATCAGGGATTCCTGTTCAGACATCCAGGACCCGGTGAGGTACCGGGACCGGTCAAGCGGCGCCGAGCTCGTGGAGACCCTGTCCGCCCTGTTCGCCCGGGCGCGCTCCAAGGCACTTCCCATGATGGAGGCGGCCTGGGGTTATTCGGAGGGAACGGTTTCGAGGGAGCAGCTCGTCCAGATCATCCCCGGCGAAAACCTGAGCACGGGGGAGCTCCCCGGAAAGACCCCTCGAGACTGACGCCGGCGGCACGGACAGCCGCCGCACATTGGGGCGGGCTTTTCCGCACGGGGGGTTAATTCGGCAGGCTCTCGTCCACGCCTTCGCCGTCGTTCAAAACCCTCCGCGCACCGACCACCTTGGGCAGGTAGTGGGACGCGTCGAGGCTGTCGACCTTGATCTCCCGGGCGCGGGAGCCGCTGGCGGCGTGGATGAACTGGCCGTTGCCCACGTAGAGGCCCACGTGGTCGATGGAGGAGCGGGCCTTTTTGCGCTGGTGCATGCGGAAAAAGATCAGGTCGCCGGGCCTGATTTCGGCCAGGCTCACGGGCTTGCCGTCCAGGGCCTGGTCGCGGGAGGAGCGGCCCAGTTCGATGCCGTTCTCCTTGAACACGTATTTGACGAAACCCGAGCAGTCGAACCCCTGGGTCGTCGTTCCCCCGTGGCGGTATGGGATGCCCAGGCACCTGTATGCCAGCTCGAGCACCCTCACTGCCAGGGGCAGGCGCTTCTCCGGCCCGGAGTCGACGGACAGGTTCCTGATGGCGTCCGGCGCCTGCTTTGCCAGGTAATAGTCGGCGGGCTCAGGCGTGTGGAGCTGGTACTCGGGAAGAGACTGGGCCTGTTCGACCTGTTGAGGCCGACCGCGCACGCCCGAACGGGAGCTGGCCACCGGGTGTGAGCGGGTGTGCTTCCGCAGGGAGCCGTGGACGGAGGAACTTCCCTTCCGGTCATGGCGGGCGTTGGCGATCTTCTGCTTCTTCCCCTGGGCCGCCTTGGCAACCTTCTGCTTCTTGCCGCCTGAAGCCTTGGTCTTTTTCGCGAGCTTCTGCTTTTTGCCGTCTGCCGGCTTTGGCTTCTTCGCAAGCTTCTGCTTCTTGCTCTCTGCCGGCCTCGGCTTTTTCGCGAGCTTCTGCTTCTTGCTCTCTGCCTGCCTGGGCTTCTTCGCGAGCTTCAGCTTCTTGCCGTCTGCCGGCTTTGGCTTGCTGGCATGAACGACATTCTTTTTCTGCTTTGTCGCGCTTTTGGATGCAAGCCCGGCCTTTGACTTTTTCTCGTGGGCAGCGCTCTTTTTCCCTTTGACCGCTTTCTTCTCGATGCCGGCAGCATGCTTGTGCTGCCCGGATTCCTGTGCGACTACTTTCCTGGTGTCTGCCTTATGCGTTTTCGCCTGTGCGGTCTGTCCAATATCCGTCCCGATGAGCCCTATGATAAATACACAGAGAATTACAGGACCGAGAATGGTTCTCCTCATTCTTTACCCCATTTCGAGCACGCCTGCCTGTTTCTCGCGTGCACGTCTTTGATTGGAGGATCATCCCAGTGTGTCACTCTATACCTAACATTGTGCAACCGTGTCAAGCTTACGTGAACGACAGGGCAAGTTGATACCCTATGCATCGGTATATATTCATGATCACTTTAATTCCTCTCTCCCTGTGCACGCAGTGTACAGTTATGGATTTCCTCTCCCGGCCCCTGTGATTAATGTCTGTCAAGCTGGGGGATAATGTGATTTAATGGGCGCAATCAACTCAAGGGGAGGTCTATCCATGGAGGGTGCTCCGGAAATCAAGATCAGAAAATCCATGACGGCAAAGGTGATCGTTGCCGTCGTCGCTCTCTTCCTGCTGTTCTCCGTCGCCAACCCCATCGTGGTCATCCCTGCCGGGCATGTGGGCGTGCAGGACTTTTTCGGCAAGGTCCTGCCCAACACCCTCAAGCCGGGGCCGGGGCTCGTCATCCCGTTCACGCGAGTCGTGACGATGTCCGTGCGGACCCAGGAATTCATGGAGGTGGCGGACACCCCCTCGAAGGAAGGCCTCATCATCAACCTCGACGTCTCCCTCCTCTACCGGATCGACCCGAACAAGGCCGTGGAGATCTACAAGACCGTGGGGGGCAACTACCGGGAGATCGTCGTGCAGCCGCAGCTGCGCTCGGCCATCAGGGAGGTGACCGCCTCCTACGAGGCCAAGGCCCTCTACTCGGCGGAGCGCGAGCGGGTGGCCAACGAGATCAAGGGCCTCTACGCGAAGATGACCCAGGAGCGGGGCGTCATCACCGACCAGGTCCTGCTCCGGAAGATCGGGCTCCCCAACACCCTGACCTTGGCCATCCAGGAAAAGCTCAAGAGGGAGCAGGAGTCCGAGCAGATGAAGTTCGTGCTCCAGAAGGAGCAGCAGGAGGCGGAGCGCAAGCGCATCGAGGCCCAGGGCATCTCGGACTTCCAGAGGATCGTGTCCCAGGGCATCAACCCGCAGATCCTCGAGTGGAAGGGGATCGAGGCCACGGAGAAGCTCGCGAACAGCCAGAACACGAAGGTCGTGGTCATCGGCAACCCGAAGAACGGGCTGCCGCTCATCCTCGGGGGCGAAAAGTAGCCCCCTCACGTACCCTCGTCTTCCTCCCCGCCGGCTGTCCGGCCTTCGAGGGGGGTGAGCTGGCCGCTGCGGGTGATGTGCCGGTGGAGCAGGAACTCGAAGACAAGCCAGACCCCGGCGGCAACGACCAGGAACGGGAGGATGAAGGAGGGCCCGTGCGCAGCCATCCCCAGGGTGAACTGGTACACGAGCGCGGCGAAGGCCGCGGCGATGCCCAGGAAGAAGAGCCCCAGGCGGGGCGCCCTGACCCGGTAGCGGGCCCCGCACTTCATGCAGCGGAACCGGTGCGGCATCGCCTGGCGCAGGGCCATCGGAAAGGTTATCTCGGCCTGGCAGTTCTCACATCTCATCGTCCACCTCCAGCATGGATCTTCATCGCCCCGGGTGCAAGCCCTCACGGCCTGGCCGGGGGCACCGGCCGTCAGGGGCTCTCCTCCCCCGCCTGACACTTGGCACACGCGGCGGCTCCCGGCGAGCCGGAACACCCCGTCAGGAGTTCCACTCCTCCATCTGCCGCAGGAGCGTTCCCATCAGCTCGTTGGCCAGAGTGAACCGCTCCCCGCAAGCGAGCATCTCCTTCTCCGTCTGCACGAAGCGTGAGCCGTCCAGCTCATCCCTGCAGTTCCTGATGAGGGACCTCGCCGAGGCAGGGGTGGTCTCCAGGTGGAACTGGAGGCCCACGATCCTGTTGCCCATCATGAAACCCTGGTTCGCACACGCGTCGCTCGAGGCGAACCGCACGGCGTTTTCCGGGATGTCGAAGGTGTCCCCGTGCCAGTGGAAGGCCTCGATTTTCCCGGGCAGCACGCCCCGCAGCAGGGGTGCTGCGCCATGGTCGATCTCCACCGGGAACCACCCGATCTCCCGGTACGCGCCGCCCCGCACTCCGGCGCCCAGGACGTCCGCGATGAGCTGGGCGCCGAGGCAGATCCCCAGCACCATCCTGCCCGAAAATATCGCCTCCCGGATGTAGAGCTTTTCCCTCTTCAGCCAGGTGCACGCCATCTCATCGTGCACGCCCATGGGACCGCCCAGCACGACGAGCCAGTCGATGGTGCCCACCTGGGGCAGCCCCTGCCCGAGGTAGAGGTGCGAGGAGGTCAGGTCGTGTCCCCTGGACCGGAAATGGGTCTCGATGCAGCCCGGCCCCTCGTAGGGCACGTGCTGCAGGTAGTGTATGCGCAAGGCTGCCCTCCCACGCCCCGTTCTCGTCGATGCACGTGTGCAGGGATCATATAACACGGGCACTTCGCCCATTGCCAGGGAAGATTGGACCGCCGGCCGCGAATAGTCAGCCGGTTTCCTGCGGACGGGCTTTTCGAAAATCCAGCCGGACACGTCTCACGCGAGAATCTCCACCTCGTAGAACCCGCTCTTCGGGGAACAGCTCACCTGGTACCCCAGGTCCTGAAGGGTCTTCCCCATGGCATGGTTCAGCGGGTCCATCATGCTCCGAAACCTCGTGACCCCCCGCCCCTGAAGAGCGCCGCGGTCCGACACGCCTCCACAGGGTGCCTGCCCACCGCCGTCTCGTCCGACAGCACGACCCCGCCGTACCCCTGGGCGAGGGCGTCGTGGATGCAGCACACCTCGGAACGGGTGGGCGTGGGCGAGGCCACCATGTGCTCCAGGACCTGGCCGGCGAGCATGACCGGAACCGGCAGCCCGGCCACTCCCGCCGAGAAGGAGCAAGAGGCCCGGGCCATGCCGGAAAGCCCCAGCTCCGCACCGAGGTCGCCGCGGCACAGCCACAGCTCCTGCGCATGGAGCGCTATCCCGCGGGCGTCCGCGAGGGCTTCGCCCCTTTCGAGCTTGGCGATGAGGAAAACGGAGGGGCCGAACACCTCCCGGTACCGGGACATTTCCCAAGCGTCCTTCACATAGGAGACCGCGTACCTGACAAAGGGCAGGCCCCCGGTTTTTTCGATGATGGCCCGGTCCTTCTCCCCCGGTTCCTCCGCACGGAACCCGCACGAGGCATAGGTGACTCCCTTCCGGGGCAGGATCTCGCCCCCTGAGACCACCCGGGCCTCCACGAACCCCGGGCCGACCGTTTCCCTGGCGAGCACCGCCCTGGCGTCGTTCAAAACGATCTCCCGCCCCGAGAAAGGGGCTGCCCTGAAGAAGTCCGCGTGGGGCACCGGCAGCACGCCGGGCAGGCGCGTGGATCGGGCGTGCTTGAGCGTGACCTTCTTCCCGGGTTCGAGGGTGAAGGGGGGAAACTCCCCCAGCCGCCATTTGCTCCCCTGGAGGTCGAGCACCAGGGAAAGGCCCGGGCTGAAGGACGAGATGAACTTCCCCACTCTCCCGACCCATCCCCGAAGCTCGCCGAGGGAAAGGTGCGACGTGTTCAGACGGAACCCGTCGGCGCCGGCGGAAACCATGGCCTCCCATATCTCTTCCCGGGCGCTCCCGGGCCCCAGTGTCGCCGTGATGCGGTAGTCCATGCCCCCTGCCTTTCCCCCCCTGCTGATCTCGATGGCACGCGGCCCTCAGGATAAGGTCCCGGCAGGGAGAATGCAACCATTTTCACCGCCTGGGGAAAGCCCCTCATCCAGGACGGGGCCCATTCACAAGACAGGACTCGCCCCGGTCATGAGGGATCGGCCATTCTTCCCGGACGGAACCCATTCTCCTCACGGCCCTTGATTCCTTCCGCCGGGGGAAGTACAACTATGACAACGTTGCGGACAGGTTCCCGGCTGCGGGGCCCTGTCCCGTTTCTGCGAGGAGGAACCGATGAGCGCTCACATGACAGGCAGCCCCATCCCCCAAGGCCAGAACCCGTCCGCCCGGTTCAGAAGGCTGCTGCACGCCGGGAGACCCCTGCTGGGGCTCATGCTCGCACTCTTCTTCCTGGGCGCCGCGGCGCCGGTTACCCCGGCCGCCGGTGCGGGAGGGGGGAGCGAGCCCGCGGTGCTGCGCGCCACCCTCGAGAACGGCCTGCAGGTCGTCGTTGTGCGCAACGCCCTCGCCCCCGCCGCCACCGTCGTCGTCAACTACAAGGTGGGCTCCAACGAGGAGCCCGAAGGCTTCCCCGGCATGTCCCACGCCCTGGAGCACATGATGTTCAGGGGCAGCCCGGGCCTCGAGGCGGCGCAGCTCGCCAACATCGCGGCGGCCATGGGGGGCAATTTCAACGCGGCAACCTCGCAGACGGCCACGCAGTACTTCTTCACCGTGCCCGCCGGGGACCTCGAGGTGGCCCTCCGGGTGGAGGCGACCCGCATGCGGGGGGTGCTGAGCACCAGCGCCCTGTGGAACCTCGAGAAAGGCGCCATGATGGAGGAGGTGGGCCAGAACCTCTCCACCCCGGAGTACCTCTTCTACAACCAGCTCCTCGAGGCCATGTTCTCGGGCACGCCCTACGCACACGACCCGCTGGGCACCAGGGAATCCCTCAAGAACATGACCGGCGCCATGCTCAAGAAATTTCACGATGACTGGTACCCTCCCAACAACGCCATCCTGGTGATCGTGGGCGACGTCGACCCCTCCGGATCCCTGGCCCAGGTGAAAAGGCTCTTCGGGGGCATCCCCCCGAGGAAAATCCCAGCGCGGCCCGAGGTTGACCTCAAACCCGTCCGGCCCCAGACCATGGAACTCGCGACCGACAAGCCCTACGGCCTCTACATCGTGGCGTTCCGGATGCCCGGCTACGACAGCCCCGACTACGCGGCCGCCCAGGTGCTCTCCGATGTGCTCGCCAGCCGGCGGGGGACCCTCTACGGCCTGGTCCCCCAGGGCAAGGCCCTCGACATGGACTTCGACAGCTACACCCTGCCCCAGTCCGGCGTCGCCTTTGCCGCGGCGGCATTCCCCCAGGGGGCGGACGTGAAGGCCCTGGCGGCCGACGTCCGCGCCGCCCTCGCCGGCGTGGTCGGGGGGGGCGTTCCCGAAGACCTCGTCGAAGCCGCCAAGCTGCACCGGATCGCTGACGCGGAGCTTCAGAAGAACTCGGTGGAGGGGCTCGCCATGTCGTGGTCCCATGCCCTGGCGGTGCAGGGAAGGTCGTCCCCTGATGAAGAGGTGGAGGCCATAAGGAAGGTCTCGGCCAGTGACGTGAACAGGGTTGCGCGCACCTTCATAACCCTGGACACGGCCGTCACCGCGGTGCTCTCGCCCCAGGCTTCCGGCAGGCCCGTTTCCGGCAGGGGCTTCGGGGGGAAGGAGTCGTTCACCCCCAAAAAGCTGAAGCCCGTACCCCTCCCCCCGTGGGCGAAGGAATCGCTCGGCAGGCTTTCCATACCCAAATCGACCCTCAAGCCCGTGGTGACGATGCTCCCCAACGGGATCAGGCTCATCGTGCAGAGCCAGCAGGTGAGCGACACGGTGAGCGTGTACGGCCACGTGAGGAACAGGCCCGAGCTCCAGGAGCCCCGGGGACAGGACGGGGTGAGCGACGTGCTCGACGAGCTCTTTTCCTACGGCACCGAGTCGCTGGACAGGGTGGCCTTCCTGAAGGCGCTCGACGACATCGGCGCACAGGCCTCAGGCGGGGCCGACTTCTCCCTGCAGGTCCTCACCGGGCATTTCGACCGGGGCATCGAGCTCCTGGCCGACAACGTGCTCCGTCCGGCCCTGCCCGAGCCGGCCTTCAAGATCGTCCGCCAGCAGCTGGCCTCGGAGACGGCGGGGCGGCTCAAGAGCCCCGACTACCTCGCGGACCGCGCCCTCCTGTCGTCGCTCTACCCCGACGGCGACCCCAAGCTCCGCCAGACCACGCCGAAAACCCTCTCGTCCCTGGACATCAAGGACGTGAGGAACTATTATGACAGCGTGTTCCGGCCCGACATGACCACCATCGTGGTCATGGGCAACATCCCCCCCGACGCGGCGAAAGCGGCCGTGGAAAAGCATTTCGGCTGGTGGAGCACGCCCGGGACACCCCGGCCCCAGACCCTGCTTCCCCCGGTGCCCTTAAGCGTGGCTTCCTCGACGGTCGTGCCCAATGCCACCCGGGTCCAGGACAAGGTGGTCATGGCCCAGACCCTGGGGCTCAACCGCGCCCACCCCGACTTCTACGCCCTCAGGCTGGGGAACGGCGTCCTCGGGGGGGCGTTCTACGCCACGCGGCTCTACCGCGACCTCCGGGCGAACGAGGGGCTCGTCTACTACGTGTCGTCCGATTTCGAGGTGAACCAGTCCCGCGCCGTCTACAGCGTGGAGTTCGCCTGCGACCCGAAAAACGTGGCGCGGGCCCGGGCCATCGTGACGCGGAACCTCAAGGACATGGGAACCCGGCAGGTGAGCCCGGATGAGCTTCGCCAGGCCAAGGCCATGCTCCTCAGGGCCATCCCCCTGTCCGAGTCCAGCGTGGACACCATCGCCCTGGGCTTCATCCGGCGCGTCGAGCTCGACCTCCCCCTGGACGAGCCCACCCGGGCGGCGGGCCGCTACGTGAAGCTCTCCGCCGAGCAGATCCGGAAGGCCTTTGCCCGGTGGGTCAGGCCCAACGCCCTGTCCGAGGTGGTCCAGGGGCCACCGCCGTGGTGACGGCCCCCTGATTTACATCACCCCTGATTTTTGTTTTTTGACCGCACGGCAAAAAAGATTTATAATAAATTGCTGTTGTTTCTCATGTGGGGGGCAGGGCCGCCATGAATCGCGAAAAGACACGCCGTCTCCGTGCCGCGAAGCTCACCGCGGTTTTCTGCGCCGCCCTGGTGCTGGGCTGGTCCCTGCCCGGCCAGGCCGCCTCCCCGGCCCGCCACGTGGACAAGGTCCTGGTCCTCTACCACGAGGCAGGCTTCGCAGCCCCCGCCAACCGCATGATATTCACCAGCATGCTGAAATATTTCCAGGAGCATGAGGACCGGGATGTCGTCCTGTATTCAGAGACCCTCGATCTGACGCTCTTCCCCGGCAAGAACGGCAGGCGGGCCCTCATCGATTTCTACCGCCTCAAGTACGCCCGGGAGCACATCGACGTCGTGGTGCCCGTGCAGGGCCCGGCACTCGATTTCCTCCTGGAGAACCGGGCCTCCCTGTTTCCGAAAGTGCCCATCGTCTACCTGGCGCCCGCCGAGATTCCCCCGCAGCCGGGTAAGGACGACATCACCGGCGTGGCCTTCGCCATCGACCTCCGCGGCACCATCGACATCGCCCGGAACGCCCAGCCGGGCCTGAAGAGGGTCGCCGTCGTGGCCGGCGCGGGCGAAACGGACCTGCGCCTCGCCGATCTGGCCCGCAAAACTCTCCAGGCCGATTTCAAGGGCCTTGAGACCATCGACCTGGCGGGCCTGCCCATGGACGAGCTCCTGGGCAGGGTGAGCGCCCTGCCCAAGTCGACGGCCATACTCTTTCTGCCGTTTTACCGGGACGGTGCGGGCAGGCGCTTCGTCCCCGTCGAGGCCCTGAAGCTGGTGTCCAGCAGCGCCAACGCCCCGGTGTACAGCACCTCCGACTCCCACCTCGGACAAGGCTGCGTGGGCGGGCGCATGATAAACTACGAGTTCCTGGGGGCACGGGCTGCCTGGATGGCGCTGCGGATCATGAACGGCGAGAAGCCCGGGGACATCAGGCCCGAGGTCATCGGGAACGCCGCCCCGCTCTTCGACTGGCGGCAGCTGAAACGCTGGCACATCCCGGAAAAGAATCTCCCGCCGGGGAGCAACGTCAGGTACCGGACGCTCACCTTCTGGGAAAAGGACAGGCGGTACATCATGGGAATGGCCGCCTTTTCGGTTGCCCAGCTCGTGCTCATCGCGTTT
>JAKLDU010000074.1 GCA_022703355.1 Deltaproteobacteria bacterium | reverse complement strand
AAGGCGCTGGGGGAGATCCTCGGACACGCGGTCCGGGTGACCGCCTCCGGGCGTACCGATGCGGGCGTGCACGCCTTCGGACAGGTGATCAGCTTCGAGTCGGCCTCGGTCATACCTGAAGAGGGCCTGCTCAAGGCGATGAACTCGAAGCTCCCCCCGGACATATCCGTGAGGGAGGTCAGGAAGACGGGGCCCGATTTCAATGCCCGGTACCGGGCCACGGCGAAGAGCTACCTGTACTTCGTGGACACGGCGGAGGTCATGAGCCCGTTCCTTGTCCGCTACGCCCTGCACCTCCCGGGGGACCTCGACGTCGCGGCCATGGATCGGGCAGCCCGGATGCTTCAGGGCGAGCACGACTTCCGGTCATTCATGGGGTCGGGTTCGTCGGTCAGGACCACGACAAGAAGAATTCTGGAAGCGCGGGTATTCTCAAAGAGTTCCCAGGTGTTCTTTTTCATCAGGGGTAGCGGGTTTCTCCGGCATATGGTAAGAAACATCGTCGGGACGCTCATTCCGGTGGGACAGGGGAAGATGGCCCCCGAAGGGATGGCGCAGATACTGGGGCTCAGGGACCGCACCAAGGCCGGTCCAACGGCGCCTCCCCAGGGGCTCTACCTGGTGAGCGTGGAATACGCAGGGGAAGGGCCCGGCTTTTCGGACGACGAATAAGGGCGGAAGAAAGAGAGGGCGGCGATGAACGTTTTGCTCACTGGCGGCTGCGGCTTTATCGGGACGAACCTCATCAGGTACATCCTCGAAAACAAACCGGACTGGAAGATCGTGAACCTCGATCTCCTCACCTATGCCGGGAACCTCGAAAACACCCTGGGGCTCGAGAAAGCCTATCCGGGCAGGTACGCGTTCATCAGGGCGGACATCGCGGACAGCAGGGCCATGGCCGGGATTTTCAGCTCGGACGCCTTCGACCTGGTCCTCAATCTTGCCGCCGAGTCGCACGTGGACCGCAGCATCGAGGACGCGGGCGTGTTCATCCGGACCAACGTGCTGGGCGTCCAGGTGCTCCTCGACGCCGCGGTAAAACACAAGGTGAAACGTTTCCTGCAGGTTTCCACCGACGAGGTCTACGGCAGCCTGGGCCCGGAGGGCAAGTTCCGGGAAGATCTCCCCATGGCGCCCAACAGCCCGTATTCGGCGGCGAAGGCGTCGGCGGACCTCCTGGTGAGAGCCTACGTGCACACCTTCGGGCTCGATGCGGTGGTCACCCGGTGCTCCAACAACTACGGGCCGTACCAGTTCCCGGAAAAGCTCATCCCGCTCATGGTCATCAACGCCTCGCAGGGAAAGGAGCTCCCGGTTTACGGCGACGGGAAGAACATCCGGGACTGGATCTACGTGGACGACCACTGCCGGGGCATCGTGGCCGTGGCGGAGAAGGGAAGGACCGGCGAGGCCTACAACTTGGGCGGCGACGCGGAAAAGCAGAACATCGAGATCGTCCGCCTCATCCTGGAACGCCTCGGCAGGGACGAGTCCCTCCTCAGGTACGTGAAAGACCGGCCCGGCCACGATTTCCGCTACGCCATGGACTTCTCGAAGAGCGAGGCGGAGCTGGGCTGGAGACCCGAGGTGGACTTTCCGACGGGCATGCGGAAGACCATCCAGTGGTATCTCGACAACAGAACCTGGTGGGAAAAGATCCTCTCGGGCGACTACCAGTCGTATTATGAAAGGATGTACGCGAACCGATGAACGTCCTCATCACCGGCGTCCAGGGCCTGCTCGGCCATGAGGTGGCGCATGTGTGCGCCGGGGCGGGCGACACGGTCACGGGCACCGACGTCAGGCTCCCGAGCATCCCCTTGAACATCACCGACCCCGTGGCCATCCGGGCCGCCCTCGTGTCCCTGAGGCCGGACTGGCTCGTGAACTGCGCCGCCTACACCAACGTGGACGGGTGTGAGACGGACAGGGAAGCCGCCTGGGAGCTCAACGCCCGGGCGCCGGGCCATCTCGCCCGGGCCTGCGAGGAACTCGGGGTGAAGCTCCTGCACATTTCCACGGACTACGTCTTCAACGGCACCAGGGAAGCCCCCTACACGGAAACAGACGAGGCCGACCCCGTGAGCGTCTACGGCAAGACCAAGTACGCGGGCGAGGTGGCGGTGCGGGAAGGCATCGAGCACTACCTCATCGTCAGGACCCAGTGGCTCTTCGGTCCCCACGGGAAAAACTTCGTGTCCACCATCCTGAACCTCGCCAAGGACCGGGACAGGATCTCGGTGGTGAACGACCAGTGGGGTTCTCCCACCTATTCGAAGGACCTCGCCCGGGCCATCAGGCTGCTCATGGAGCGCGGCGCCTCGGGGATCTACCATGTCTGCAACCGCGGGCACGCCACCTGGTATGACCTGGCAAAGAAAGCCATCGAACTCGTGGACCTGCCCACCGAGGTTGTCCCCATCCCGACAACGGAGTATCCTCTTCCGGCGCCGAGGCCGGCCCGAAGCATCCTTTCCACCAAGCGCTTTGTCGAGGCAACCGGGAAGCTCATGCCCGCCTGGCAGATTTCCCTGGGGCACTATATAAAGGAGTATCTCTTCGAGTACCGGAAGACCGGCCTGGTCTGAAGGCTCCTGCCCGCAAATCCCCCCTACCCATGCTCTCCCCGACTGTGCTAGAGCATACCGAAGCGGAAATCGACTTTAGTTGCAGGTAATATTCTGATAAAAAGCGTGACAGGGCAAAGCGAAAAGAGCGCCTGCGCACAGGACGAAAGAAGGAGCAAGAGTTGAGCACAGCAAAGCAGAAGAACGCGGTAAGAGACTGGGTAGAGGCCCTCGTGGTCGCTTTCGTCATTGCCATGATCATCAGGGCCTTCATCCTGCAGGCCTACCGCATACCGTCGTCGTCCATGGAAGACACCCTGCTCAAGGGGGACCACATCCTGGCAACCAAATACAACTACGGCCTGACCGTGCCGTTCACCACGCGGAAGATCTGGGGAGGGGACCGGGTCCCGGCTCGCGGAGACATCGTCATCTTCACCTTCCCGGGGAACCACGCCATGGATTTCGTGAAAAGGGTCATCGGCGTGCCCGGGGACACGATCCAGGTCAAGGAAAAAAAGGTTTACATCAACGGCGCCCCCTTCAGGATGGACGCCGAGAAACACACGGACCCGTTCATTCTCACCCAGGGCCAGGGCGCGGTGCGGGACAACTTCGGCCCTGTGAAGGTTGAGCCGGGAACCTGCTTTGTCATGGGCGACAACCGGGACCAGAGCTATGACAGCAGGTTCTGGGGCTTCGTGCCGATCCAGAACATCAAGGGCAAGGCCTTCATCATCTACTTTTCCTGGGACAGCGCAAGGCACTGGGTCCGCTTCGGGAGAATGGGCCATATCGTCAGGTAAGGGAGGGGTATGCGGGAGAAAGCCATAAGCCAGCGGGAGATCAGGGACCTCCTCAATGAGCTCGCAACGAAGCTCATGCAGGACATCGCCTCCTGGGAAGACGTGGTGTTCATCGGGGTCAGGAGCGGCGGCGTGCTCGTGGCTAGAAACATCGTCAAGCTCATCGAAGAGCGGGCGGGAAAACGCATCCCCCTTGGCACGCTCGACATCGGCCTCTACCGGGACGATCTCTCCAAGCGGCTCTTCTACCCCGAGGTGAGGCGCACCGACATCCCGTTCTCCGTGGAGGGCAAACGGGTGGTGCTCATCGACGACGTGCTCAACACCGGCCGTTCGGTGCGGGCGGCCATCGACCACATCGTCGACCTGGGCCGGCCCCGGAGAATCTACCTCATGGTACTCTTCGACCGGGGCGGCCGGGAACTTCCCATCCAGCCCGACTTCGTGGGCCGGCAGGTGGACATCCCCGAAGAGAAGGTCCTCAAGCTCGAAGCGGGCAAGGATGAGACCACCATCAGGGACGTGATCCTGAGCGGGGTGAAGAAATGAAGTGGGCCCACAAGGACCTCATCGGCATCCAGGAGCTCACGGCGGGGGAGATCGGGCACATCCTCGACATGGCGTCCTCCTTCAAGGAGATCTCCAAGCGGGACATCAAGAAGGTGCCTACCTTGAGGGGCAAGACCGTGGTGCTCCTGTTCTACGAGGCGAGCACCCGGACCCGGCTCTCCTTCGAGATCGCGGCCAAGCGCCTGAGCGCGGACACCACCGCCCTGTCCCAGGCCGGGTCGTCCTTCTCGAAGGGGGAAACGATCATGGACGCGGCATCCAACGTCATGGCCATGGCGCCCGACTGCATCGTGATCAGGTACCCCCACGCGGGCATCCCCAGAAAGATGGCCGAGTTCCTCCCCTGCTCGGTGATCAACGCCGGCGACGGCTACCACGAGCACCCCACCCAGGCCCTTTTGGACATGTACTCGCTCAAGGAGCGGTTCGGCTCGCTCAAAGGCCTGAACGTGGCCATCGTGGGCGACATCATGCACTCCCGGGTGGCGCGCTCCAACGTCTACGGGCTCACCAGGATGGGGGCACGGGTGACCCTCGTGGCCCCGAAGACCCTGCTGCCCCCCGGGGTCGAAACCTGGAACGCACGGGTGTCCACCGAGCTCGACCCGGTCATCCCCTCCGCCGACGCGGTCATGATGCTCCGCGTCCAGATGGAGCGGCTCAACGAGAGGTTTTTCCCGGACATCAGGGAGTACTCGACCTTTTACGGCCTCAACAGGAAGAGGGTGGAAGCCATGAAGGACGGCGCGGTGATCATGCACCCGGGCCCCATGAACCGCGGCGTGGAGATCACCCATGACGCCGCGGACTCCGCCCGCTCGATCATCCTCGACCAGGTGGAGAACGGGGTGGCCATCCGGATGACCCTGCTTTACCTCTCCTTGGGAGGAGCAGCCAATGTGGATTAACGGCGGAACGATATTCGATCCCTCAAGCGGCACGGCCCGGGTCGGGGATATCCAGGTCAAAGACGGCCTCATCGAGGGCGTCCACCCCGGCGGAGCCGGGGGCGCGCGGGCCGGGGCGGTGGACGCGAAGGGGCTGTGGGTGCTTCCCGGGCTCATCGACATGCACGTGCACCTGCGGGACCCGGGCTTCGAGTACAAGGAAGACATCGTGTCCGGGAGCAGGGCCGCCGCCGCCGGGGGCGTGACCGCCATGGCGTGCATGCCCAACACGGATCCCGTGAACGACAACCCTTCCGTAACCCGCTACATCGTGCAGAAGGCCGCCGAGAGGGCGCTCGTGCGGGTGCTCCCCGTGGGAGCGCTCACGAAGGGGCTCAAGGGAACGGAGCTCGCCGAGATGGGGCTCATGAAGGAGGCGGGCATCGTCGCCGTGTCCGACGACGGCAAGAGCGTCGAGAGCGCTGCCATGATGAGGAGGGCGCTCGAGTACGCGGCCACCTTCGGCCTGCCCGTGATCACCCACTGCCAGGACAGGGGACTGAGCGGCGAGGGGGTCATGAACGAAGGTTCCCTCTCCTCGCGGCTCGGCCTCGGGGGCATACCGGCCGCCTGCGAGGACGTCGTGGTCGCCCGGGACGTGCTCCTGTCCGGGTACACCGGGGTTCCCGTCCATATCACCCACCTCTCCACGAAGACTGGCCTCGACATCGTCAGGCAGGCGCGAAAGAGCGGGGTGAAGGTCACCTGCGACGCGACCCCTCACCACCTCCTGCTCACCGAGGAGCGAACCGGGGGATACGACACCGATGCGAAGATGTACCCTCCGCTCAGGACCGAGGAGGACCGCCGGGCCCTCTTGAAGGGTCTCAAATCCGGGGTCATCGACTGCATCGCCACGGACCACGCCCCCCACGCGAAGGACGAGAAGGACCTCGACTTCGACCTGGCGCCCTTCGGCATCATCGGCCTCCAGACCCTGCTGCCCGCCCTCATGCTGCTGCACCGGGAGCACGCGCTCGACTTCATGGATCTTCTGAAAAAGGTCACCGTCAACCCGGCCGGAATTCTCAAGGTGGAGGGGGGCACGCTCTCTCCCGGGGCGCGGGCAGACATCGTGCTGTTCGATCCCGGGAAGGAGTGGGTATTGAACGAGGGGGCCGTGCTCTCCAAGTCGAAGAACACGCCGTTTCTGGGCATGAAGTTCACCGGCATGGTGGTCCGCACGATCGTGGCGGGCAGGACGGTGTTCGCAGCCTGAATCCCCCGCCCTGCGGTCCCGGTCCCACCGCGATCGCGGGGGTGTGGCGCGTTCATCGTATCGCGGAGTGAGGTGATTGCCCGACCCCCTCGCTTTCGCGGGGGTGTGACAGCCGGGGCGCGCCCCTATCGCGTCAGCCCCGCCCCCTTCAGCAGGCCCTTCACGGAGGACGCGATGGCGAGGCAGGAGGTGAGTCCGGGGGATTCGATGCCCGCCAGGGTGATCATGCCCGGCAGTCCGCGCCCGTCCTCGTGGCAGATCACGAAGTCCCTCGCCGGGCCGCCCGGTTTCTGGATCTTCGGCCTGATGCCCGCCATGTCAGGGCAGAGGTCATCGGGCTCGAGGAAGGGGAGTAGCACCCGGGCGCTCTCGTAGAACGCCGAGGCATGCGAGGGGTCCACGTCGTAGCCGGAGCTGTCGACGGGGAGGGTGTTCGGACCCAGGCGGAGGCTCCCGGCAAGATCCTTGGTGGCATGGATCCCCAGTCCCGCGAGGTTACGCTCGGGCACCGGGTACACGAGCCCGTTCACCAGGGAGCCCTTGCTCCCCCTCACCCGGAAATACTCGCCCTTCAGCGGGAAGATCCGGTATCCGGCCTCGTCGGGGTCGATGCCTGCGAGCTGTGCGAGCTTGTCTCCGTCGAGTCCCGCGGCGTTGATCACGACCCTCGAGAAGAACCGGTATGTGCTTCCCCCTGGGCCCTCAGCCCTGCACAGGTAGCCCGAAGGCTTCTTTTCGATACCGGACAACCCGGTGCGGTACAGGATCGAGGCCCCCTGTCCCAGGCAGTGCCTCTCGAGGGTTTTCGTGAGCCGGTGGGTGTCGACGATGCCGGTGTGGGGGGAGAGGAGGGCGCAGTCCCCGCTCACGTGGGGCTCCCGTTTCGCGAGCTCCTTCCCGTTTATGAGGGTCAGCCCCTCCGCCCCGTTTTCGACGCCCTGCCGGTGGAGCTCCTCCACGGCGGGTGTTTCCCCGGGGCACGAGGCGACGATGACCTTTCCGATCCGGGAGAACGGGACCCCGAAGCGCAGGCAGAACGAAGAGAGCAGCCGCGAACCCTCGACGCAGAGCCTGGCCTTGAGCGAGCCCGTGGGATAGTAGATCCCGGCGTGGACGACCTCGCTGTTCCGGGAGCTGATGCCCATGCCCGGGCCGGCTTCCCTCTCGAGGACCGCCACCTGTCCCGTTCCGGAGCTCAGCTCCCGGGCGATGGCGAGGCCGATGACCCCCGCGCCGACGATGGTGATGTCCACTTCCGTCATGGGCACCTTATAACAGGAAATATTTTCCGGGAAAAGGATGACAGCCCGGAAACGGGGGGTATTCATTCCCCAAACCCCCTGTTTTCACACGCCGGGAAGGATAGAAGGCCGGTTCCGACCGACCTGTCCCGTTCCCGGAGAGCCGGGCAGGCGCCTTCATATCCTTGCCTGAACACGGCGGATTTGATATAAGAACATGAGGAACTCAATTTCGGGATTCGCCGATAAACCATCATTCACGGGAAATCACAAAACAGGTGGAGGTTAACATGGATATCAGAGAAAAGGTTCCTGTTATCAAGGTTGCCATCAGGGGCGCGAATGGAAGGATGGGCCTGCAGGCCATCTACGCTTCCATGGAGAATAATGAGAGCATACTGGAACGGGCCAAGAACAACGAGCTCAGGGACGACGACGTCTGGATAGACATCGTCTTCGGCGCGTTCACCTCTGATATTCCCACCGTTCAGCAGCTCCTGGCAGGGGTGCTCCGCTCCGAGAAGTCGAAGATCCTCGAGGGCTACGACAAGAACGGCATCCCCATCTTCCGCGTCAAACCCGACGGCAAGCCGGAGCTCCGGACGAAGTACGTGGAGCAGACGCTCGACGAGGAGCCCCAGAGGAACCACGTCATCTCCTACGACCGTCAGGAGATCGTGGACACCCCCGAGGGCCTGCCGGCCATCAAGATCTACTCCAGGAACATGAAGGACGTCCTGTCCGTCATCCACCACGCCAACATCCGCCTGGGCGAGCTCTCGGCGGAGGCCATCATGGACCGCGTCCTCGACCGGGCCAACAGCCTCGGCGCCAATGTCCTGCTCTCCTGCGTGGGAGACACGGCCAAGAAGGCCGACCGGATGATGATGTGGCTGGACAAGATCCACCAGAAGAAGTACCCCATCGGCTTCATCGAATCGGCACCGGCCAAGGGGTGGGAAAGCAGGATGCTTTCCCGCCAGGACCAGATCAGCGTCCTGTGCTCCCGGAACGCCAGCCCCACCGGCACCCTGTTCCGGACGGGCATCGCCCTGTCCGACCCGCTCTTCGACTACAACCAGTACGAGCTGGGCAAGGCCTGCAGGAAGTTCGCGGGCATCTTCACCCGGATCATCGAGAACGTCCTCAAGACTCCGGCCTTCAGCTCCTACGCCCAGATCCTCAAGAAGAAGCCCAAGACCATCCGCGAGATCGACGGGCAGTCCATCCTCATCAACTTCCCGCCCGAGTTCCTCGCCATCACCTCGCCAAACTACCTCACCTTCAGCTTCTACGAAGACAACGAGTACGGCTACATCTGCGCGGCGCTCCTCCCCAACATCAAGGCGCTCGGCCTGCTGTACCGCGACGGCGAGCTCGTGAACAGGGTCAGGGAGAACGGGCTCAAGTACGACGCCTTCACGAACATCCCCGGGATCTTCGGCATCGACTGGTTCAAGGCCGGGGCAAAAGAGGTCATCGGCCGGGGCGGCGCGCTTTCCACGAGCTCCTGCACCACCAACGGCAACGTGGTGGCGGACTTCATCGTGTTCCTGTCGCTGTACTGCTACTTCGACCTGTTCTACAAGGACATCAAGGGCAGCTATACCTGCACCGACAAGGCCAAGGCCCTCAAGTTCGACGAAGCCATCGAAAAGAAGTTCGCCCAGCTCCCGCTGTACCTCCAGAACCTCATCTCCCACCGCTCTGAGCTCATCAAGAAGGTCTTCGGGTTCTACTACGACAAGGTTTCCTTCATCAACACCGACATGCAGCACGGCCTCACCCGGTCCGAGTCACCGGACATCGTGGACTACCTGCGGGAAACCTCCTCAGGATCCCAGACCGAGGTGCCCAAGATCCTGTCCCTGCCCGACCGGGAGCTCGCCTACTTCGAGGGCCTCAAGGGCGTTCTCGAGGGTCAGCTCTCCAGGGAAAAGGACGAGAAGGAGAAGGAGCGCCTGTCGGAAGAGCTCAAGAAGGTGGCCGGGAGCATCGGAACCCTCAAGGAAAGCATAAAAATAGTCAATATCCTGGAGGGAATGGCAGCCAAATAAGAGCTTGACACTGCGTTTTCGTTTGGATTAAGAACCCGTACAGGGTTTGGGCCCATAGCTCAATTGGTAGAGCCACCGGCTCATAACCGGTAGGTCCCTGGTTCGATTCCAGGTGGGCCCATGAACGAAACCAGTGATCAGGGGAGCTGAGAGATTGCTTTTGGTGAACGAAAAAACGCAGACACTCTCTTGGGAGACCAAAAAGGGGATGCTTCGACAAGCATCCCCTTTTTTATTGAAGAATGACGAAGCTCAGGGATATCCTCGCGATTCTCGATGCCATCGCACCGTTTGACGCCGCGGAGGCATGGGACAACGTGGGGCTCATGGTGGGCGACCCCGCGCAGGAGGTCCGGTCCGTCCTCATCTCGCTCGACCCCTCCTTTTCCGCCATCGAGGAAGCCCTGCGGGAACGTGTCGACCTGATGATCACCCACCACCCCCTCCTCATGAGCCCTCTCGAAAGGCTCGACCTGAGCGAAGCCGCATCCCGGAAGATTGGCATGCTCATCCGCGGCGGGATTTCCCTGGCGAGCCTGCACACCAATCTCGACGCCGCCCCGGGAGGGGTGGCCGACATCCTGGCGGAGAAACTCGGCCTCGGGGAGGTGCAGTCGACGGGCTCCTTGAGGCAGGGCACGATCCCCGAAGAGATGCCCCTTCACGCCTGGGTCAGGAGCCTGCCGTTCACGCGCATGCGGATCGTCGACGCGGGGCGGCCCGTGAAAAGGGTATGCGCCTGTCCCGGCAGCGGCATGTCCCTCCTGTTGGAGGCCCGAAAGAGGGGTTGCGACACCTTCGTGACGGGCGACGTGAAATACCATGCCGCCCTCGATGCACAAGAGGCCGGGATCAACGTCGTTGATCCCGGCCATTTTCATACCGAGCAGATCGCCCTGGCCCCGCTGGCCCGCCGGCTCCGCACGGAGCTCGGGCATCTTTCCATCAAGGTGCATGCAGCGCAGGACGTATTCACACCGTAAAGGAGAGCAGACTTGAAGGATTTATTAGACGATTTGATAGCCTTGCAGGAAGTCGAGATCGAGATGTTCAAGGCCGAGGAAGGCCTGCGGGAGCTTCCCAAGGAGATCGACGAGATCGAGAGCATCA